>JACQOI010000159.1 GCA_016202615.1 Betaproteobacteria bacterium
AACAACGACAAGTTCGCGATTGACCGGCAACTCCCCGAAATCAATGCCGGCGACTTGCTCGTCATCCACGACGCCGGCGCCCATGGCTCCGCGATGGGCTTTCAATACAACGGCAAGCTCCGTTCCGCCGAGCTGCTGTTGCGGGAAGACGGCTCCGTCATGCAGATTCGGCGCGCGGAAACAATAGACGATTACTTCGCGACGTTGGATTTTTCCAAACTGTGAGGAGCTTGTCGGACTTGATTCCGACAAGCTCCTTAGGCAAAACCGCCCCTAAGAATAGTTGGAAAATGTCGTCAAGAAACTGTCAAAACGTCGTTCCTTCGTGCTGACGAGGCAAAAGCGGTTGAGGAATTGGACATTATTCAGGAAAAATGGGGGCGGCTTTGCTGTTAGCAGCCTGTCGAATGCTAAGCCTGCCTGCGGTAGGCAGGTCCGACAGGCTGCTAACGGTGATCGAGCGCATCCTCACGCACCTGGGGTTGTCGGCGCAGCCGCCACCGCGCGCGCCGGCGCGGCGCGTGGAACTATTTCAGGCGGCTTGATTCGCAAACCCGGAGTGGTTTTGGCTGGAGCCGATGGCTCGGCTTGGCTTGCGCTCGTGCCAGCGTGCGGATTGAGAGAAATCGGACGCTGCGAAGCGCAGATTCCGGGGAAAACGGCGGGGCTCACGTGAATTTTCACGCGGCCTGTTGCCGGTTCGCTAGCCCGGCGATAGTATGCCGTTTGGTGAAAAAGAGCGTTTAAAACGCCTATCCTTCTGGTTTGTCGCGGCGCTGGGTCATACGTGAAAGGCCTGAACAGATGTATCAACGGCTTACAGAGCACTTCGTGCCAAATCTATGACCCAATTACACGATTGTTCGGTGTTGATCTGGCAGGAGAAGATCTGGTTTGGCGGTATCGGCTACGAACCAGGGAGTCGTGGGTTCAAATCCTGCCGGGCGCCATACTCAACTCCTTAGAGCCGCTTTTCCAGCGGCCTTAATTTTGCGTGAACCCTATGCATAGGAAATCTGCCCTTCAACGCCAACATGACGACGCCATGAATAGACGCATTTCGCTTGCCCTGGTCACGATCGTCATCGTCGCCGCCTTCCTCGCAGGGGCTGCCGACACGGCTGTGGCGCAGGCCACTTCGACAGGCTCAGGACAGGCCTATCCGACTCGCCCGGTGCGTCTCATCGTGGCGTATCCGCCCGGCGGTGGCGGCGACACGGTGGCGCGCATAATCGGCCAGAAGCTCTTCGAGGCTTGGGGACAACAGATCGTCGTCGACAATCGTCCCGGCGGCGGCGCCAACATCGGCGCGGAGCTGGCGGCGCACGCCGCGCCCGATGGTTACACGCTGTTCATGCCCGCGCTGGTGCATACGGTCAATGCCACCCTCTACCCGAAACTCGGGTACGATATCAGGCGCGATTTCGCATACGTCATTTTGCTATCGTCGGTACCCAACATCCTGGCGGTGCACCCGTCCGTGCCAGCGCGCACCACCGGCGAATTCATAAAGTATGCAAAGACGAAGCCTGGCCAGCTCAACTACGCCTCGACCGGCAGCGGCGGGCCGCAGCATCTGGGGATGGAGTTGTTCAAGAGGCTAGCCGGCCTGGACATGACGCACATCCCGTACAAAGGCGGCGCCCCGGCCCTCACGGACCTTCTCAGCGGACAGGTGCAGGTGGCGCTCTCCAACATGATCCCCACGTTGCCGCACACGCGTTCGGGCCGGCTGCGCGCCCTCGCTGTGACAAGCGCGAAGCGCTCGCAGGCTGCGCCGGAGCTGCCCACAATCGCGGAAAGCGGCCTTCCGGGTTTCGAGGCAGCATCGTGGTTCGGGTTCGCCGCGCCTGCGCGGACTCCGCGTCCGATCATCGCGAAAATCAACGCCGAGGTGAACCGCATACTCGAGCTTCCGGAGATACGCAGTCGTCTCGGGGGCGAAGGCGCCGAGCTGGTCGGCGGCACCCCCGAAGCCTTTACCGCCTACGTGCACAGCGAGGTCGACAAGTGGGCGAAAGTCGTCAAGGTCGCTAAGCTGAGCGTGGATTGAAGCGAAGCACGACTGATTTCCCTATCGGTCCTATCGGTTCGAGCAGGAAGCCCCGCAACGAACGGCGTAGCCGTATGGAGGAAGGCGCGATGACGATGACCAACATGCATCCGGCATTTGCGGCGGTAACCGAACGAGACATGCAGATCGTCCAAGAGGACATACCGGAGATCGGACTGATCGAGTCGGACGAAATCCGGCAGAAGGTCACCCTGGTGTTCGCCAGCTTCCTGAAAGAGAGCAATTTCGAGCGGATCTCGGAGGCGCCAGGCCTCGTGAAGGACGAACCCGGGGCGACCCTTTCTCCCGGTCCGCCCAAGTACGACCTCGCTCACCACACGAGCCATGTCGTGCAGAACGCGCTCGCGACCGCACGCACGCTGAAGGAGTTCTGGGGCATCGACTATCGGCACGACGTGCTGCTCGCTGCCGCGATCCTGCACGACGCCTCGAAGCTCGTTGAGTTCGAGGACCGAACGGGTCGAAAGAGCGAGCTTGGGAAGATTTTCGTGCACGCCCAGGTCGGCGGCGTACGGTGCCGTGACGCCGGCCTGCCGAACGACGTCGCCCAGATCGTCACGTTCCACAATTTCACGCCGCCGCACACTCACGTCACCCCGCGCAGCCTTGAGTACATCCTTGTGACCTATGCCGACCACGCGGCCGCGGACCCGATCTCCTTCGTCGAGGGAAAGCCAACCCACTTCGACATCAAGAAGCGGTTCTTCACGGTTGACTAGACAGCGGTCTTTCGACGCGAACCGAGCATCATGCGCGCGCATGTGGTCAGTCATCAAAATCAAAGGGGCCAGGCTCGATTAAATCGAGGAGGTCTGTCTACCGTAGTTCGCTGTAGCGCGTTGAAGGGACAATGACTATGACTCGCGACCTGTCCCATGCCCCGCCGCCCCCGCATCCATCTCGATGGTATTCCCCTGCACATCGTGCAGCGCGGGCACAATCGCGAGCCGTGCTTCTTTGCGGAGGATGATTACAGCAGCTACCTGCACTGGCTGGCCGAGGCTCTGGGGGAAACCGAGTGCGAACTCCATGCCTACGTCCTGATGACGAACCACGTGCACCTGCTGGTCACGCCGAAGAGAGCCGTGGTGGTGCCCAAGCTCATCATCTCCCTGGGACGGCGCTATGTGCAGTACATCAACCGCAGCTACCACCGCACCGGCACGCTGTGGGACAGCCGCTACAAGTCTTCGCTGGTGCAGGCGGAGGCCTATTTGCTTGCGTGTCAGCGTTACATTGAACTGAATCCTGTGCGTGCGGCAATGGTTGAAGACCCAGCGCATTATCGGTGGACGAGCTACCGGGCCAACGCGCTTGGGCAGCCGGATGCGCGATTGTCACCTCATCCGATCTATCGGGCGCTGGGACGAAACGACGAAGAGCGACAGGCAGCCTATCGTGCGTTGTTCGGGGCACATCTCCACCGCACGGCGATTGACGATATCCGACTCGCTCTCACGCAAAGCCAGCCACTTGGCAACCAACGCTTTTACGCGAAGATCGAACAGATGACAGGCATTCGGCGAGAGGCGAAGCCGCGAGGCCGACCGCGTGTGGACACGGGCCGAAATGCGCGCTCATAATTCAAATAACCCGAAATATTCGAAATAATCGAGCCTGGCCCCTTTTAACGCTGGGGCGGCAGCCCGTCAAGGCTGAGGGGTGGCTGCGGGCGCCAGCCTCGTTTGCGGGTTTCAGCGACCACCGTCGTGAAAATGCCGCCGCGCACGTAAAACCTGGCGGTGAGACGCATGAAACGCGGCCGGGTGGCCTTGGCGAGGTCGTCGAGGATGCGGTTGGTCACCGCTTCGTGAAACGCGCCCTCGTTGCGGTAGGACCAGATGTAAAGTTTCAGGCTTTTGAGCTCGACGCAGGCGCGGTCCGGTACGTAGTCGAGGTAGAGCGTCGCGAAATCGGGCTGACCGGTTTGCGGGCACAGGCAGGTAAACTCCGGTATTTCCATGTGAATCCGATAGTCGCGTTGCGGGCTCGGATTGGGAAAAGTGGCGAGGCGCCGGCTGGGCTTGCTAGGCATTAGGGCGGAGCGGACAATTCGGTTAAAATATCGCGCTGAATTCAATCTCGAATTATAACCTTGATCAGCAAAGAAAAAATTGCGCCTCACTGAGATCAAACTCGCCGGTTTCAAGTCCTTCGTAGACCCCACGCATATTCCCGTACCCGGCCACCTGGTCGGCATCGTCGGCCCCAACGGCTGCGGCAAGTCCAACGTCATCGACGCCGTGCGCTGGGTACTCGGCGAATCGTCGGCGCGCCATCTGCGCGGCGAAACCATGCAGGACGTGCTGTTCAACGGCGCCGGCAGCCGCCAGGCGGTCAATCGCGCCAGCGTAGAACTGATCTTCGACAACAGCCTCGGCAAGACCGGCGGCCAATGGGCGAATTACGCCGAGATTTCGGTCAAGCGCGTGCTCGAGCGCGAAGCCGAGTCGGCCTATTACATCAACAACCTCCACGTGCGGCGGCGCGATATCGCCGACATCTTTCTCGGCACCGGCCTGGGGGCGCGCGCTTACGCGATCATCGAACAGGGCATGATTTCGCGCGTCATCGAAGCCAAGCCCGAAGAGCTGCGCATTTTCCTCGAGGAAGCCGCCGGCGTGTCGAAGTATCGCGAGCGGCGGCGCGAGACCGAGTTGCGGCTCGCCGATACGCGCGAGAACCTGCTGCGCGTCGAGGACATCCGGCTGGAGCTCGACAAGCAGCTCGAGCACCTGCGCGCGCAGGCCGACGTCGCCAGGCAGTATCACAGCCTGCAGGAGCAGCTGCGCACCACGCAGAACCTGCTGTGGCTGCAGAAAAAACGCGAAGCCGGGGCCGCGCGCGAACGCTGCGTGCGCGATATCGAAAAGCTCGGCGTCGAGCTCGAGGCCGAAACCGCACGGCTGCGCGAAACCGAGCGCAAGCTCGAGGAGCTGCGCGCGCGCCACCACGCCGCCGGCGACGCCTTGCACACGGCGCAGGGCAGCCTCTACGAGACCAATGCCGAATTCTCGCACCTGCAGCAGCAGATCCAGCACGTGCGCGAAAACCGCAGCCGCGTCGACTCGCGGTTGGCGGCATTGCGCGGCCAGCTCGAGCAGGGCGAAAGCCAATTGCAGGCTCAGCGCACAAGCCGCAACGAGTGGCAGCAGCAGCAGCAACGCGCGCAGCAGCAGGCCGATGCGTGCCAGGTTGCGGTGGCTGCCGAGGCGGCGCAGTTGCCGGTTGCGGAACAGACGTTCCGTGCCTGCCGGGAGCAGCGCGACGCGCTGCAGCAGGCGGTGGCGGAGAACGCGCAGGCGCTGCAGCTCGAGCAGACGCGCCGCGAGCACGCGCTCAAGATCCTGGCGCAACTGGCGCAGCGCGAACAGCGGCTGCGCGAGGAGCAGGCGGCGTTGGCGCCGCCCGACAGCCGGGAACTCGAACGCATGCGCGGCGAACTGGCAGCGCTCGAGGCACGGCACAGCGACCAGCGCAACCTGCTCGAAGCCGAAGAAACCCGCATCCCGCAGCTCGAACAGGCGCTGCGCGAACAGGGTGTGGTGGTGGATGCCGCCGCCCAGCAGGCGACTGCGCTCGAGGCACGCGTCGCCGCACTCAAGCAGGTGCAGGAGCGCATCGCGCGCAGCGAAAACATGCAGGGCTGGCTCGTATCGCACCACCTCGATTCGGCGCGCCGCTTGTGGCAGGACATCGAGATCGAGGCCGGCTGGGAAGACGCGCTGGAAGCGGTGCTGCGCGAGCGCCTGAGCGGCATCGGTCTCGGCAGTCTCGAGCAGGCTCAGCCCTGGCTCAGCGACCTGCCGCCGGGGAAAATGACGGTTTACACCGCCGCCGTCAGCGCCGCCAATGCACCAGTCGCGGTCGGCGGGCTCGAGCCGCTCGCGGCGTATGTGCGTTGCAAGAATGCGGCCGCTGGCGGCGCGCTCCATGACTGGCTGCATCAGGTGTACGTCGTCAAGGACCGGCACGAGGGGCTCACACGCTGCCGGCAGTTGCCGGCAGGCGCGCTGCTGGTGTCGGGTGACGGGCATGTGTTCACGCGCCACAGCGTGAATTTTCATGCGCCGGATTCGGAATTGCACGGTGTGCTGTCGCGCCAGCGCGAGATCGAGCAGCTGACGACGCAGCTTGCCCGGGAACAAGCACAGCTGGCGACGCTCAGGAGCGCAATCGCCGCCGCCGAGGCCGAATCCGATCAGCGCAAGACCGCGCTCAACGAATTGCGCGCCTCAGCCGATGAACTGCAGCGAGCGCATCACGAAGCCCAACTCGCGATACTCAAGCTCTCGGAGCAGGCGCAACGCGTGGCCCAGCGCGGCGAGCAGATTGCCGCCGAACTCGCCGAAATCGACGCCCAATCAGGCCATGAGCGCGCAGAGCATGACGCCGCTCAGGCCAGTTCGACGCGGCTCGACAAGCGCCGCATCGAGCTGCAGGCGCAACTCGCCGCCGCCGCCGGCAATTACTCACAGGCCGAAGCCGGGCTCGAGCGCCAGCGCCAGTCGCAGCAGCAGGCCGAGCGCACCGCGCAGGAGGCGTCATTCCATCTCAAGACCTGCACTGCCAAGATCGCTGAAGTCGACAATGCGATCAAGTTGATCGTCGACAACGTCAATATGGTCAGGACCGGCATCGCGCAGCACGAGCAGGAGCTCGGCGGCCTCGATGATGCGCCGCTCAACGTCGAGCTCGGGCAGGTGATGGCGCTGCGCAGCCAGAAAGAGCAGGCGCTGGCAGCGGCGCGCGGTGTGCTCGAGGCGACCGAAACCGCGCTGCGTCAGACCGAACAGGATCGGCTGACGATCGAGCAGAACCTGAACCCGATCCGCGAACGCATCAACGAAGTCAAACTCAAGGAGCAGGAAGCCCGGCTCACCGAGGAGCAGTTCGCGCAGCAGCTCGCTGACGCAAGCGCCAACGAGCAGGAGCTCGTGGCGCAGCTCGAGAAGGGCAAGCGCTCGGGCGCGCTGCAGGCCGACATCACGCGGCTGAACGCAGAGATCGGCGCGCTGGGCGCGGTCAACCTGGCGGCGCTCGAGGAACTCGAAACAGCGCAACAGCGCAAGAACTATCTCGACTCCCAGTCGCTGGACCTGAACCAGGCGCTCGCCACGCTCGAAGACGCCATCCGCCGCATCGACCGCGAGACGCGCGAGCGCCTGCAGCACACCTTCGACGAGGTCAACCGCCATTTCGGGCAGTTGTTTCCGTCGCTGTTCGGCGGCGGCCAGGCCAGGCTGTTACTGACGGGAGAGGAGATACTCGACAGCGGCGTGCAGGTGATCGCCCAGCCGCCGGGCAAGAAAAACAGCTCGATTCATCTGTTGTCGGGCGGCGAAAAAGCGCTCACCGCGCTGTCGCTGCTGTTCGCGCTGTTCCAGTTGAACCCGGCGCCGTTCTGCCTGCTCGACGAGGTCGATGCGCCGCTCGACGACACCAACACCGAGCGCTTCTGCGACCTGGTCAGGAAAATGTCCGTCAACTCGCAGTTCCTGTTCATCAGCCACAACAAGATCACGATGGAAATCGCCAACCAGCTGATCGGCATCACGATGCAGGAAGCGGGCGTGTCGCGCGTGGTTGCGGTCGATATCGAAGAGGCCATGAAACTCGCGGAAGAAGCGGCGTAGCCATGAGCGATTTGCAGATAAGCCTGTTGGGGATAGGCGCATGCGTCGTCGCCGGCGTTTATCTGTTCAATCGGTGGCAGGAGCGTCAGTTCCGCCGCCGCAGCGAGCGGGCGTTTGCGCGCGAGCATGACGATGTGCTGCTGCAAGGCGCAGCGGCGCAGGATCGGGACCCGGGCGAGCGGGCGGAGCCCAGGATATCGGTTGAGCCGGCTCGCGCGCCGGCGGCGGTGCGCACCGCGCCCAGAACGCCGGAGGCAACCGTGGTCGATCCCGTCATTGACTACGTGGTTGAGGTGAGCATGCAGTCTGCGGTCGACGGCGCAGACCTGCACGAGCAATTGCTGGCTTTGGCTGCCGGCTGGGGCAAGCCGGTACTGGTTGCCGGTTACGATCCGGCCAGCGGCGAATGGCGCGCAGCCGGGATCGGCAGCGGCAAGCAATATCCGCAATTGCGTTTTGCCCTACAGATGTCGAACCGCGCCGGCTGCGTCGAGCAGAGCCAGCTCACTGCGTTCCGCGACACAGCGCTCAAATGGACCGAACCCCGGCGGGGCGAGGTCAAATGCATGGATGTCGCCGAGGCACATGCGATGGCGGCGCAACTCGACCGCTTCTGCGCCGACGTCGATATCGCGATCGGGATCAACGTCGTGACGCGCGATGGCAATCCGTTCTCCGGCACCAAGATCAGGGCGCTGGCCGAAGCAGCCGGACTCAAGCTCGAGCCGGACGGCGTGTTTTATTCATACGGCGATCGCGGCGATGCGCTGTTCACGCTCGACAACCATGAACCGATGCCGTTCGTTCCGGAGCAGATGAAAACCCTGTTCACCGGCGGGGTCACGTTCCTGCTCGACGTGCCGCGCGTCGGCGACGCGTTGCGCGCGTTCGATGCCATGCTGGAGCTGGCAAGGAATTTTGCCGCGGCGCTCGGCGGCATGCTGGTCGACGACAATCGCACCGCGCTGTCGGACGGCGCGATCGACAAAATCCGCCGCCAGCTCGAGAGCATCCTGGCGAAAATGGACGCCGGGCAGATCGCAGCGGGGGGAGTGCGGGCGCTGCGTCTGTTTTCCTGATGGCCGTACCGCACTCCATTGCGGCGCGCGTCAACAAGCTGCGCGCCGATATCGAACAGCACAATTACCATTACTACGTGCTCGACCGCCCGCTGATTTCGGACGCCGAGTACGACAGCCTGTTCCGCGAACTGCAGGAACTCGAGCAGCAATACCCTCAGATCATCACTCCCGAATCACCGACGCAACGCGTCGGCGCCGCGCCGCAGACCGATTTCGCGCAGGTCACGCATCGCACGCCGATGCTGTCGCTCAACAATGCCTTCGAAGAGAAGGAAGTGGCGGCGTTCGACAAGCGCGTGCGCGAAGCGCTCGATGCCGAAGCGCTCGAATACGCGGCAGAGCCGAAACTTGACGGCCTGGCGATCAGTCTCACGTATGAAAAAGGCCTGCTCGCCAGTGGCGCCACGCGCGGCGACGGCTATACCGGCGAGGATGTCACGGCCAACCTGCGCACCGTGCGCGCAATACCGCTCAAGCTGCGCGGCACGCGCCAGCCTGAGCTATTCGAAGTGCGGGGCGAAGTGCTGATGCTGAAAACCGATTTCGAGCAGCTCAACCGCAGGCAGCGCGAGCAGGAGGAGAAGGAGTTCGCCAATCCGCGCAATGCGGCGGCAGGTTCGCTGCGCCAGCTCGACCCTCACATCACCGCGACACGGCGGCTTGCGTTCTTCGCTTACGGCATCGGCGGCACTGATTACGGCAGGCTGCGCAAACATTCCCAGGTGCTCGATATGCTCGCCGAGCGCGGCTTCGCGGTCACCGCCGAGCGCAAGGTGGTGCGCGGCGTCGAGGGCATGCTCGATTATTACCGCGCGCTGGGCGCCGGGCGCGAAAAACTGCCGTTCGATATCGACGGCGTGGTCTACAAGGTCAACGACCTTGCCGCGCAGAACACGCTCGGCTTCGTGTCGCGCGCGCCGCGCTTCGCGATCGCGCACAAGTTTCCGGCCGAGGAAGCGATTACCGTGGTCGAGGGCATCGATGTGCAAGTCGGGCGCACCGGTGCGCTGACGCCGGTCGCGCGCTTGAAACCGGTGTTCGTCGGCGGCGTGACGGTCACCAACGCGACGCTGCACAACGAGGATGAAGTGCATCGTAAGGACATTCGCGTCGGCGACACCGTCGTGGTGCGGCGCGCCGGCGACGTGATACCCGAAGTGGTGCGCGTCATCGCCGAGAAACGTTCGTCCCACACGCGCCGCTTCGTCATGCCTGGGCGCTGCCCGGTGTGCGGATCGGTGGTACGCAGGTCTGAAGACGAAGCGGTTGCGCGCTGCAGCGCGGGCCTGTTCTGTCCGGCGCAGCGCAAGCAGGCATTGCTGCATTTCGCGAGCCGGCGCGCGCTGGACGTCGAGGGACTCGGCGACAAGCTGGTCGAGCAGCTGGTGGATAACCAGATCGTGCGCACCCCCGCCGATCTCTATAAACTCGGCATTGCGAAGCTTGCCGCGCTCGAGCGCATGGCGGAAAAGTCGGCGCGAAACCTGGTCGCGGCGATCGAGAAAAGCAAGCACACCACGCTCGCGCGCTTCATATATGGGCTCGGCATACGCAATGTCGGGGAGAGCACCGCCCAGGACCTGGCGCGCTGCTTCGGCGGCATCGACCGCTTGGCCGCAGCTGACGCGGAAACCCTGCAGCAAGTGCCCGACGTCGGCCCGGTGGTGGCGCAAAGCATTGCCGGATTCTTTGCGGAGCCGCACAATCGCAAGGTTATCGAACAATTGCTCGCAGCGGGCGTCAGCTTCGCCGAAACCGCGCCCAAGCAGCTCGATACGTCGAGCCCGGTTTACGGTAAAACGTTTGTGCTGACCGGGGCGCTGCCGCACCTGACGCGCGACGAGGCACAGCGGAGAATCCGCGACCACGGCGGCAAAGTCAGCGGCCGCGTGTCGAAGCAGACCGATTATGTGGTTGCCGGCGCTGACCCCGGCGGTAAATACGACAAGGCGCTCGAACTCGGGGTTACGATACTCGACGAGGCGGGTTTGCTGAAACTGCTCGATTGATGGGGACACGATGAGCATCATCACCAAAGCGGTATTTCCGGTGGCGGGGCTGGGGACCCGATTTCTGCCGGCGACCAAGGCGAGTCCCAAGGAAATGCTGCCGGTGGTGGACAAGCCTCTGATCCAGTACGCGGTCGAGGAGGCGGTCGCCGCAGGCATCACCGAGCTCGTGTTCATCACCGGCCGCGGCAAGCGCGCGATCGAGGATCATTTCGACAAGGCGTTCGAGGTCGAGAGCGAGCTCACCGCGCGCGGCAAGCACGGGATGCTCGCGATGGTGCGGGATGTCGTGCCGCGTCACGTCAAGTGCATCTACGTGCGTCAGCAGCAGGCGCTCGGGCTGGGGCACGCGGTACTGTGTGCGCAACCGGTGGTCGGCGATCATCCATTCGCGGTGATCCTCGCCGACGACCTGATCGACGCGGGGCCGCCGGTGATGAAGCAGATGGTCGATGTCTACCGCCGCAAGCGCTGCGCGCTGCTCGGGGTGCAGAAAGTGGCGCGCGCCGAGACGCGGCAGTACGGCATAATCAAGCCAGGGCGCCGCGACGGCAGGTTGCATACGGTGGCTGCGATCGTCGAAAAACCCAGGCCGAGCGCGGCGCCGTCGACGCTCGGCGTGGTCGGCCGTTACATCCTGACACCGCGGCTCTTTCATCATCTGCAACGCGTGCGGCCCGGGGCCGGCGGCGAAATCCAGTTGACCGACGGCATCGCGGCGCTGCTCACCGAGGAGCCGGTGCTGGCCTATCAGTTCGAGGGCGTGCGTTATGATTGCGGTACCAAGCTCGGCTATCTGAAGGCGAATGTCGCGTACGGACTCCGGCATTCGGAAGTGGCGCGCGAGTTCGCGGCATACCTTGCGACGTTGCGCCGCAACCGGCGCCGTTAAGCGGAGGCCTGTTGATGCTGACGCCGGTCCAAGCCTGGGAAGTTCTCAAATCGGCCGAGCCGCTGTGTTCAGCCGCCGCCATAGCGCGGGCGGTAGAGCGCATCGCAGCGGACATTACGCGCACCCATGCAGCGGACAATCCGCTGGTGTTGTGCGTGATGAGCGGGGCGGTGGTGTTCTCCGGTCAGCTGCTGCCGCGGCTGAAGTTCCCTCTCGATTTCGATTATCTGCACGTGACGCGTTACGGCAACGCGACCAGCGGCGGCGGCATCGAGTGGAAGGTCTTTCCCGAGGCCGGGATCGCCGGGCGCGTGGTGCTGGTGGTCGACGATATACTCGACGAGGGTCACACTATGGTTGAAATCCGCAAGCGTGTGCTGGCAGCCGGGGCGCAGCGTTTCTGCTGCGCGGTGTTTGCCGATAAGGATCTCGGCAAGCCGAAGCCGATCGCCGCGGATTTCGTCGGCGTCAGGGTGCCTAATCGCTACGTGTTCGGCTTCGGCATGGACGTCAAGGGCGCGTGGCGGAATCTGCCCGAGATATATGCGCTCAAGAACGGTGAGGGGTGAGTCGTGAGGGGTGAGCCGCGAAAAAACATCTTGTCGGGTCATCTGCGCGGCCGTAGAACACACGGGGTGCGCCATGCTTTTGTCGCCTCTCGCCTCTCGCCTCTCGCCTCTCGTTTATGCTAGCGATCATCGGCGGCAGCGGACTTACCCAGCTATCCAATCTGGAGGTGTCCCGGCGCCAGGTGGTGCGCACGCCGTACGGCGAGCCGTCGGGCGCGCTCACTTTCGGCAAGATAGCCGGCCATGAAGTGGTGTTTCTCGCGCGCCACGGCTACGGCCACACCATCCCGCCGCATCAGGTCAACTACCGTGCCAACGTCTGGGCGCTGCATGCGCAGGGCGTAAAAAACGTGGTGTCGATCGCATCGGTCGGTGGCATCAGCAGCGAATTCAAGCCCGGCGCGCTCGCGGTTCCCGACCAGATCATCGACTATACCCACGGCCGTGCCGGCACTTTCTTCACGCTTGCGGACCGCGGCTTGCACCATATCGATTTCACGCTGCCCTATTGCCAGGCGCTGCGTGCCGCGTGCCTCAAGGCGGCGCGGGCGGCGGCGATAAAATTGATCGACGGCGGCGTTTATGCGGCAACGCAAGGGCCGCGCCTCGAGACTGCGGCCGAGATCAACCGGCTCGAGCGCGACGGCGCCGACATGGTCGGCATGACCGGCATGCCGGAAGCGGCGCTCGCCCGGGAAATCGGGCTGTGCTACGCGGCGATCGCGGTAGTGGCCAACCATGCCGCCGGCCGTGCTGGCAGCAGCCAGGGTATCGCAATGGATGAAATCACCGCGGTGCTGCGGCAGGCGATGGGGAGTGTGTGGTCGGTGCTCGAGCAGCTGGCGAAGTCCGATGGCGATTAAAGCGGTGTTGAGAATGGGCGACCCGCGGCTGCTCGAGCGCGCGCATCCGGTCGCGCAATTCGACACCCGCGACCTGCATGCATTGGTTGCCGATATGCGGGACACGATGCAGGCATTGAGTGGCGCGGGTCTCGCGGCGCCGCAGATCGGGGTTGGGCTGCAAGTGGTTGTTTTCGGCGTCGAGCATAACCCGCGCTATCCGGATGCCGAAGCGGTGCCGGACACGGTGCTGATCAATCCGGCGCTGACGCCGCTCGGCAATGAGATGGAGGAGGATTGGGAAGGGTGCCTGAGCGTGCCGGGCCTGCGCGGGGTGGTGCCGCGCTACGCGCGGCTGCGCTATCAGGGCTACGATCCGTTCGGCAATGTCATCGACCGCAGCGTCAGCGGTTTTCACGCGCGGGTGGTACAACACGAATACGACCATCTGATCGGCGTGCTGTACCCGATGCGCGTCCGCGACTTCAGCCGCTTCGGCTATACCGAGGTGCTGTTTCCCGACTCGCCGCCGCTGGAAGAGTGAATGAGTGAACGGGTGAACAGGTGAAAATTACTTCCTCTCCTCCACCGCTGGCGGAGAGGGGGATCACTCGTTCACGCGTTCACCGCTTCTCATTCCTGCAGTGCCTGCAGCAGATCGCTTTCGAGCTTTACCACGGTCTTAGCATCATCCAGCGCCGCGCCGTTGATCAGGAACACGTCCTCCGCGCGGTCGCCGAGCGTATTGATTTTGGCGGTGTGCAGGTTGATGCCGTATTTGACCAGGCAGCGCGCGACGCGTGACAGCAGGCCGGGGCGATCGCCGGCAATGATTTGCAGCACCTTATAGGCGCCGCGCTCGTCGGCCTCGATGCTGACCTCGGGGGTGATCGGAAAATGCTTGAGCAGGCGGCTGATGCGTCCCTGCGTCGGTGGCTCGAGCGGGGTTTGGTTGAGCAGGCGCTGGCCGAGTTCGTACTCGATATACCCGATCATGTCGCGGTACCGCGGCTTGCTGGTGTTGGGGTCGTTGATCTCGAAAGTATCGAGTGCGTAGCCGTGGCGCGTGGTGTAAATTTTCGCGTCCATGATCGAATAGCTGCTGCGCTCGAAAAAGCTGCAGATGCGCGCAAACAGATCCTTCTGGTCGCGCACGTAAATCATCACCTGCAGGCCTTCGCCGGCCGGCGACAGGCGGGTCTTGACCACCGGTGTCGGCGTCTCGACGCGGTAATTGAGCAGCCGCGCGTGCCAGGCGATCTCGTCGGGGTCGTGGCGCAGGAAATACGACACGTCGAGTTGCGCCCATAGCTTTTCGTGCGCCTGCTCGCTGATCGCGTAGAGCCTGAGTTTTGCCTTCGCCTCTTCCTGACGCTGCTGCAGGCTGCTGTCGAGCGAGCGCGCATCGCCGCTCAGGCGGCGGCGCGTCGCCAGAAACAGGTCCTCGAGCAGCTTGCCTTTCCACGCGTTCCATACTTTGGGACTGGTGCCGCGGATGTCGGCGATCGTCAGCAGATACAGTGCGACCAGGCGCCGGTCGTCGCCGACCCTGGAGGCGAAAGCATTGATCACTTCGGAGTCGGACAAGTCCTGCTTCTGCGCGGTCAGTGACATCGTCAGGTGGTTTTCGACCAGCCACGCGACCAGACCGGCGTCTTCACGCGTCAGGCCGTGGATACGGCAGAAACGCGCCGCATCGACCTTGCCGAGCGACGAGTGATCGCTGCCGCGGCCCTTGGCGATGTCGTGAAACAGTCCCGCCAGATAAAGCAGTTCGGGGTGCGCGAAATCGTTCATCAGGCGGCTGCACAACGGGAATTCGTGCGCGAGATCGGGCACCGCGAAGCGCCGCAGGTTGCGCACCACCTTGAGGATGTGCTCGTCGACGGTGTAGACATGGTACAAGTCGTGCTGCAATTGGCCGACGATGCGCCCGAACGCGGGGATGTAGCGGCCGAGCACCCCATACTGGTTCATGCGCGTGAGCGCGCGCAGCACGCGCGTCGGGCTGCGCAGGATCTGCATGAACAATTCGCGGTTGGCCGGGTCGCGCCTGAACTGCGGGTTGATCTGGCTGCTCGCGCGCCACAACGCGCGCAGGGTGCCGGCGGTCATGCCCTTCAACTCATGGTGTTGTTGCAGCAGCACGAATGCTTCCAGCATGGCGCTCGGCTCGCGCCGGAACAGCCCCTCGTCGCACGCTTCGAGCAACTCGTTACGGGCGTGAAAACGCCCGTTGATCGGCTGTGTGGCGCGGCCGCGTGACGGGAAAATCAGGGTGCCGAGGTTCTGCAGCACCACGGTGTTGATCTGGCTGATTTCGTTCGCGGTACGGTAGAAACGCTGCATCAAATGCTCGCTGGCGCGGCGGTGCGCGGTGTCGCGCAACCCCATTTGCGCGGCGAGCGCGGTCTGCACGTCGAATACCAGGCGTTCCTCGCGCCGGCGCGCAAGGTAGTGCAGCCGGATGCGCAGATTCTGCAGGAAGGATTCGTGCTGCCGCAGTTGCGTCGCTTCGCGGCGGGTGATGATTTCCTGTTTCACCAGGTCGGCCCACGAATCGCCGATGCCGGCCGCCTTGCTGATCCAAAGAATATTGTGCAGGTCGCGCAAACCGCCCGCGGTCTCCTTGATGTTGGGCTCGAGGTTGGTGTCGCGATAGCGCTCGTGGCGCTGCTCCTGCTCGAGCCGTTTCGCCTTGCAGAACTGCTGCGGGTCGAGTGCACGCGAGAACTCTTTTCCGAAGCGCAGGAACAGCTTGCGATTGCCTGTCAGCAGCCGCGCCTCAAGCAGGCTGGTCTGCACCGTGACGTCCTGCGCCGCGAGCGCAACGCATTCGTCGACGGTGCGCACACTGTGGCCGACTTCGAGCCCGATATCCCACAGCATGCCGATGAATCGCTCGAGTTTTCGCTGCAGTTCATCATCCGAGGCGTGCGGCAGCAGCACCAGCAAATCGATATCGGAATAGGGGAACAACTGGCCGCGGCCATAGCCGCCGACCGCAACCAGCGCGATCCCGGCCGGCATTTCCAGGTACTGCCACACCGCCTTGAGCTGGCTGTCGACCAGCTGCCGGTGGCATCGCAGCAGTTCGGATGCGGAATCGATTTCGAGATAACGCTGCTGCAGCGCGTCGCGGCTCTCCGCGAGCCGGTTTTTCCAGCGCGCGCCGGGCGACTGCGGTAAGGAAACGGGCGCGCTCAGCGGTTGCGGCGCGCTAGTCATGCCGCTGCGTCATGAAATCCGGCGGCGCCGGCGCGCCGCTGGACAAGGTCAGCACTTCGTATCCATCGCTGGTGACGAGCACCGTATGCTCCCATTGCGCCGACAGGCTGTGGTCCTTGGTGACGATGGTCCAGCCGTCAGCGAGCTGGCGGATGTCGGCGCGTCCGGCGTTGATCATCGGCTCGATGGTGAAGGTCATGCCCGCTTCCAGCGTGAGGCCGGTGCCCGGACGGCCGTAATGCAATACTTGCGGCTCCTCGTGGAATTTGCGGCCGATGCCGTGGCCGCAGAACTCGCGCACCACGCTGTAGCCGTTTTTCTCGGCACAGCTTTGGATGGTATGGCCGATATCGCCGAGCCGCGCGCCGGCGCGCACTGCGGCGATGCCGCGCCACATGCATTCATAGGTAATCTCGCACAGACGGCGCGCTTGCACCGACGGCTGGCCGACGCAGAACATGCGGCTGGTATCGCCGTGGTAGCCGTCCTTGATTACGGTGATGTCGATGTTCATGATGTCGCCGGCCTTCAATCTCTTGTCGCCCGGCACGCCATGGCAGACGACGTGGTTGACCGAAGTGCAGACCGATTTCGGATACGGCGGGTAGCCCGGCGGTGCGTAATTGAGCGGCGCCGGCACCGTGTGCTGCACGTTGACCATATAGTCGTGGCACAGGCGGTCGATTTCGTCGGTAGTCGCCCCGGGTTTGACACGCGGTGCAATGAAATCGAGCACCTCCGCGGCCAACTGTCCCGCGACGCGCATTTTGGCTATTTCTTCGGGAGTCTTGACGGCGACGCTCATGGCAGAGGGGCGACGATACACGGGCTGTTACTCACGGAAATTGAAAAAGATGCGGATTTTATGCCAGTTTCCTGCCGCGTCCAACAGCCGCGCCATGCGCGCCGGCATGACCGGCGCCTGCGCCCGCTTGCCGCGCCCGCATGGTTGAGCAAAAATCATTAAAGATGATATAATTAGCTTATAGTCTGAAACAAGCTCTTTGCGGCGTTTCAGCGGTAAATTCGCACATCCGCCATGATCAGGGTGCTCGGCAACGAGTGTACGTTGGCGGACGGAGGCTTAACCCTAATTGGAGATTGTATGGCAACTAGCATGCGTGAAATGCTGGAGTGTGGCGTCCATTTCGGGCACCAGACCCGGTACTGGAACCCGAAGATGGCCCCGTTTATCTTCGGCCATCGCAACAAAATCCACATCATCAACCTCGAAAAGACGTTGGCGCTCTACCAGGACGCGCTCAAATTCGTGCGTCAGCTGACCTCCAACAAGGGCGCGATTCTGTTCGTCGGCACCAAACGCCAGGCGCGTGAGATCATCAAGGAAGAGGCGCTGCGTTGCAGTTCGCCGTACGTCGATCATCGCTGGCTCGGCGGCATGCTGACCAACTACAAGACCGTCAAGCAGTCGATCAAACGCCTGAAGGACATGGAGGCGATGGCGCAGGACGGCACGCTCGACAAGCTGGCGAAAAAGGAAGCGCTCCATTATCAGCGTGAAATCGTCAAGCTCGAGCGCAGCCTCGGCGGCATCAAGGACATGCACGGGCTGCCGGACGCGCTGTTCGTGATCGACGTCGGCTACCACAAGGGCGCGGTCG
Source organism: Betaproteobacteria bacterium (assembly GCA_016202615.1). Classification (GTDB taxonomy): domain Bacteria; phylum Pseudomonadota; class Gammaproteobacteria; order Burkholderiales; family SG8-41; genus PALSA-1004. Next base: position 17,955 of record JACQOI010000159.1, read on the forward strand.
CGGAAGCGAAAAAACTCGGCATCCCGATCATCGCGGTGGTGGACACCAATCACAACCCGGAAGGCGTGGGTTACGTGATCCCCGGCAACGATGATTCGAGCCGCGCGATCCGGCTGTATGCGCGGGGCGTTGCCGACGCGGTGATGGAGGGACGCAATCAGGTCGTACAGGAGATCGTCAGCGACGAGGAATTCGTTGAAGTCGAAGAAGGCGTTGTCCCAGCGGCGTAAGCGGCACCCAACCGGAAAAGGGGCGTCAGCCCCTTTTTTTTAAGTCGTGTTCGAACAGGATAAGTTTTCGGAGCGGAAATGGCGGAAATCACCGCGGGAATGGTCAAGGAACTGCGCGAGGCGACCGGCCTCGGCATGATGGAATGCAAGAAAGCGCTCGCCGAGGCCAATGGCGACATGAAAAAGGCCGAGGAGCTGCTGCGCATCAAGAGCGGCGCCAAGGCGAGCAAGGTGTCGGGGCGCATCGCGGCCGAAGGCGCGGTCAGCGTGCATATCAGCGCCGATGGCAGGACCGGCGCACTGGTCGAAGTCAACTGCGAGACTGATTTTGTCGCCAAGGACGCGAATTTCGCCAGTTTTGTGAAGGCGGTGGCCGGGACAGTGGCGCAAGGCAACCCGAGCGATCTCGACGCGCTGTCGAAAAGCACCGGTGGCGACGGTCAAACGGTGGAAGCCGCGCGCCAGGCACTGGTGATGAAGCTCGGCGAGAACATCAGCGTGCGCCGCTTCGTGCGCGCGGCCGCCAAGGGCAGGCTCGCGCACTACCTGCACGGCAGAAAGATCGGCGTGCTCGTCGATTACGACGGCGGCGACGCGCAACTCGGCAAGGATCTCGCGATGCACGTTGCCGCGAGCAAGCCGATCTGCGTCGCCAAAGAACAGGTCCCGCCAGACACCATCGCCAAAGAGCGCGAGATCTACTCCGCACAGGCAAAAGACAGCGGCAAGCCCGACAACATCATCGCCAAAATGGTCGAGGGCCGCATTGCCAAGTATCTGGCCGAGGTGACGCTGCTCGGCCAGCCGTTCGTCAAGAATCCGGACGAGACGGTGGAGAAACTGCTCAAGGCCAGGAACGCTAAAGTCCATGCGTTCCATATGTACGTCGTGGGCGAGGGCATCGAGAAGAAGAAGGACGACTTTGTCGCCGCGGTGATGGCGCAGGCGGGGGGCGCCTAGATGACGGAGGCGCCGGCCTACAAGCGCGTCCTGCTCAAGCTCAGCGGCGAAGCGCTGATGGGCGAGGACAGCTATGGCATCAACCGGCCCACGATCGACCGCATCGTTTCAGAGATCGCCGACGTCGTCAGGCTCGGCGTCGAAGTCGCGGTGGTGATCGGCGGCTGCAACATTTTCCGCGGCGTGGCGCCGGCGGCGGCAGGTATGGATCGCGCCACCGCGGACTACATGGGGATGCTGGCAACCGTGATGAACGCGCTGGCGTTGCAGGATGCAATGCATCGCGTGGGCCTGGTCGCGCGCGTGCAGTCAGCGCTCAACATCGAGCAGATAGTCGAGCCCTACATCCGCGGCAAGGCGATGCGCTATCTCGAAGAAGGCAAGATCGTCATCTTTGCCGGGGGTACCGGCAACCCGTTTTTCACCACCGACACCGCGGCGGCGCTGCGCGGCATGGAAATGAACGTCAACCTGGTGCTGAAAGCGACCAAGGTCGACGGCGTCTACACCGACGATCCCAAGACCCACGCCGATGCGATGCGCTACACGAGCATCACCTTCGACGAGGCGATAATCAAGCATCTGAAAGTGATGGACGCGACGGCGCTGACGCTGTGCCGCGACCAGAAGCTGCCGATCAACGTGTTCAGTATTTTCAAGCCGGGCGCCTTCAAGCGCGTCGTCAGCGGACAGGACGAAGGCACGCTCGTGCATTGCTAGCGGAGGAATGAGATGATCGCCGATATCAAGAAATTCGCCGAACAGAAAATGAAAAAAACGCTCGAGACGCTGAAAGTCGATCTCGGTAAAATCCGCACCGGCCGCGCCCACATCGGGCTGCTCGACCACGTGATGGTCGACTATTACGGCACGCCGACGCCGATCAACGGGGTCGCCACCGTGACCTTGCTCGATGCGCGCACCATCGGGGTCACGCCGTGGGACAAGAAAATGGTGGGCGCGGTGGGAAAGGCGATCCGCGAGTCCGATCTCGGTCTCAACCCGGCTACCATGGGTGACACCGTGCGCGTGCCGATGCCGGCGTTGACGGAAGAGCGCCGCCGCGACCTCATCAAGGTCGTGCACAAGGAGGCTGAAAACGCGCGCATCGCGGTGCGCAACATCCGGCGCGACGCCAACAATCACTTGAAGGATCTGCTCAAGCAGAAAAAGGTCGCCGAAGACGAGGAACGCCGCGCCCAGGACGAGGTCCAGAAACTGACCGACCGGCATGTTGCCGAAATCGATAAGGCACTGGCCGCCAAAGAAGCCGATCTGATCGCGGTATAGCAGGCACGCATGTCGACGACCACCAGTTCCACCATCGCGATTCCCAAGATCCGGGCGATCCCGCGCCATGTCGCCATCATCATGGATGGCAATGGCCGCTGGGCCAGACAGCGCTTTCTGCCGCGCATCGCCGGTCATCGCCGCGGCGTGGACAATGTGCGCAGCGCCGTGCGGGCGTGTGCGGAGAAAGGCGTCGAATTCCTGACGCTGTTTGCATTCAGCAGCGAGAACTGGCGCCGCCCGGCGGACGAGGTGTCGTTCCTGATGCAGCTGTTCGTGATAGCGCTCGAACAGGAAGTCGCGAAACTGCACGAGAACAACATCCGTTTCAAAGTCATCGGCGACCTGTCGCGCTTCGAGCCGCGGCTCACCCGCTTGATCGCCGATGCCGAGCAGCTGACACGCGACAACACGCGATTGACGCTGACGGTGGCCGCCAATTACGGCGGGCGCTGGGACATGATCCAGGCCGTAACCCGCATGCTCAAAGACCAGCCACAGCTTGCGCACGGGTTTGCCGAAGCCGATTTGCTGCCGTATCTGTCGATGGCCTATGCGCCCGAGCCCGACCTTTTCATCCGCACCGGCGGGGAGCAGCGCATCAGTAATTTCCTGTTATGGCAGCTCGCCTACGCCGAACTGTATTTCACCGACACGCTGTGGCCGGACTTTGACGCGACGGCGCTCGAGCAGGCGATCGCCTCCTACCAGCAGCGCGAGCGCCGTTTCGGGCGCACCAGCGAGCAGCTGCAGGAAGTTCCGGCTGAGAGCCCGCTGCGCCGCGTAACTGAAGGCCGCTAGCGCCGGCCTCGCAGCCAGCCCCGGATGCTTAAACTGCGCATCGTGACGGTAGCGGTCGTGCTGCCGTTGTTCCTGGCGGCGATATTCCTGCTGCCGAACTCATGGTGGAGCCTCGCGCTGGTTGCGCCATTGCTGGTTGCCGGACACGAATGGTCACGACTCGCGGGATTCGGCCGCAACGTGGAGGCGCTGTTCCTGCTCGCGCTGCTCGCGGGCTGTTGGCTGCTGTGGATGGCCGCAAGCCTCGCGGCAACGCGCCCGGCAAACGCATCGGCTGCCATCGATCGCACTTTCTACGTAATGAACGTGGCATTCTGGTGTGTCGTCGCGCCGTGCTGGTTGTGGCTGAAACTGGCCGTGCGCGACCCCGTCGCGCTGGCTGCAGCGGGGCTGGTGGTGCTGCTGCCGGCCTGGCTGGCGCTGGCGCGGCTGCAGAACGATGCGCCGTTGCTGCTGCTGCTGCTGGGCGTGATCTGGATTGCCGACAGCGCCGCCTATTTCACGGGACGCGCGCTGGGCCGGCGTAAACTGGCGCCGGCGATCAGTCCCGGCAAGACCTGGGAAGGCGTCGGCGGTGCGTTTGCCGCCGTCACAGTGTATGCTCTGGCTTTGCATTTTTCGCTGTTGGCGGCGCGCGATCTGCCGGCTGTTATCAGCGGATTTGTCGTCATGACGGTGCTCAGCATTGTGGGTGATTTATTCGAATCGTGGCTCAAGCGTAATGCCGGGGTCAAGGACAGTGGCGGCATTTTCCCGGGGCATGGCGGCATGCTCGACCGCATCGACGGTATCACCGCCGCGCTGCCGCTGGCGGCGTTGATATTCATCCAGCCATGAGTCTCGCGCGACACATTGTAATTCTGGGGTCCACCGGCAGCGTCGGCGTCAACACGCTCGATGTCGTCGCGCGTCATCGCGAACGGTTCAAGGTGATCGCGCTCACCGCGTACCGGCAAATCGACGCGCTGTTCAACCAGTGCATCGAATTCCAGCCGCAATAGGCGGTGGTTGGCGAGGCCGGCCGCGCGGAGCTGCTGTCGAGCCGGCTGCGCGCAGCCGGCAGCGCAACGGAGGTGCGGTGCGGCGAGCAGGCTCTCGAGCAGGTCGCTGCCTTGTCGCAGGTTGACACGGTAATGGCGGCGATCGTCGGCATTGCCGGATTGCGCGCGGCTTTCGCGGCGGTGCAGGCCGGCAAGCGCGTGCTGCTGGCAAACAAGGAGGCACTGGTGACCGCCGGCCCGGTATTCATGGGCGCAGTACGCAGCCGCAGCGCGACGTTGATCCCGATCGACAGCGAGCACAACGCGGTGTTCCAGGCGCTGCCGGCAGACTTCGGCGGGGACCTGACCGCCGCCGGCGTGCGCCGCATCCTGCTGACTGCCTCAGGCGGCCCGTTTCGCGATATGCCGCTCGAGCGTCTGCCGCAGGTCAGCCCGGAGCAGGCCTGCGCCCATCCCAACTGGGTGATGGGGCGCAAGATCTCGGTCGACTCAGCCACCATGATGAACAAAGGCCTGGAAATCATCGAGGCGAGCTGGCTGTTTAACGCGGCAGAAGGCCAGATCAAGGTCATAATCCATCCCGAAAGCGTGATCCATTCGCTGGTCGAGTACATCGACGGCTCGGTGCTCGCCCAACTCGGCAACCCCGATATGCGCACGCCGATCGCATTCGCGCTCGGTTACCCGCAGCGGATTGAAGCGGGGGTCAATTACCTCGATCTGGCAGCGGTGGGCAGGCTCAATTTTGCCGAGCCGGATCACGCCCGCTTCCCGTGCCTCGGTCTGGCGCGCGAGGCGTTGCGCGCCGGTGGCAGCGCGCCTGCGGTCCTCAACGCGGCGAACGAGGCTGCGGTATCGGCTTTTCTGGAATCCAGGCTGCGGTTCGACCAGATCCCGGTGTTGATCGAGCATGCGCTCGCCGCGGTTGCGGTCGCGCAGTTGCGCGACCTGGAGGACGTATTCAGCGCGGACCGGCGCGCCCGCGACTGCGCCGAGACATGGCTGGCGCGCCACGCGGCCCTCGCAGATGAGCGTTCGCTGCGTGTTTCAGCCTGACCCTGGCAGCCTGTCGGACTGTTCGCAATGAACCTCTTGACCACGATACTGGCGTTCGCGTTTGCGCTCGGCTCTTTGATCATCGTGCACGAATTCGGGCACTACCTCGCGGCGTGGTTGTGCAATGTCAAAGTGCTGCGCTTCTCGGTCGGGTTCGGGAGCGTGATCGCGAGCCGCCGCTACGGACGCGACCAGACCGAATGGGCGTTAGCGGCCTTTCCGCTCGGCGGCTACGTCAAAATGCTCGACGAGCGCGAAGGCGAGGTTGCAGTCCAGGATTTGCCGCGCGCATTCAACCGCCAATCGGTTTACCGCCGCTTCCTGATCGTGGTGGCCGGACCGCTGGCAAATTTTTTGCTGGCGATCTTTCTCTACTGGCTGATTTTCATGCATGGCATGCCGGGGATCAAGCCGGTGATCGGCGACGTGGCGCCCGACAGCGCGGCTGCCCAGGCCGGTTTTTCGCCCGGTGAAATCATCGCCAGAATTGGTGAAGAAAAGGTGGCTACCTGGCAGGACGCACGCTGGATGCTGCTCAAGCATGTGGTGTCGCAGCAGCCGATCAAGGTCGAAGTGCACAATCTGCGCGGTGAGATCGCATGGCGCACGCTGGTTGCCGGCGGACTCAAGCCGGAACAGCTCGACAGCGATTTCCTGGCCGCGCTCGGATTTCTCAAGCAAACGAGTCCGATACCGTCGGTACTCGGCGAATTAACGCCTGGCGGCGCCGCGGAGCGGGCGGGCCTGCAAGCAGGAGATGAGGTGGTCGCGGTGGACGGCCGTCCTGTCCGGCAATGGCAGGAGCTGGTGAAAATAATCCGCGCCCATCCCGGCACGGCGCTGACCTTCGACGTCAGGCGCGGGATAAACCTGTTGCCTGGACTGCGCGTTACTCCTGACAGCGACGAGGAGCGCGGCCAGAAGATCGGCAAAGCCGGAATCAGAAATCCTTATTTCGTCGAAATGCGCTACGGGCCCTTGCAAAGCCTGAACCTGTCGCTGGCGCGCACCTGGGACACCTCTGTTTTCAGCCTGCGCATGCTCGGCAAAATGATAATGGGGGAGGTGTCGCTGAAAAACTTGAGCGGCCCCATCACCATCGCCGATTACGCCGGGCAATCGGCGCAAGTCGGATGGATACCTTATCTGATATTCCTGGCCCTGATCAGCATCAGCCTCGGGGTGCTCAATTTGTTGCCGATACCCTTATTGGATGGCGGGCATTTGATGTATTATATGCTTGAAATCGCCAAGGGAAGTCCGGTCTCGGACCGGATCATGGAAATCGGCCAGCGGGTCGGCATGGGAGTGTTGTTTTTGCTGATGGCCTGCGCGCTGTATAACGACATTATCCGGCTCATCAACGGCTGACAAAAAATGCATTTCTACAAACAGCTTCTGTGCGTGCTTGGCGCGGTTTTGACGCTGAGCGCTCACGCTTTTGATCCGTTCGTCGTAAAGGATATCCGTATCGAAGGTATCCAGCGCACCGAAGCCGGAACGGTATTCAGCTATCTGCCGGTCAAGGTCGGCGATACCATGACCGACGATAAAGCCGCCCAGGCGATCCGTTCACTTTACGCCACCGGCTTTTTCAAGGACGTCAGTCTCGAAGTCGAAAACGGCGTGCTGATCGTCACCGTCCAGGAGCGGCCGTCGGTCGCGCAAATCGACATCGCCGGCGCCAAGGAATTCAGCAAGGAGGATCTGACCAAGGGACTGCGCTCAATCGGTCTTGCGGAAGGGCGCATTTTCGACAAGGGGCTGCTCGACAAGGCGGAACAGGAGCTCAAGCGCCAGTACATCAGCCGCGGCAAGTACTCGGCGCAAATCACGACCACCGCCACGCCGCTCGAGCGCAACCGCGTCGCGGTGCGCTTTGACATCGCCGAAGGCGATGTCGCCAAGATCCGCCAGATCAGCGTTATCGGCAGCCAGGTGTTCAAGGAAACAGATTTAGTGAGACTGTTCAAGCTGCGCACGCCGGGGCTGATGACCTGGTTCAGCAAGGACGACCAGTATTCGAAACAGAAACTCGGCGCCGATCTCGAGACGCTGCGCTCGCATTATCTCGATCGGGGCTATCTGCAATTCAACATCGATTCGACGCAGGTCTCGATCACACCCGACAAGAAGGACGTCTACATCACTATCGGCATTACCGAGGGCCCGCAGTACACGGTTTCCGACGTTAAGCTCGCGGGCGAGATGCTGATTCCTGCGGCCGATGCGCTCAAACTGGTCAAGCTGAAGTCGGGTGAAATTTTCTCGCGCGCCAGGCTTACCGAGTCGACCAAGGCGATCAGCGACCGGCTCGGCAACGACGGCTACGCTTTCGCCAACGTCAATGCGGTGCCCGAGCTCGACAGGGACAAGCGCAGGGTCGCCTTCACCTTCTTCATCGATCCCGGCCGCCGGGTCTATGTGCGCCGCATCAACGTGACCGGCAACAATCGCACCCGGGACGAAGTCATACGCCGCGAGATGCGGCAACTCGAGGGCGCGTGGTACTCGGCGGACGGCATCAACAAATCGAAACAACGTGTCGACAAGCTGGGCTATTTCACCGAGGTTAATGTCGAGACGCCGTCGGTGCCCGGCACCACCGACCAAGTCGATCTCAACATCAACGTCGCCGAAAAGCCGACCGGGACCATTTTGCTGGGCGCTGGTTACGGTTCGGAAGGCGCGATTTTCAGCGGCGGCATCACCCAGCAAAATGTATTTGGCTCGGGCAATCATCTCGGTGTCCAGGTCAATACCAGCAAGATAAATACTGTTTACTCGCTGTCGTTCACCCAGCCTTACTGGACTGTCGACGGCGTCAGCCGGGGGTTCGATCTTTATAAGCGCAACGTCGATCCGACCTCGCTCTCGCTGGGCCAATACAAGACCTCGACGCTCGGCGGCCAGCTCCGCTTCGGCGTGCCGTTTACCGACATCGATACCGTGACGTTCGGCCTCGGTTACGAGGATACGAACATCACGACCTACGAGACCAGTCCGACCCGGATCGTTCAGTACGTAAACACTTTCGGCCAGTACAACACCTCGGTGCTCGGCAACGTCGGCTGGGCGCGGGACACGCGCGACAGCCTGATCTACCCGACCAGCGGCGCCATCACCCGCGCGTTCCTGGAATCAGGTCTCCCCGGCGGTACGCTGCGGTTCTACAAGATCAATGCCCAGCACCAGAGATACTTACCGCTGACGCGCCTTTTCACGCTCTACCTGAACGGTGACATCGGCTACGGCAACGGGTTCGGCGGCAAACCCTTGCCGTTCTTCCGCAATTACTACACCGGTGGCGTCAACTCGGTGCGCGGCTATTACACCGCCACGATCGGTCCCAAGGATGCCGATGGCCAACCGGTCGGGGGCACCAAGAAACTGGTCGGCAACGCCGAGCTGCTGTTCCCGTTTCCGGGGCTGGAAAATGACAAGTCGGTGCGCGTCAGCGCGTTCGTCGACGCCGGCATCATCGGCGAATCCTACACCTTCAGTGACATGCGCGCTTCGGCCGGTATGGCAGTGCAGTGGGTCTCGCCGCTCGGCCTGCTCAAGGTCAGCGTGGCGCAGCCGTTCCGCGACCAGCCCGGGGACAGGACCCAGAGAATCCAGTTTACTTTCGGACAACAGTTCTAGTATTTTCGGGCCCCAGATTTCGGCGACCCGGCAAATGTAAGGAGACGACGTTGAGACGATTTTATTTTTTGATAATCGCCGCGGTTCTGGCTGCCGTCAGTCTGGCGGGGCAAGTCCAGGCAGCGGACCTGAAGATCGGCTTCATCGATGCCGACCGCGTCAATCGCGAGTCGGCACCCGCCGAACGCGCCACCAAGAAGCTGGAAAAGGAATTTGCGCCACGCGAGCAGGAATTGCGCAAAATGGAACAGCAGATCAAAGCTCTGCAGGCGCAGCTCGAGAAAGACGGCTTGACCATGAGCGAGAGCGAACGCCGCGGCAAGGAGCAGGAGCTCGGCCGTCAGACCCGGGAGTTCCAGCGCATGCAGCGCGAGTTCCGCGAGGACCTCAACCTGCGCCGCAACGAGGAACTCACGGCGCTGTTCGAGCGCGCCAACCGGGTCATCAAGCAGATCGCCGAAGCGGAGAAATTCGACCTGATCCTGCAGGAGGCGGTTTACCGCAGCCCGCGCATCGACATCACCGACAAGGTTCTGAAAGCGCTTGCCGCCGACAAATAGCCTTGCCGCGGCACGGCATGAGTTGAGCGCAAGACTGCGGTGCATTGCGCCGGAAAGCAACTTTGACCAAGCGCAAATCGTACAAGCTCGGTGACATCGCCAAGCGGTTCGGCGGCGAACTGATCGGCGACCCCGATATCCGTATCCGGCAGGTCGCGACACTGGAATCAGCACAGTCCACGGATATCACGTTCGTCGCGCAAGCGAGGTATCTGCCGCAGCTCGACCGGACCCGGGCGGGAGCCGTCATACTCGGCAGTGATGCGCGCGATGCGTCCGGCCTGTCGCGCATCATCTGCACCAATCCCTACGCCTATTTCGCCAAGGTCTCGGCGCTGCTCAATCCGCCCGCCGCGGTCGTGCCCGGAATACACAAATCCGCGGTGGTGGACAAGTCGGCGCGTATTGCGAAATCAGCGAGCATCGGCGCGTGTACGGTGATCGGCAAGGGCGCGCAGGTTGGCGACAAGGCCATCATCGGCCCCGGGTGCTTCATCGGCGATAAAGCGATCGTAGGCGCAGCGACGCGGCTGCATGCCAATGTGACGATCTACCATCAGTGCCGGATCGGCGCGCGCTGTATTGCGCACTCCGGCGTTGTGATCGGCTCCGACGGCTTCGGCATCGCGCGCGAGGACGGCGTCTGGAAAAAGATTCCCCAGATCGGGCGGGTGCTGATCGGTGACGATGTCGAAATCGGCGCCAATACCACGATCGACCGCGGCGCGCTCGACGACACGGTCATCGAGGACGGCGTTAAGCTCGACAATCAGATCCAGATCGCGCACAACGTCAGAATCGGAGCCCACACCGCGATTGCCGCATGCGTCGGCATCGCCGGCAGCGCCAAGATCGGCCGTAACTGCGCGCTTGGCGGGGCGTCGATGATCTATGGCCATATTACTCTTGCCGATAATGTCAGCGTGTCGGCCGGCACGCTGATCATGAAGTCGCTGGAGCAGCCCGGCACTTATACCGGCGTTTACCCGTTTTCCAGTCACCAGCGCTGGCTCAAGAACGCGGCGCATCTGCGCCAGCTCGACGATCTGGTAAAACGGCTGCGTGAGCTCGAAGGCCTGGCCGGCAAGACGGAAAGGAACAAGCCATGAACCGCATGGACATACACCAGATACTCGAATACTTGCCGCACCGTTACCCGTTCCTGCTGGTGGACCGGGTGGTGTCGTGCGAGCCGGGGAAGCGCATCGTCGCGGTCAAGAACGTCACCATCAACGAGCCGTTTTTCGCCGGGCATTTTCCGCATCATCCGGTGATGCCCGGCGTGCTGATTATCGAAGCGCTGGCGCAGGCGGCCGCTATCCTCACGTTCTCGGCTCACAACCACAAGGCCGACGACACCTTGGTCTATTACTTCGTCGGCATCGACAAGGCGCGCTTCAAGAAGCCGGTGATACCCGGCGACGTTCTCGAGCTGAACGCGGAAATCAAGCGCTTTGCGCGGGGGATCTGGTGGTTTTCCGCGCATGCGCGCGTGGCGGACCAGGTGGTGACCGAAGCCGAGCTGATGTGCACGCTGCGCCCGATCGAAAACAGCAAAGCCTGAGAGCCGGGCGCTCAAATATTCCGGCAGTGATACATCCTACCGCAATCATTCATCCCGCCGCGCGCCTGGCGGGCGATGTCGAAATCGGCGCGTATACGCTGATCGGCGAGCACGTCGAGATCGGCGCCGGCTGCCGCATCGGCCCGCATGCGGTGATTACCGGTCGCACCCGCATCGGGCGCAACAACCGCATTTTCCAGTTCGTGTCGCTGGGCGCGGTCCCCCAGGACAAGAAATACGCCGGCGAGCCGACCGCGCTCGAGATCGGCGACGGCAACACCATCCGCGAGTTCTGCACGTTTAACTGCGGCACGGTGCAGGACGCAGGAGTCACGCGGCTGGGCGACGACAACTGGATCATGGCTTACGTGCACCTCGCGCACGACTGCCAGATCGGGAATCACACCGTTTTCGCCAACAACTCGCAACTCGCCGGGCACGTGCACGTCGGCGACCATGCGATCCTCGGCGGTTTCACCGCGGTGCACCAGTTCTGCCGCATCGGGGCCCACAGCATCACCGCGATCGGCACCGTCGTGCTGCAGGATATCCCGCCGTTCGTGACCGCCTCGGGGAACACCGCCAAACCCTACGGCATCAATGCCGAGGGACTGAAGCGGCGAGGCTTTCCGGCCGACACCATCGCGCACATCAAGCGTGCCTACAAGACGCTGTATAAGTCGAAGCTGATGCTCGACGAGGCCAGGCGGGAAATAGCGGCGCAAGCCCGCGCTTGCCCCGAGCTGCAGCTGTTGCTCGAGTTTCTCACTGATTCCAAGCGTGGAATCATCCGCTGAGCGCAAGGCGCACCGCCGAACCGTCGGCATCGTCGCCGGCGAGGCGTCCGGCGACCTGCTGGGCGGACAGCTGATAGCCGCGCTGCGCGAGTTCATGCCGCAGCTGCATTTCACCGGCATCGGCGGGCCGCGCATGGAAGCCGCCGGCATGGAAGTGCTGTTTCCGCTCGAGAAACTCGCCGTGCGCGGTTATTTCGAGGTGGTGAAGCACTTTTTCGAGATCATCGGCATCCGCCGCAAGCTGCGCCGGCGCTTTATCGCCGACCCGCCGGACGTTTTCATCGGCATCGACGCGCCCGATTTCAACCTCGACCTCGAGCTGAGCCTCAAAGCGCACGGCATCTCGACCGTGCATTACGTGAGCCCGGCGATCTGGATGTGGCGCGGCCGGCGCATCCATAAGATCAAACGCGCGGTGAGCAAGATGCTGACGCTGTTTCCGTTCGAGGAGCCACTCTACCGGCAGGCCGGCGTCGAGGTCGCGTTTGTCGGCCACCCGCTCGCCGACATGCTCGAGCGGGTGCCGCCGCGCGCCGCCGCGCGCGAGCAGCTCAGGCTGCCGCTGGCGGCGCCCGTTATCGCGTTGCTGCCGGGCAGCCGCCAGAGCGAGCTCGAACACATGGCGGACCTGTTCATCCATACCGCGAAAGCAATCAACGCGCGAGTGCCGCAGGCGCTGTTTCTGGTGCCGCTCGCGACGCGCGAGACGCGCAAAATGTTCGAAACCGCGCTCTATCGAAATGAGGCGGCGGATTTGCCCTTGACGGTGCTGTTCGGGCACTCGCAGGACGCGATGTCCGCGGCTGACGTCGTGCTGGTGGCCTCGGGAACGGCGACCCTCGAGGCAGCGCTGCTCGGCAAGCCGATGGTGATTACCTACAAGATGCCGGCCGTCAGCTACTGGCTGCTCAAAGGCAGGGGCTACCTGCCCTATTACGGCCTGCCCAACATCCTGGCCGGGGAGTTCGTGGTGCCGGAAATCATCCAGGACGATGCCACTCCGCAGAACCTTTCCCAGGCGCTGCTCAATCTGCTCGGCGACGAACCCTTGCGCACCCGTGTCGAGCGCAGGTTTTTGGCGCTGAGCGCGAGCCTGCAGCGTGGCGCGGCGCGCCAGGCCGCACTGGCCGTTTTACCGCTGCTTAAGAGCCCCTAACATAATGATCTGCGGCGTCGATGAAGCAGGGCGCGGACCGCTCGCTGGACCGGTGTTCGCAGCGGCGGTCATACTCGGCCCCGCTCATGGCATAGTCGGACTCAACGACTCCAAAAAGCTTAGCGCGCGCCGCCGCGATGCGCTGACGCTGCAAATCAGGCAATGCGCGGCGGCATGGGCGGTCGCCAGCGCCTCGGTCGAGGAAATCGACGCGCTCAACATCCTGCAGGCGACACTGCTGGCGATGCGGCGCGCGGTGCAGGCGCTGACGGTGCGACCGGACGAAGTGTGGGTGGATGGCAATCGCTGTCCGGAGCTCGACGTAAAAGCGCACGCGGTGATCGGCGGAGACGGCACGGTGCCGGCCATCATGGCAGCCTCGATACTCGCCAAAACCGCGCGCGATGCGGTCATGCTCGAATTGCACGCGTTGTATCCGGATTACGGGTTCGACCGCCACAAGGGCTATCCGACGGCGGCGCACCTGGAAGCGTTGCGCGCTCACGGCGTATCGGCCGTGCACCGGCGCAGTTTCGCGCCCGTGCGCGCGTTGCTCAAGAGCGGCGAACCGTAACGTCTTGGCGAACGGCGGGCCTTCACGGACGGTTGATACGCGGCTGCGCTTGCGACCCGTCCGTTCGACCTAAAGTTATGCGTTTTACTTGACGATTGATGTTGCGATGTTCGGGCTATCTGGGTTTACATCCAGAGTACGGGTTTTGGGGATTACGATGAGATCCATATCCTCCATTGGAATTGCGCCAAGCAAAACCTGATCTCCCATAACCAAGGCTCCCGCGAATCCGACGCGATTCTTGAAACGTAGCTCGATTGGACCAACGTACGGGACCAGCTTTTTGGACCCGTGAGCTAAGGTAACTTCCTTGTTATCGATTGCTTCCAACTTGAGCTGGATTTGAATGTGCTCGGGAATGCAAAGATGCACTGCACCTGAGTCAGCGAGGGCGACGACCTCCACCGGCGCCAACTCCGGAAGCCGTGGATTCTTGAGCAAGACTTTTCCGTTTACGAGACCCATTTGTTCAGGATACCACCGTCAGTCCACAAACGCATAACGTTCGCAATCACCCGCGGGCACCGCTTCTGCGCGCGTCGGTGTGCATTGCGCGGTTAGCCGTGAACATGCGTCACGACTCCCGGCTTGGCGTTGGGCAACTCCTTGAGCACCTTGGGCATCAATGGCCGAAGTACCTCAACATCGTTGCTTGGGGCGTCAACAACGATGACAGCCATCGTAAGACCGGAAAAGTTCTGCTGATACTCCAGATTGCGATCGACAGTTAAGAGAACTTCGAACCGTGTTGCCGCAAGTTGCAGAAGCGCGCCATTTTTGACGCCGGCCCACCCGGCTTCAGCAACCGTCGTGACTTCGTGCCCAGGAAGCTCCAAGCGTAGGGCTCGGGGGAAGCACTCGTCAAGCAGCACGCGCATCGGCGAGTAGGTGCACTTTAGCCTGCTCGAGAGCAGCCACCGCGATGTCCCGGCTCACGGTTGGGAAATCATCAAGGAACTTTTCAAGGGAGTGTCCGCCCTCGATATAGTCAATCAGCGCCTGAACAGGAACGCGGGTTCCAACGAACACCGGGGTGCCACCCAGGATGTCGGGATCGGAGTGCACAACGGACGACTGTTTCATGCCGCCACCTCTCGAAGTGTCGGATAGATTTTACTCCAAGCGCCGAACCACGGCTAACGTTTAGTTGATCGACACCGCGACAGCGCGATGCGTTGGTTTGAGAAAATACTCTTGTCGCGGGGTCGATCGAACGCCGGGTTGGACTAGCCCTGGTGCGCTAGCCGCGCAGGAGTGTGTTATGGGAATTGTAAGACCCGTTGACAGCGGCTACAAGCGCGCCGTATGTGTAGCGGAGGGCACGCCGGGCGCTGGAAGGCTACGTTGGGCCGTGTGGCTGCAAAAAATCCTGCATAGACGCGGCGCGTGCG
>JACQOI010000160.1 GCA_016202615.1 Betaproteobacteria bacterium
AACACCGGGCGCCGGTCGTCGGTGGCCGTCGCCCCCGCCTCGACGTATTCCGACACCAGGCGGTGATGGTGCGCCTTGCACCACTCGCGCATCTGCCGCAGTTGATCGGGAATCGATAGATCATTCTCCACCTGCTTGCCCGTGGACACACGGGCGTAGATCACAACATCCATAGCCTTGCTCCTCACTGTGTTTCCAATGAATCGGCCTCCATCATCAACTGCCGAATGAGGCCTGCGAAATGCGCTTGAATGAGGTCGAGTTCCTCGCACGACACGGCGTCCTGCGGGATGTCCAGACTGAACTCGACCGAGACTTCAGGATTCTGTGCTTGCAATCATGCTCTTCCTCCTTTCTTTGCTCAAGTGGTCCCGCCCGGTCCGTGCCGTTCCTGCCGGGGCTCGCCGAGGATCGTGTCCAGATCCCTGATGAGTCCGGCTCTGCCGAATTCGTCCAAAATGAGCCGCCGGAACGCCTCGAACTGGTGTTCCGGAAGTGCTGCCTGCGCGATCAACAGCACGCGATTAAGCCGCGCATTGACCAGAGGAAGAATTGTTTCCTTGGTCAGCATGGCATCAGCCCTTTCGTATTCGTACCCATGTCCAAATCCTTGCCGTTGCGTCATGGGGTTTCCCACCGCGGCGTGCGGTTGCGTGCGAGAGAAGCGCCGCACGCCCGCCCCCGTGGAAAACGCCGCTCTGGGCCCGTGACACTCTGGCGTCACAGCAATCGCGCTGTCCCCGCCGAGGACAAGTTATCCACACGATTTCGCCGGGACGCTGTCCGTCCGCCTCACCGTTCCGGAGAGTTCTGCTGTCCACGGTGTGGACGTGCGACCTGAGGTCGCTTGAGTAATTGTTTCAGTGATTGTTAAAGAGAAACCTGGTGTTCCGTCACCAGTAGCCTACCGACCCACGCATGGCTGGCAACGGTCGTGTGTGAAGCGGTCGGGACAATGTAGCCCGCCGGAAGGCAGTGCGCGCGCCGTGAGGCATACGCATGATCTGCAAGCATCGACGCGGATGGGAACTAGGCTGGATGGTATGACCAACGCAAGTGAACTGCTGATAAACATCGTAAAGTGGATCGAGCCAAAGATGCTGACAGGCTCGGGCCAAAACGGCACGTGGCGGGATAACTCCCCTGTCCTACTGGGATTACACGGACACGCACGCCACCGGTGAATAGGCAGGGTCTAACCCATTCATGTTACGCAAGCGAAACAGGGTAAGCCCGTATTTCCGCCCGATGAGGGCAAGCCGACCGCAAGGAAGGCTGACGGGGATGCGGGTAGAGGAACGCGGAAAAAGCGAATGCCGGTCTGTAATGGAACGGATAGGGATGGCAACATCATCCCGCGCGCAAGCGAGCCGACTTCCGCAGGGTATTTCTTCACGAGATAGTTTACAGAACCTCGAAAGGAGGGAAAGCAAATGAACGTCGCAGCATGGACGTGTGCGCCCTCCGGCATGGAAGCGGCATGGTCCGGCATCGATTGGGACCGTTGTCGCCACCACGTCAGGAGGCTGCAAGCGCGTATTGTGAAGGCAACACAGGGAGGCCGCTGGGGTAAGGTGAAAGCCTTGCAATGGCTGCTGACCCACTCGTTTTACGGCAAAGCACTTGCTGTGAAGCGGGTGACGGAGAATCAAGGTAAGCGCACTGCGGGTGTGGATCGAATCGTTTGGTCTACGCCGAGTGCGATGTGGCAGGCCATGTTGTCGCTCAAACGCCGCGGCTATCAGCCGCTGCCGCTGAGAAGGGTGTACATCCCGAAGCGCAACGGAAAAATGCGACCTTTGGGCATTCCGACGATGAAGGATCGGGCCATGCAGGCAGTGCATCTGCTGGCGCTCGAGCCGGTCTCGGAAACCATGGCTGACCGGAACTCCTACGGGTTCCGGTCGGAGCGGTCTACGGCTGATGCGATTGAGCAATGCTTCAAAGTTTTAGCTCAGCGAGATTCGGCGCAGTGGATTCTGGAAGCGGATATTCGTGGTTGCTTTGACAACATCAGTCATGATTGGCTGCTCGCTAACGTCCCAACGGACAAGGCGGTGCTCCGGAAATGGCTCAAGGCCGGATTCATGGAAGGAACAATCCTGAACCCGACGGATGACGGTACACCACAGGGCGGTATCATTTCGCCGACACTTGCCAATCTGGCACTCGATGGGCTGGAAGAACTCCTGAGGAAGGCGTTTCGCGGCACTTCGAGGAACGGTGTGTGGTTCAATCCGAAAGTCCGACTGGTCCGCTATGCCGACGATTTCATCATCTCGGGCGACTCGAAAGAATTGCTCGAATGGGAAGTCCGACCTTTGGTCGAATCCTTCCTGCGCTCCAGAGGCTTGGAGCTATCGGAGGAAAAGACAAAGATCACGCATATCGATCAGGGATTCGATTTCCTCGGTCAAAATCTGCGCAAGTATCGTGGCAAGCTGCTCATCAAACCTGCCGCGAACAACGTGAAAGCGTGTGCGGACAAGATACGCGAAACGATCAACGGGAACAAGACGGCCAAGCAGGAGATGTTGATCCAGCTGCTCAACCCCATGATTCACGGATGGGCGCTATATCACCGTCATGTGGTCGCCAAGGAAACATTCCAGACCATTGATCGCCACGTGTGGCGCGCGTTGTGGCGCTGGGCCAAGCGGCGACATCCAAACAAAAGCGGTTACTGGATTCTGAAGAAGTACTACCGGAAAATCGGTAACCGAGCGTGGGTGTTTGCTGCGCACGCCGACAAGAGATCGGCCGACAGAACGCCAAAGGTTGCTGTGCTTCGCTCTGCGAGCGACGTGCGCATCCAGCGGCATCTCAAGGTCAAGGCAGAGGCCAATCCATTCGATTCGGCGTGGCAGCCATACTTTGCGGCGAGACATGCCGCCAAGGGCCGCGTCGACACTCGGCTGGTGCCGCGTTATGGCTGGATCTCGGATGCGACACTACCGCACCATTCTCAGCCTGAAACATCTGTTGTGTCGCCGGCTCCTTCGCGAGGGCTTCGAAATGCTTGAGCCGTATGACGGGAAACCGTCACGTACGGTTCTTAGGGGAGGGAGCGGCAGCAATGTTGCTCTCTTACCCGACAGGGACGAGGCAATAGGCGACGGGAATTCAGGCGCAGCCTGACCCGCCACCCATGCTTTTACACAGACATGCAGCAGCTAACTGGCGAATAGACTTCGCCGAGACGGCGTCCGGCACTGAACGCCCGGACGTTGACGACTAAGTCGGGTAGCCAGACGCGATTACCCGCGTCCGGCCCCCTCAGAACCGTGCGTGTGCCTTTCAGCACACACGGCTCAAGCCTCTACAAAGGCGTCGGTCAATATGACGACACCCGGCTACATAACTGAACTTGCGGCGTAATGCGAACGCCTATGGCAATTGAGATGGTGCATGCGAAGATTGCTTGCTGCATCCGTCCCGCCCTCAGCTCGTTTCACAATATGGCGAGTCCTCCAAGGGGTACTCTTTGTGATGAGCTGCTGACAGGTCGAGCACAGGCCATCTTGTCTAAGCCAAACACGATATAACTTCCGGCGACCTTTCGCCGAGTGCAGCATGTTCTTGCCCCAGCGGGACTCGAAGTACTGCTCCCATTGTGGGTCGTGCGGATTCGCATGGGCTTGAATCTTGACATGCCGACGAATTGGCGTGTCCGATTCACACAGCAAGATGGGCTCTCTTTTCATTCCATCTTCTTGGTGTTCTATAGCGGCGAAGACCCAACTCCGGGTTCCTCTGGGTTTGAAGTATTTATCCTTCACCCATTGGGCCCGTCTATTCGGATGCCTTCTCACCGCCCATCGCCATAGCATTGACCAGGTCCGGTGATCAATTCGAGCAAAGGTTTTCTTGGCGACTGCATGGCTGTGATAACTCGCCCATCCCCGTAACACCGGATTGAGCAGCCTTATCAGATTCGCCTGTTTAGCCGTCTTGTTGGCCTTGATGATTTCTCGGATTTTGCCAAGATGCGCTTTAACGTTCGCTTTCGAGGGCTTCGTCAACAGCTTGCCGTTGTACTTGCGAATGTTCCATCCGAGGAAATCAAACCCATCCCTAATGTGCGTTATTTTGGTTTTCTCCGGCGATAGGGCAAGCCCACGTTCCGCCAGAAATTCAACCAATGCCGGCTGAACCTCCTGTTCCAACCATTCCTTCGAATAGCCGGTCACGATGAAGTCATCAGCATAACGCACCATGTTCATTTTCAGACCTCTCCATTGTGCGCTCGGGAATTTCTTCGCGAGCCTCGCTTCGAGGCCGTCCAACGTCATGTTCGCGATCGCCGGCGAAATGATGCCCCCTTGCGGGGTGCCGGCGTCGGTGGGGAAGAGTTCGTTTTGATACACGAATCCCGCTTTGAGCCACTTCCGTAAGATCACCTTGTCCGTGGGGATGTTGGCGAGCATCCAGTTGTGGCTGATTTTGTCGAAACAGCTTTGAATGTCGGCCTCGAGCACCCACTGTGCGTTGGCCTTCTTCGCAAGAGCTTTGAAGCATTGCTCCCTTGCATCAGCGGTTGAGCGCTCCGGTCTGAACCCATAGGAATTCAGATCGGCAGTGGTTTCCGCAATCGGCTCCAACGCCAGCAAATATAGCGCTTGCATGGCACGGCACTTCATCGCGGGTATGCCGAGCGGCCGCTTCTTCTTGCCATTCTTCTTCAGAATAAATACTCTCCGAAGCGGGAGCGGCGAATAACCCCGCCGCCTCAACGACGCAATCGCGTTGATCTTTGCCACCGGTATTTTCCACATTACGTGGTCCACACCAGGGGTGTTCCTGCCTTTATTTTCAGTCACCCGCTTCACAGCTGATACTTTGCCGCTAAACGAGTGGGTCAGCAGCCATTGCAGAGCTTTCGCTTTGTTATGTCTGCCTTCCTGTGTAGCCTTCACAATGCGTGCTTGCAGCCCTCTTACATGACGCCGGATATCGGGCCAGTTAAGGCCGTCCCACGTCGCGCCGGAAGGTGCACGTGCCCGTGCTGCTGCACTCATTTGCTTTCCTCCCGTTAAGTTGGTTCCACAAACTTTCTTGTGAAGTGAGACCATGAAGAAGTCAGCACGCTTTCGCGTAGGATATTGCTGCAATCCCTATCCGTCCGATTACAGGACGGCGTTCGCTTTTTCCTCACTCCTACGCCCGCACCACCATAGGCAGACTTTGCAGCCTGCTGTCCCCGAAGGGAGCGATACGGGGTTCCCACGTTCCGCCTAAGAAGTGCGCTGGGTTAGGTGTCTACTTTCGACCGAGAGGCATATGTGTCACGAGGAAGTACGTAAGAACCGTCCTTCACGCCTCCGTTGCCATTTTGGCTCAAGCGTTGAAGCCACTTCCGCTTGCCAGGTATGACGATCTTTATCGCAGATTCAGATGTCTTCACCTTCCCAGCTATCTAGCACTCATCCGGCATGTGGCTGCCAGAAGGGTACGCCTCTCACGATTTGCACCCCGCACCGTACGGTGCTACGTTACATTGTCAGAACCGCACTTGATTCAGGTTCATAGATTCGCCCGGTGACACGGGCGGTCCCCTGCGTTTCCATGGGGACAACTTCTGACGGCGACTTCGTGTCGCACGTCGGGTAGCCAGACGCGATTACCCGCGTCCGGCCCCCTCAGAACCGTGCGTGTGCCTTTCAGCACACACGGCTCAAGCCTCTACAAAGGCGTCGGTCA
>JACQOI010000162.1 GCA_016202615.1 Betaproteobacteria bacterium
ACCCAGTCCATCAAGCGGTATGCCGAACGCTATTCCCGTAAAGGCGAAGCCATTGTCATGGTCAGCGGAGAGCGGCTCGATGCCGAATACGCGGCTCTCGTCAACGGCACGGCCGGTCATGGCTTCGAAATCGACGACTATACTCCCGCTCCTACGCACATAGGGTGTGTGGCTGTGCCGGCATCGATCGCGGTCGGGCTCGAGCAGCAGTCGACGGGGGAAGAGTTGCTGCTGGCGTTGCTGGCGGCATTCGAGATTCACGCACGGGTTGCATATGCCACGAACCCATCCATGATCGTCGATCGTGGATTCCACGCCACCTGCGCGCATGGCGTATTTGGCGCCGCCGCCGCGGCCAGCCGGTTGATGAGGCTGCCCGAGCATGAAACGTTGATGGCGCTGTCGCTCGCCGGCAGCCATGCATCGGGTACAACGGAATTCTCGATAGGCGGCGGAGATATCAAGCGGTTCCACGCGGGGATGGGGGCGGCCGGGGGCATCCGCTCGGCTCGTGCGGCGGCGTGCGGGATGACGGGCCCGGCGACCATCCTGGAAGGCAAGCGAGGCATTCTTCAGGCGTTCTCAGCTCATCCTGATCCCAAGGCCCTCGTTGACGGGCTCGGGACAAAGTGGGCACTAATGGAGACAGAAGTCAAACCATATACGTGCTGCGGACTGGTGATTTCTCAGGTAGAGGGTTTGCGGAACCTGATGAAGGAGCACGAAATACAGGCCGGCGATATCGAGAAAATAATCGTGGGCGCAGACCGATTCTCCTTGGTACATGTCGGTTCCATTGGCCCGCGGCCCAAAACCATAATCGAAGCACAGTTCAGCACCCACTTCTCCCTGGCGATGTCGGCCGTCCTCGGTGCGAACGATTTCTCCGCGTACCACGCGATGGCGAAGGAAAACTTCGGGCACGCTGGAGTCTGCGAGCTGGCGCGGCGGATCGAGGTGGTTC
The DNA here is from genome assembly GCA_016202615.1 of Betaproteobacteria bacterium. Lineage (GTDB taxonomy): Bacteria > Pseudomonadota > Gammaproteobacteria > Burkholderiales > SG8-41 > PALSA-1004. Next base: position 965 of record JACQOI010000162.1, read on the forward strand.
TTGATCCGGACCTCGAAGCGCGCTATCCCGACATCTCCAAATCCACTGTGACAATCTTGACCAGGCGAGGGCGAAAACTACATGGAGAGGGCTTTGGCTACCGAAAACTCCCGCAGGAGGAGGTCGAGAGCAAGTTCCGCAAACTCGTGGACGGTGCCCTGACGCCCGAGCAGGCGCGGGGCATTATGGAGACGATAGCAAACATGGAAACAATCGAAAAGGTTACCGGGCTGACCGGGCTGCTGGTGCGCGATAAGGTCAAGAACGCAGCTCTCGTCGAAGGGAAGAGCGCCTAGGAGTTTGTCGGACTTAGCCCCGACAAACTCCTAATAAGTCCGACAGGCTGCCAGGTTAACTTTAGAGGATGACATGATGGAGAAAGGAGCCTTAGATGTAGTTGTCGTCGGTGGCGGGAACGCCGCCCTGTGCGCCGCCCTGTCAGCCAGGGAACATGGCGCGAACGTCCTGGTGCTCGAGCGCGCGCCAAAGGACCAGCGCGGCGGAAACAGCGCCTTCACGGAGGGCAGCTTCCGCATGGTTCACAGCGGGTTGAAAGACGTCATCAAAATCGTTCCCGATCTCTCGAAAGAGGAGATCGCGCGCACCGACTTCGGCGAGTACACCGCCGAGCAGTACCTGGACGACCTCGGCCGTATTACGCAGTACTACATTGACCCGGACCTGGCGGAAATCATAGTGCGAACCAGCACCGACACGGTGCATTGGATCCGCGAGAAGGGTGTGCGGTTCCTGCCGTTTTACGGGCTTTACGCCCACAGGGACAAAGGGCGTTCCAAGTTTTTCGGCGGGGTTGTAGTCTGCGCTGCAGGCGGCGGGCGGGCTCTGGTGGAGGCGGAGCACAGTGCCGCTGAAAAGCGCGGGATAGTCATTCGCTACGGAGCGCAAGTAACGGGGCTGGTGCGTGGACGATCAGGCGTCGAGGGAGTGCGTGTGATTGTGGACGGCGTTGAAGAGGAAGTCCGCGCACGCGCCGTCGTCCTCGCTTGCGGCGGCTTCGAAGCCAACCGGGAGTGGCGCACGCGCTATCTCGGGCCCGGCTGGGATCTGGCGAAGGTGCGAGGCTCCCGCTTCAACACCGGCGACGGCATCCGCATGGCCCTCGATATCGGCGCTCAGCCGTACGGCCAGTGGTCGGGTTGCCACTCGGTTTCCTGGGAGCGCTATGCGCCGGACTTCGGCGACTCCAGCGCGCCCCTAGGGGGGTACCGCCACGGCTATGCATACAGTATCATGATCAACTCGGAGGGGAAACGCTTCCTCGACGAAGGGGCTGATTTCCGCAACTACACCTACGCCAAGTACGGCCGCATCGTGCTCCAACAGCCGGGAAGTTATGCGTGGCAGGTGTTCGACTCGCAGGTTACCCATCTGCTGATGAATGAATATAGGATCAAGGGCGCCACAAAGGCGCAGGCGAATACGCTCGAGGAGCTGGCGGACCGCATGGGGGACGTCGACCGGGCGCAGTTCTTGAGTACGGTGCGCGAGTACAACGCGGCGGTCAAGCGCGACGTTCAGTTCGATCCCAGTATCAAGGACGGGCGCCGCACCGTTGGCCTGGAGATCGACAAGTCAAACTGGGCGAATCCTATCGAGGTGCCTCCGTTCGAGGCGTACTCCGTGGGTTGCGGCATCACTTTTACGTTCGGTGGGTTAAAGATCGACACCACGGCCCACGTGCTCGACATAAGCGATACGCCGCTTCCTGGTCTTTTTGCCGCCGGCGAACTGGTCGGTGGGATCTTTTATTTCAACTATCCGGGAAGCTCGGGTCTCATGGCAGGGGCGGTCTTCGGCCGGATCGCCGGACGCGAAGCCGCCTCGTTCGCAAAAGCAAGGTAGGCGGGCTTCCGGTGCGGCTGAAGCGGATATTGGGTTCTGTGTCGCTGGCTAGGAGTTTGTCGCATTTAGCCCCGACAAACTCCTAATGCAAAACCGGCATCAGAAGAATTGCGGAAGAGGATAACAGATATGCGAAATGGTCAGCCGGTTTTGCTTTTAGCAGCCTGTCGGGCTTGGCACTCCAACAGGCTGCTGGCATGACGCAAAAGATTCATTTGTCGTGGACTTTAACTCCCAGCCAGCATCTATAATAGGGAATTCGCATGACCAATAGCGCAACCACAGCGAACACAAGTCTGTTGTCTGCCGGAACACGCTTTCGCTTGGCGCTTACCGAGAACCAGCCGCTTCCGATCGTCGGAACGATTAATCCATACTGCGCCATGTTGGCGAAACACGCCGGCCACAAAGCCATTTACCTGGCCGGAGGGGGCGTTGGAACCTATTCCTACGGTCTACCCGACCTTGCTATCACGACATTAAACGATCTTCTCACCGATGTCCGGCGTATCACAGATGCCAGCGATTTGCCGTTACTCGTGGACGTCGACACCGGCTTCGGTGGTCTGTTCAATATCGCGCGCATGGTCAAATCTCTCATCAAGGATGGCGCCGCGGCCATGCACATCGAGGACCAAGTCCAATTAAAGCGCTGCGGTCACCGTCCGGGAAAGGAAGTTGTGGCCATAGACGAGATGGTCGACCGCATCAAGGCGTCAGTCGATGCGCGCACCGACGACTCGTTTTTCATAATCGCGCGCACCGATGCGCTCGCGGTGGAAGGACTGCGGGCGACGATCGATCGGGCCTGCGCCTATGCCGAAGCGGGTGCTGACATGATATTCGCTGAAGCGTGCACCGAGCTCGAGCAGTACCGGAAGTTTGTCGATGCGCTCGATCGCCCCCATTCGGTATTAGCTAACATTACTGAGTTTTCAATGACGCCGGGATTCACGCTTGAAGAGCTTCGAAGCGTCGGCGTGTCAGCCGCGCTCTATCCTCTTTCGGCGGCGAGGGCGATGGCTGCCGCGGCGCTTCGTGTATATCAGGCGATTCTGCGGGACGGCACGCAGAAGGGCGTTCTCGGCATTATGCAACACCGCAATGATCTGTACGAGATTATCAACTATCAGGCGTATGAACAGAAATACGATCAATTGTTCGCGAAAGTCAAGAAGCAGCCTTGAGGCGGATACAACCGTGATTCTATTACAGTTAGGAGAACTAGAATGAATTATCAAACGATATTAACCGTTCGGGACGAAGCCGCATTCGTGATTACGCTCAACCGTCCCGATAAGCGCAATGCGGTCAGTATGCTCATGATGGACGAGATCGTCGATGCGCTGAAGGCCGCTGAAGCTGACCCTGCGGTGCGCGCTGCTATCCTTACCGGTGGAGTTGGTTTTTTCGCCGCTGGCGCGGATCTGAATGAGGCATTGCAAATCAAGACTGCAACGCAGGTCATCAGCTACGTCAAGCGATGGCACAGACTCAACTCGACAATCGAGGAGCTTGCGAAACCGGTGATCGCCGCGATTGAAGGATTCTGCATTACCGGGGGGCTCGAACTCGCGCTCGCCTGCGACCTGCGCGTCGCCGCCGAGGCTTCCTCGTTCGCCATCACCAGCTCCAGGATTGGAACTGTCGCGGGCGCCGGCGGCACGCAGCGACTGCCGCGCATAGTCGGTATCGCCAACGCGCTTGACCTTCTGTTGGCGGCCGAGCCGATCGATGCGCGCGAAGCCCATCGCATCGGACTTATCAACAGGTTGTGCGCCAAGGGCGCAGCGCTCGAGACGGCAAAAGCGATTGTGAAAGTTTACGCACAGCGGGCGCCTCTTAGTCTGACTTTAGTCAAACGTGCGGTACACCGCGGGATGCAGATGGACCTTGCCTCCGGCATCGAGCTCGAGAGCCTCATCGTCGCAGCAGCTTACGGCACCGAGGACAAACAAGAGGGGATCTCCGCTTTTCTTGAAAAGCGTTTGCCCTCTTTCAAGGGCCGATAGATCGTGTAACGCATCGCGCGTGTCGCCGGCGCGATGCCGACATGGCCAAGCGCTGTTGCAGAGCAGCGAAAAACCGCTTATCATAATGATTTCTTTATTTCGAACCTTCAACTTGGTTTGGGACATCACGCGATCATAATGTATATGAATCTTGAGGTTACACAGTTGCCTTGGATAGTATCGCGTCGCCGAATCGGGAAATTGTGGCGCGGAATTCCTTCCGAGAGAAGGAAGGCATATGCGTGGAACAGGTGGCCGTTGGCCGTCCTGACATGCCTCGGTTTATCGTTACACGTCCTGCCGATCGACCTGCTGGCGGCGCAGAGTTACCCGAACCGACCGATTCGCATGGTCGTGCCGAGTTCTCCTGGCGGTGGTGTCGATATCAACACTCGCATCGTTTCGCAGAGACTCGCCGACCAGCTCGGCGTATCAGTGGTGGTCGATAACCGCGCCGGCGCCAGCACAATGATCGGAACCGAGATTGCCGTCAAGGCCCCGCCTGATGGATATACCCTGATCACAGTACCGATGGAGTTGTCGATTAACCCCAGCCTGTATCCCAAGATCCCGTACGATGCGCTCAGAGACTTGGCGCCTGTTGCGCAGACGGGGGCGAGCCAGTACGCGCTGACTACGCATCCGGGCGTTCCGGCAAATTCCGTCAAACAGCTCATTGCGCTGAGTAAGACCCGCCCTGGAGGGCTTAACTTCGGTAACGCTGGAGTCGGCAGCCCCGGCCATCTCGCAGGATTGTTGCTCCAGGCGATGACAGGGACCAAGCTGCTATACGTCACGTTCAAGGGAGCCGGGCCGGCGGTCATTGGCGCGATGAGCGGCGAAGTTGACCTCGTTATTAGCAGCACGGCATCGGTTGTCGCGCTGGTCAAATCTGGCAAGCTGCGCGCGATCGCGGTAACCGGTCTGCGGCGCTTCTCCGAGTTGCCCGAAATCCCGACAGTGTCTGAAGCAGGAGTGCCGGGGTACGCAGTCAATGGATGGTACGGGATTCTCGCGCCAGCCGGTACGCCACGCGACATCATCAATAAGCTGAATGCGGAGATCGCAAAAGCGGTGCAGCACCCCGCGACCAAGGAGCGGTACGCTTCAATGGGGGTCGAGCCGGTTACAGGCTCGCCGCAGGAGTTCGGCGCCTTACTGCGGTCTGAGACCGAGAAGTGGTCGCGAGTGATCAAATCGGCAGGCGTGCGTCTCGATTAGAGCCGCCTCCGGAAGTACTCGATACAGTTTTAGTCAAAGTCGGAGCAAAGTTCATGAGACAGATCCAAATCCCGGCCGTGTTCATGCGCGGCGGTACCAGCAAAGCTATCGTCTTCCACGCCAGGGACCTGCCGCGCGACCGGACGCTGTGGGATGATATTTTCCTCGCGGCCATTGGCAGCCCGGATCAAAATGGGCGTCAGCTTGACGGAATGGGAGGTGGCGTATCCTCCCTCTCGAAAATTTGCGTGGTCGGCCCCCCGACCCACCCCGACGCCGACATCGACTACACGTTTGCGCAGGTGCAGATAAAGGAGGCCCGGGTCGACCATAGCGCCAACTGCGGCAACATGTCTGCGGCAATAGGGCCGTTCGCGGTCGATGAGGGTCTGATCAAGGTTTCCGGCAAGGAAGCGTTGGTGCGTATTTACAACACCAACACCAAAAAGTTCATCCATGCGCGCTTCCCACTCGATGACGGCATGGCGGCGGTCGATGGCGATCTTTCGATTCCGGGCGTAGCTGGCACCGGCGCGCCACTGCGGCTCGAGTTTCGCGAGCCCGGCGGGGCCACCACCGGCAAGCTGCTGCCGACCGGCAACGTGATCGATACGCTTGATGTTCCCGGCGTCGGCAAGGTCCGTGCTTCGCTGATCGATGCCGCTAACGCGGCGTGTTTTCTTAATGCGGCGGACCTCGGGCTGACCGGTATCGAAATGCCGGAAGCACTCGATGCGTCAACCGAGCTGGTGGACAAGCTGGCAAGGATTCGTATTGCAGCCTCAGTCGCAATGGGCATCGGCAAGAACGTCGAAGATGCGGCTCGCAAGCGTTCCGTGCCGTTCATTGGTTTTGTATCCGGCCCGCAGGATGCGCAAATGCTGTCGGGCGAGACCATCAAAGGCGACGCCGTCGATCTCACCGGGCGGGTGTTCTCCAACGGTCAGGCGCACCGCGCGTTGCCGGGCACATTGTCGTTGTGCATGGCGGTTGCGGCGCGCATCAAGGGCAGCGTCGTTAATCAGGTCGCACGCCTGAATCCGGACCCAGATGCCGGAATCAGGATATCGATGCCCTCGGGCGTGCTGGTAGTCGCGGCGACGGTCAAGCAGGTAAACGGCGTATGGCACGCCGAGCAGGGCGGGTTTTATCGGACGCAGCGCCGTTTGTTTACGGGTTGCGTCTTCGTACGCGCCTCCCGTGTCCCTGCCGTTTCCGCCACTCAAACGTCTCTCAGCGCCGCAGTCTCCGTCTGAACGGCGCTACTGCTCCGCCAGCAGCCTGTCGGACTTAACAGTCCGTGCAGGCTGCTAAAGAGTGGCGGTGCTCAGCTGCGTAGCGCCTCCGACAACGCCCGAACGGAAGACAGCTGCTCGAGCTGATTTGCGACGTCGAGAACCCGATCGATCGCGGCGGATGGCTTTGCGGCTGATGCGAGCCGCCGGAATTTCTCTTTGCGCTCGGCATCAGTGCAGGGATCAGCCGGCGTGCCATGCGCGTCGAATGCCATGGAAGTGCGTACCTCTCCACTTCTCAAGTGCAGCTCTACGCGGGCGCCCATCTGATTCGGATAAGCGGCTTCGGCCTGCTCGTCAACGTAAAGATCGATCCGATTGGCGAGTTCGCGCGTTATGGGGTTGGTAATGGCCCGGTCCGAAAACGCGGCTGGATCCCTCGGGTTCGCCAGCAACGCCGCGGCCGCGCAGTAGGGAATGCTGTACTGTGCGCCCATCGTGTCCAAGGGCGCCGGATTGCCGTTGTTCTTGACTGCATAGCGAGAGGTGCCTATGCGAACTTTCTTTATGTCCCCTGTTTCCAATGCGGCATCCCCGCGCAGTTGCTGCAGTACTTGCACCGCACTATGGATCCCGCCGCACATGGGATAGTGCTTCACCCAGACCGCGTCGGTAGCCCAGCGGCTGCCGAGCTCTTCGGTAAGACGCTCGGCGCTCGCGGTGCTTCCACCGAACACTTCAAGCAGCCCGAATTTGCCGTCCAGTGCGGCGCGTGGGCCCGTAAATCCGCGTTCGGCAAGCTGACACATGCGAACCCCGGCCTCCGCGCTGCGTCCCGCGTGCATGCGCTTAACCATACCGCCGCCGCTCCCGCCGGCGAAACTCTTAATGCCCGAGGAGGCAGAGCAGGCGAGACCGATTGCCGCAAGCAGCTTATCCGGCGTGAGGCTTAGTGTCACGCCTGCGGCGAATGCAGCGGCAATCGGGCCGACGATTGGGGTCATGTGAAAGCCACGTTGCGCAGGCTCAACGCCAAGCGCCAGGCTCAAGCGCGCCATTGCCTCGTAGCCTGCGATGACTCCGAGCAGCAGCCGCAACCCGGAAACGTCTGCGTATTCGGCGGCAGCGAGCGCGGCTGGAACGACTACGGACCCGGGGTGGACCAACGCCCCGACGATTATGTCGTCAAGCTCGAAACCATGGATGGCCGTGCCATTGACGAGTGCCGCAGGCGCCGGAGCCACCGTCTGCCTTCGACCGAGCAAAGTACATTGGCCCGCGCCACCTTCCGCCAACGTGTTGTCGGCCATCATCTCGCCCCAGGATTGCTTCGCACCGAACAGCCCGCAGCCGATGCTATCGATGAAACAGGCCTGAGCCTGCGTGAAGACCCGTGCGGGCACGTTGGTTCGAGACAGCGAAGTGGCGAATTCGGCGAGTTTCTCCGAGTGGCGCGCAGCGCCGGGCGTTTGAGATTCCATATGTTCTCCGCGTAATCCTATCGGTCTATCGGTCAGTACAGGCCCGCACCGAGCCGGTGCCTGGAACGTTTTTCCGCCTGTTTCGCTTGCATTTCCAAATCTGTGCCGAAGGCGATGTTCAAAACCTGGTCGAAGGTTTGAAGTGGCAGAGTGGCTATGCTAACTGGTTTTTCGCCACCCTGCAACAGTGCTTCTTGATTCCCGTCTCAGCGCTTGATCCAGAATTTACAGATCGCGATGACCCCGAACTCAACCTTCAACTTTAGATAGTCGAGGCCGCAGCTCGTCCGGCGGGGATTTCGCCGCCAAGAATCTCGGCATTTGCTTCGCCTAACGCGCCGATCAGACGCGTCACTGCCGGCGGCGTTGCTTTAAGGAACAAGGGGGAATTAAGGATCATCCAGGTTCTTCCGTCTTTATCTCGAGCGTAGCCGATCAAGTTACGCGCAACGGTCTGTGCGCTGGTGATGACTTCAGAGATGTTCAATACCGGGGCGCCGGTAATTCCGCCGCGTGCCGCGAGCGCTACAAGTTCCGCGCGTTGGTAATTTTCCGCGGTTGCCAGTCCCAGGCGGAACCGTGAATCAAGTTCTGCCAGCCTTGCTGCGAGCGCCGCCTGGTCGCTTTCCAGTATTACATAACCGTCCCGACATTTCAGAATGACGTTGGTATCGCTAGCGCGCCGGCCGTTCCATGCAGTCTGCGTTACCCATACCGCCGTGTCCTGCATCGAAAGATCGATCGCTTGGCCGCCGCCGGTACGGTCGCGATACTCGAGCGCCGCGAGAATCGAAAACAGCCCGAATTCGCCAGCAATGATATCGGCCGCGGAAATTCCAACCTTAATCGGCGTGCCGCCGCCGGCGCGTGTCAAATCCATAAAGCCCGACATCGCCTGCACTACGACGTCAAAAGCCGGCCTTCCCGGGTACTTTGAGTCAGCGCCAAAACCGGAGATGCCGCAATAGACGAGCCGGGGATTAATAGCTGTTAGGTGCTGAGGGCTGAAACCGAGGCGAGCAAGCGATCCCGGTTTAAGGTTCTCCACTAGAACGTCGGCCGATTGGAGCAGTTTGCGGAAGGCCTGCTTGTCGTGCTCATTCCGCAAGTCGAGCATCACGCTCCTTTTGTCCGCGTTGCTCAGCATGAAGAAATAACCCAGATCGCCTTGGCTCGGGGGCCAGTTGCGCGAACTGTCGCCTTCGGGGGGCTCGATCTTGAGGACTTCCGCTCCGAGCGCAGCGAGCTGACGCGACACCAGCGGCGCGGTCGTATATTGACCGATTTCCACGACTCGCAATCCAGTACATGGCCGGATATTTCCGCGAAACCCGCTCTTCGCCTTCGACGTGACTTTTTCAAGCAGCGCCTCAACTTCGACACGATGCCTGTTCGGCGTTGGAATCGCGGCGGGGGCAAGCCCCGGCGAACGAGAAGCTTTAAGCGGTGTGCCGGCAATCGTTACTGTGTCCTCGCTGACGGGATCAGCCAGCCGCAGCAGCATGTTGCGATGCACGAGATTATCGTCGCCGGCAAGCTGCGCAATCGTTGTTATTGGGCCACACACGATGCCGATTGCTCCCAGCCGAGCGATACACTCTTCGATCGATTGCGTTGCAGTCCACTGTTGAACTGCTGCATCCACTTCGTCGCAATTGGAAACGCGATCTGCGTTGGTCTTGAACTTGGGCGTCTCCGCCAGTTCGGGACGCTCTATGACGTTACATAAGCGCGACCATTGCTCGTTGGTTGCGGCGCAGATCAGAATCCAGTCATTGCGCGTTCGGTACGCATTCCACGGGCTTACCAGCGGGTGGCGGTTTCCCAACCTGCCAGCCAGTTTGCCTACCATGTGAAACGGCAAAAACGTCGGCAGCGCGTTGATCGCGCAGTCATAGAGGGCGATCTCGATGTCTTGGCCAAAACCGAGGCGGCGGCGCACGCGTAGCGCCGCGAGCGCGGCCGCCGCGGCATAAATCCCTGCGGAAGACTCTATTACCGGGAACCCGACCAGCGTCGGCGCATGCGCCGGATCGCCAGTCGTGTCAGCGATGCCCGAAAGCGCTTGGATCAGGGCGTCGGAGTTGGGCTTGCCAGCAAGCGGACCGCTGCCGCCGAACGCCGTAATATCACATACAATCTGATGATCGTGTCGACTATATGCCAGCGGCGAGATATCGGTTGATGCAATGACGACATCGGAGCGCGCGAGCAATCGGTCGATGAACTCACGATCGCGCTTATTGTCGGCAATAACACTCGATTTCCCCGCGGCTGCAACCGGACGATTGCGCCATTTACCGTTGGTATGCGATGTCAGCGGTTCAACGAGAATTACGGTCGCACCAGCTTGCGCGAGCAGGGACCCACATACACCTGCCGCGATACGATCGCCTATTTCCGTAACGATCAACGGTTCAAGAAAGTGTCCGGCATTATTAATCATCAATAGCGCTCATAAGCACACCGGTATAATCAGCTTTGTTCGATTTCGCGGTCTTTGATTTGAAAGCCAGTAAGATTTTTAATATATATCTTACCGGTCATGGCATTGTCAACAATTCGTTTCAGGTATCAGAAGGATTTAGCCACAAATTCGCTGTTGAAGGCGACGAGGTTGTCATCACTGGAGCCCAGATCCGGTGATGAGTGTTAAATTAAGGGCCAATGCGAGAAAGCCCTCAACTCAAAACTCGACACTCAAAACTTAACATTACTTATTCGCCATAGTGGACTTGTTGAGCGTGCGCGGATCGCGCGGCTTCCAGCGGCCGGAATCAACCTGCGCCAGGAACTCGGCCGTGATGCGGTTGAACAGATCGGGCTCCTCGAGATTGACCGCATGGCCGGTCGCCGCCACGACGGTGAGCCACGCCGACGGGCAGACGCGCTTCATGAAAATGCCCGGCTCGAGGCAGTTATTGTCCTCGTCGCCGCTGATCACATGCAGCGGCACCTTGAGTTTGGCGAGCCCGCGCTCGAGGCTGTAAATGGTGGGGCGCTTGCCCTGCACGCCGCGCAGCGTGTTAGCCGAACCTGGCGCCGAATGTTTGGCGAACTCCGCGCAGAAGTGCGCGAAACCGCGCGGACTCTTGTTCTGGAACTGCACGCGCGCGGGCCCGATCTGGTACGGCTTGATTGCTTCGCGCGTGCCGAGCTCGTCGAAGCGCCGCGCCATGATCTCGTTGTCGCGCAGGAACTGCGTGCGTTTGTCCGGATCGGAGCCGAAACCGACGCCGACCGCGGTCAGCGACAGCGCCATGCGCGCGTAGCGCAGGCCGAAATGCACTGCCGCATAACCGCCCATCGAGCAGCCGATGATGTGCGCCTTCCGGATCTTAAGATGGCGCATGACGCTGGCGATATCGTCGGTGGCGATCGCCTGCGAGTATTTGGATACGGCTTTCGGCACGTCGGACGGCGGATAGCCGCGCGCGTTAAAAGCGACGCAGCGGTAGCGCCGGCTGAAATAGCGCAGTTGCGCTTCCCAGCTGTAGAGATCGTCGGCGAATTCGTGCACGAACACGATCAGCGTGCCTTCACCGGCTTCCTCGTAATACAGCCTGACTCCGTTCGAATCCGCGTATGGCATCGATTCCCTCCTAACAGGTAACTGAATAGTGATGTTGTTTGGCTCAGTGCTCGGCTGCGCGCAGCGTGGCGACAACACTGGCCGGTGATGCCGTTCATTTACTCGACTTTGAGCCCCGCGTTCTTGACGACCTTCGCCCACTTCGGAATTTCGGCTTTGATGAATTCCGCGAACTGCCGTGGCGTGTTGCCGACGCCATCCGCGCCCATCGTCGCGAGCCGCTGCTTGACGTCGGGCTGCGCGAGCGCCCTGGCGACTTCGGCGTGCAGCCTGTTGACGACCGCCGGCGGCGTGCCGGCCGGCACGAACAGGCCGTTCCAGCCGACGATCTGATAGCCCTTGAGCCCCGCTTCATCGAGCGTTGGCAGCTCGGGCAGCGGCGGCGAGCGCTTGAGATCGGTAACCGCGAGCGCGCGCAGCTTGCCGGTCTTCGCGAACGGCAGCGTGCCCGGAATGTTCTCGCACATGAACTGGATCTGGCCGCCGATCAGGTCGGCGAGCGCCGGCGCGCCGCCCTTATATGGTATGTGCGTGACCTGGATGCCGGCCATCGTTTTCAGCATCTCGCCGGCGAGGTGGGGCGTCGTGCCCGGTCCGCCCGAGCCGAAGTTGAGCTTGCCCGGGTTGGTTTTGGCGTAGGCGATGAACTCCGACACCGACTTCGCCGGCAGCGACGGATGCACCACCAGCATCAGCGGCGCCGACGCGACCATCGTCACCGGGATCAAATCCTTAACGGTATCGTACGGCAGCTTGCTGAACAGGCTCGGGTTGACGGTGAAAGTGAGGCTCATCATCTGCACGGTGTAGCCGTCGGACTGCGCGCCGGAGCGTGGAGCAGGGGCCCCATTCATGGGGATGCGACCGTGAAGGCGCGCATTACGACCGCGGGTTTAAGTCCGGCGCCGCATCCCGCTCCCGGGTCACATCCACGCGCCAAGGCGCGCGGAACCTGTTCCGCCGTCCGCGGTCGCCTGGCGACGATATCGGTGCCGATGATGCCCGAGGCGCCCGGGCGGTTATCGACCACGACCTGCCGACCGAGGCTGTCGGAGAGCTTCTGCGCGATGAGCCGCGCCATGATGTCGTTGGAGCCGGCGCCGGCGGCGAACGGCACCACCATGCGCACCGCTTTGTTCGGATACGATTGGGCCAGCGCTGCCGAGGCGAACAGTGGCACTAACAACAAAAGGCACGCACGAAGCGGACTGATCATGAAACACCTCGCAGTCAAGAAACAAGGCACGTTACGGAGACATCTAATGTACTGCGTCCAACGGAATGGAACTTATGCGCACGGCATTTGACTCGTTTTCAGGGGGAAATATTCAAATCCCGCCGCGAAACCCCGCGCAATCGTGTAGCGCAGGCGCCCTCGCCTGCATTCCAATGGCTGATTCCAGATGAACGATGGCAGGCGAGGGCGCCTGCGCTACACATCGCGTTGCGTCACGAACTGTTTGATGCCGGATTCTTAAGTCGGCTCGTTGACGACGCAGTACACTAGCATAAAGAAAGCCGGCACCCGCAACAAGCGGCGTTGGTAAAGGTAACAGTGGATTAATGGCTGTTCATGGCGATGTATAGAACCATGAGCGGCCGTGCACCCTTCTATACATCAGGGCGAACGGCTCAACCTACCAGAATGTCAGCGTGCGGTCTCCGCCCGATGCACGATGCGGATGCCGATCAGCACGGTGATGCCGCCAACGAGCTGCAGCGCGCTTACCGCTTCGCCGAGCAGAATCCATGCAAATACAGCGGCCATCACCGGCTGGAACAAAAGCCCGACCGACGAGAACGTCGCCGGCAGGTGCGCCATCGCATACGCGATCAGGCTCTGGCCTGCCACCTGCGAAATAAGCGCCAGGCCGATGAGCTTGAGCCAGCCGATGTCGGTCACGGGCAGCATCCGTTCGCCCGACAGCAGCGCGATCGGCAACAGGACAATTGCCGTAAACAATCCGCTCCACGCCATGATGGTCGAGGTCGCGACGCGCGCGCGCAACCGTGTCACGGTGAGCTGGTAGCCGGCATAGAACACCGCGGTCACGACGCCGAGCGCGTCGCCGATCAGCTCCTTGCCGCTCAGTGTGAAGTCGCCCCCGATCAGCACCACCATGCCGGTAAGCGCCGTCGCAAGCCCGGCCAGGAACTTCGCGCTCAACTGATGGCGGAACAGCAGCCAGGCCGCGAGCATGACGAAAATCGGCGCGAGGTTCGCGAGCAGCGTCGAGTTCGCAATCGAGGTCAGCATAATCGACCAGTGCCATACCGCGAGATCGCCGGCGAAAAACAGTCCGGCCGCGATCAACAGCCGCTTGTCGCTGACAAAGCTTGTGCTATGGCGTTCGCGCTGCTCGAGCATCGACCACGCCCACAACAGCGGCAGCGCGAGAAACACGCGCCAGAATGCGGTGGCCACCGGCCCGGCCTCGCTGACTTTGACAAACAACGCCGAAGTGGCGATCGCAACGGCGCCGAGCAGCAGCGCACCGACCGCGAGCAGGTTTTTGGGTTGCTGAACTGTTGCGGCCTGTTCCAAGTGATTGATTGATTTGCGGTTAATTGCAGTCCGATCATCTGCCCTGGAACTTCGGTTTGCGCTTCTCGATGAAAGCGGCCATGCCTTCCTTCTGGTCCTGCGACGCGAACATCACCTGGATCGCCTTGGTCTCGAGCCTGAGCGCCGCGTCGAGCGAGGCATCCTGGCCGGCGAGCACCACTTCCTTGATCTGCTGCACCGCGAGCGGCGCGAGCTCGGCAATTTGTTTCGCCATTTCGACGGCGCGTTTTTCGACCTCGGCATCGGCCACCACTTCGCTCACCAGCCCCATGTCGAACGCTTCCTTCGCCCCGAACAAATCGCCGGTAAGGCAGATCTTCATCGCTTTGTATTTGCCGACCGCGCGCGTCAGGCGCTGCGTGCCGCCGCCGCCGGGGATGATGCCGATCTTGACTTCGGGCTGGCCGAAGCGCGCCGACTCGCCCGCGATGATGATGTCGCATGTCATCGCGAGTTCGCAACCGCCGCCGAGTGCGAAGCCGCTGACCGCGGCGATCACCGGTTTCGGGCACGAGCTGATCAAGCGCCACAGTTTATCCGTGCCGCGCAGCATATGCTCGATAGCGCCCGCGCCGGCCATCTCTTTGATGTCGGCGCCGGCAGCGAACGATTTCTCGTTTCCGGTGAGTACGATCGCGCGAATGTTGTTTGCGTCAGCAGCGTCCGCCAGCGCTTTTACCAGGCTCTTGCGTACTTCGAGATTGAGCGCGTTACGCGCATCGGGACGGTTGATGCGGACCAGTGCGACGCCGTCCGCCGGATATTCCACCAGCACTACCGGTGTAGCCATTGTTGGATTCCTTTCTGCTTGAAAAGTTAGAGCCCATAACATAATGAAACACACGATGCGCTGGCACGATTTTGGCTCAGGGCGCGAAGCAAGGCACGCCGCTTAGTCATTCTAAGCAAGTGGCTTGCGACAATGCCATGGGCCAAAACTCGCGCCAGCCCCACTATTCGTAAGTGGTTGGTTCTAACGTTGTTCGGGGTTGCGGCCAGAATCGGCGGCGCACCGCAGCGTGGAGCAGGGGCCCCGCTTGCGGGGATGCGACCGTGCAGGTGCGCGTGAGTCGCGGGGAATCGGTGCGCCGAGTGTCGCGCTCCCGGGTCGCATCCAAGCACAATACGCTTGGAACCTGCTCCGCCCTCCACGCGACGCGTCGTTGCTCGACTTGCCAATATTCCAGATATTAGCCGCATCGAGCGCCTCACCAGCACCAATTCTGGACCGCAACGCACGTGCGTTTCATTATGTTATGGGCTCTTAATTCCAATTGCGACATTCAGCTATGTTTCAGCTATGCTACACCTAGTTTTTGAGGATACCAAGGGTTAGCCTTGATTGGTCGATTACCTCTAGTGTTGTGTCCCCGAAACAACTTACATATTTGTAGGTCGCCAATCCTTTGGCGACGCAGTGTCGGGAAGGGATTCCCGACCTACGATTTATGCAAGAAATTTACGGGACACCATACTGGCATTAACAAGAAATACGCAAAGGATGGAACATGAAAGATATATCGCAAAGCGCTTACAACATTGCCGATCTGCGTGAAATCGCGCGGCGCAGACTGCCAAAAGGGCTGTTCGAGTTTGTCGACCGTGGTACCGAGGACGAGATTGCGCTGCGCAATAACCGCGCAGCATTCGAACGCATCAAATTGAGGCCGCGGACGCTCATCGACGTCTCAGGCCGCAGCCAGGGGATCACGCTGTTCGGGCACGAGCTGAAGATGCCGATTGCAATCGCGCCTACCGGCTCCGGCGGGCTGATGTGGTATGAGGGCGAAATCGCGCTGGCGCGCGCCGCCGCCGCCGCCGGTATCCCGTGCACGGTAGCGACCGGCTCGATAACGGCGATGGAAAGAATCGTTGAGCAGGCGGGCGGCAGGCTATGGTTTCAGCTTTATATGTGGCCGGATCGCTCGCTCTCGCACAAGCTGGTCGAGCGCGCCAAGGCCGCCGGTTTCGAAGCGCTGATTGTTACCGTGGACGGCGCAGTGGCGCCTAATCGCGAGTACAATCTGCGCAATGGCTACACCATCCCCTTTTCCTTCACCCAACGCAATGTGACCGACGTGCTGATGCACCCGCGTTGGCTGCTCGGTGTGCTTGCGCGTTACGTGTTCACCACCGGCATGCCGCGCTACGAAAACTACCCCAACGAGCTCAAGAACAGGATCACCGCGCGACCGATGGGAAAATCGAGGATGGTGAGTGATTCACTCAACTGGGAAGATTTGCGCGTGCTGCGCAAAATGTGGCCGCACACGCTGATGGTCAAGGGCATATTGAGTCCGGCGGACGCCATCCTGGCCGCGGATTGCGGCGCCGACGGCGTCATCGTTTCCAACCACGGCGGCCGTAACCTGGACAGCTCCCAGGCCCCGATCGAAGCGCTGCCGGAAGTCGTCGATGCCGTGGGTAAACGCCTCACGGTTATTGTCGACAGCGGCTTCCGGCGCGGCAGTGATGTCATCAAAGCGCTCGCGCTCGGCGCCAAGGCGGTGCTGGTCGGTCGTCCGACGCTATACGGCACCGCAGCGGCAGGCGAGGCGGGCGCCGGGCGCGCAATCGCAATTTTTCGCGAGGAGATCGATCGCGTGCTGGCGCTGATCGGCTGCCGCAGCATCGCAGAACTCAACCGCGATCACTTGATATTGGATAAACGTTGGGACAGCACTGATTGACAAAAGCTCGTGAAAAGGGCATCGTTTGCTTAGCCAATGACCTGACGCCGTCGCTATTAATCAAGGGGGTAGAATGAAGATCAGTAACGGCTTGTTGCGGCAAGTGTGCAATGTTGTCCCGTTACTCTTGTGTGCATCCATTGCGGGTGCAGCGTTAGCGCAGTCCTATCCGAACAAACCCATTCGGATCATTGTGCCATACCCACCGGGCGGCGCCACCGATCTAATCGGGCGCACAATCGGATTGAAACTCGCGGAGGCTTGGACCCGGCCCGTGATTGTCGATAACCGCGGGGGGGCGGAAGGAAATATTGGGATAGGGCTTGTGGCCCAAGCGGTGCCGGATGGCTACACGCTGGTTGTGGTCCCGGCAAATCTTGCTATCAACCCGAGTTTTCATCGCAAGCTCTCATATGATCCTGTAAAGGACTTTGCACCTATTACGCAAGTCACGTCGCAGGCCTATCTTTTCGTCGTGCATCCTTCTGTGCCGGCGAAAACGGTCAAAGAGTTTATCGCGTTCGCAAAGTCGAAGAAAGATGGAATTACCTACACTTCTTCGGGCTCTGGACTGCCTCCCCATCTAGGGTGGGAGCTACTCAAGAGACTCGCAGGATTTGACGCCTTGCATGTGCCTTATAAGGGAACTGCGCCATCGATGATCGCCCTCATTGCAGGAGAGGCGGACGCATCTATGGTTACGCCGCCGTCCTCGCTGTCTCACGTAAGGACCGGAAGGCTGAGGGCGTTAGCGGTGACGAGCCTCAAACGTTCGGTTCTTTTGCCCGACGTTCCGACGGTCGCGGAATCCGGATTTCCCGGATTCGAAGTCAGCGGATGGATTGGCTTGCTAGCCCCGGCTGGCACACCGCGGGAAGTCGTGGCCAAGCTCCACAATGAAATATCCAGAATTCTCAAGCTTCCTGATGTCAGGGATCGCATGGTGGCGGATGGAGTGGATCCGGTCGGTGGTACACCTGAAGAGTTCGAGGCTTACATCAAAGCCGAAATTATTAAATGGGCAAAAGTAATCAAACAATCCGGAGCGAGAGCGGATTGAGGGGAGAGTGGGCGCAGCGGCGCGCCTGCTACGATGCTATTCTTGACTTTCTCCTTGGAGATCGATGTCCCCGGTTTGCTACTTCGCCTGAGCGGGCGCCAGAATGGCTGTGAGTTTGCCCAAGTCGTCCAGCCTGTCGAGATCCCGCACGATGGCCATCAGGTCATCTCGTTGCTTGTCGGTCAGGCAATTGCGGGTGAGAATACCGAACTTGCGGTATACCTGGTCCTGGGAAAGGGGATTTTCAGGACTGCCGAGACGGCGCAGGACTTCCTTGTAAAGCTTGCGCCCGTCCTTCGTGTGCACCGTGATGCGGGAAGTTTGGCGGAACGGCGCGCCCATGTCGTCGATTTCTTTTTCTACGGTCGCCTCGATGCGTTTTATGAAGTCGAGCAGCTTCGGATCACGCAACCTGTCCTCGCGGTATTGTTCGACGAATGCGTCGCCGTCGTGTGCGATGGCGGCGAGTCCGAAGAAAAGGTTCATCTGAGCGGCCGTCACGCCCTGCGCCTTGTATTCCCACGCGCAATGGACATAGGTAAATGTACCAATACCCACGTGCAACCGCGCGATGTCCTCGGCTTTGAGCTTGTTTTCCTGCATGATCTGGCGCAACGCATCAAGCGCGTTGTGGATGGCGGCTACCGAAGAGAACGGCTTGAGGCCGACGCTTAGCGTTTCCCACTCCGTACCCAGTCCTTGGGTGAGCTTAAGCGTGTCGTGCTTGTCACTCAGTGTGCTCAGGAACCCTCCGAAATCCGCTTCAATCACGTTCTTGATGCCGGTGAATCCGCGGCGAGCGAGCAGCGCCCCATAGACGCCGCTCTGAGCGGCGCGGCCGGAATGCATGCGCTTGACCATGGCCCCTTCCTGCGCTGCCATCAGTCCCGATGCTTGGGTTCCCGCGATGCCAAGCGCGTCCTGCGCCTGGTCGGCATTCAGATTTAGCATGCGCGCAGCCGTCGCGCCGGATACGAAAGTGCCCGAAGTGCCCTGCGGGTGCCAGCCCCGGAAGAACAGCCCCATCGTTCCCGCCATTCCTACGCGAGTACCCACTTCGTAGCCTGCAACCATGGCCGTAATCACATCACGTCCCGAGCGGCCACCTTCCGCTTCGCCGCAGGCAAGCGCCACCGGCAGACAGATCGACCCCGGATGAAAGAGCGCGTCCCTGTGTGTGTCGTCACACTCGAATGCATGGCCGGCGGTGCTGTTGACGAGCACGGCCTGCGAGGCGGAAGTTTTGAAATTGCCGCCAATCACCGTGGCGCGCGGTGAACCGCCCTCGTCCCGTACTATGTCCATCAGCTTGCGGGTCCAGGGCAGACTGGAGCCGTAGAGACAACAACCGATGGCATCCAGGGCCAGAAGCTTGGTGTGCTCCAGTACTCGCTGCGGCAGATCGGAGAATTTCAGATTGGCAGCGAACTGCGCCAGCCTGCGCGTCGCGTCCGGCGCAAGCTGCGACAGTTTCTTACCAGTATTTATCGTCTGGTCCATATAGCCTCCGTGCGCCGGCTAAACCGGCAAAGTGTTGTGAATGGATGCGTATTCCACGCATTCCGATCAACTGTTTCGCAGTCATGCCGATCAGTCGTTCCACGGCATGCCGGTCAGCGTAATCCACGCCATGGCGATCAGGTGATCCGGCGCCGGTGGCGCTGGTGATGAACATTACTCGTCTGTGCTTGTTTGCGTCAACTTTCAGTCTTGACTATGAGCGGGCAGTACTCAATAATCTTACAGCGTGCGCTTCGGCGCGAACAAACTTGTGCCGCAAGGCGACCAGATGTTCTTTGGAGTGGGTAATACGCTGTAATGGGGGAATTGTCATTGTCACCTCGTCACCTCATCAGAGGGAGTAGGCTCAAATGGCGGAGGAAACTCATCATTACGATGTTCTGGTAGTCGGGACGGGCAACGCGGCGTGTTCAGCCGCTCTGGCTGCGCTCGAAAAAACACCGCGTGTGGGCATGCTGGAGAAAGCACCGAAGCGCGACCGCGGCGGGAACAGCGCCTTGACGCTGATGATGCGCTTTGCTTTCAACGGCATGGAAGATCTGCGCCCGCTGATCAGGAACTTCTCTGAGGCTGAGATGCGTCCGCTGCTGGAAAGTCTGCCGCATCGCACCGAAGCCGAGCTCTGGGACGAGATCATGCGCGTTACCAACAACCAGAGCGATCAGGAAATGCTGCAGGTTCACGTCACCGAATCGCTGAAGACCGTATGCTGGCTGGCCAGCAAAGGTCACGAGTGGGTTCCGGCAGCCATGAGGGACGACAGCGTCGTGACCTTGAACGGCGGGGGAGCCGGATTGCAGCAGCGCCATTTCGCGATTCTGGAGAAGGCTGGCGTCGTCTTTCACCACGAGACGGCCGCGACCGAGCTTGTCGAGGACGAGAAAGGCCGGGTCACGGGAGTGCGGGCGCTGACGTCGGCCGGCTATGCGACCTTCAATGCCAAATCAGTGGTGCTCGCATGCGGCAGTTTTGAATCGAATCCGGAGATGCGCGCGCGTTATCTCGGGCCCGGCTGGGACATGATCAGATTGCGTGGTGTGCCGTTTAACACCGGCGACGGGTTACGCATGGCGATGGACATCGGTGCCATGCCGCATGGCAGCTGGACTACCTGCCATGCTTCTCCCCAGGATATCAATCTGCCGGTTTTCACGGTACCCTCGGCGCATATTCTGAAGGACAGTCCGGCCCGCTACATGTATCCATGGGGCATCATGGTCAACACCAACGCCGAACGGTTCGTGGACGAAGCGTGGGATACTCGCGGCAGAACCTACGCGGCCATGGGCCGCGCGATCCAGGCCCAGCCCGGCGGCATTGCCTTCCAGATCCTCGATGCCAAGATCCGGAAGATGAATGTTTATACCCCGAACTATGCCACTGCGACTACCGCCAAGGCTGATACCCTGGAAAAGCTGGCGGAGGAACTGGACCTCGACGTGGCCAAATTCGTCAAGACGGTGACCGGCTTCAATGCGGCGGTACAGCCCGGCAAATACAATCCCAACCGTTATCAACTGGACGGCAAGTCCACGGCAGGTATTAATCCGCCGAAGAGCAACTATGCGCTGGAAATAGACGAGCCGCCGTTTGAAGCGTGGCCGGTGCGCTGTGGTATGACGTTTGCGTTCGGCGGTTTGAAAATCGACCCGAAGACCAGCCAGGTGCAGCACGTTGCCGGGCGGCCGATTCCGGGCCTTTATGCTGCTGGCGAGATGGCGGGTGGATTGTGGGTCGGCAACTATGCAGCGGGTTCGGGCATGACGGCCGGTGCGACGTTCGGGCGGATTGCCGGCACGCATGCCGCCAGCACCGCGCTCAAGTCTTAGCCAGAAGAGTTTGACTGTGAACGATTATTGAGAGGAGACAAAACGATGGACCAAACCAAGGTTTTGCTTTACGCGGTCGGAGATGTAGGCCCTAACCGCGACAATCCCGAATCGATTTTTGCTGCAGCCGCACCAACGCTTAAGAAGGCAGACATCCTCTTTGGCCAATTAGAAGCGGTTTTCACCGAGAGGCCGATTCCTCAATGTAATCAGACATGGCCCGGTTTGTCTACTCATCCTAAGAATGTCAGCGCACTGACTTCTGTAGGCTTTGATGTTCTCTCCTTTGCCAGCAATCATCTCTTGGACTGCGGTGAACCTGGTTTGTTAGACACCATTGACTTGTTGAGGAAAAATCAGATCACCGTGATCGGCGCCGGTAAGAACCTCGACGAGGCACGAAAGCCAGCCATATTTGAGCGGAATGGGACCAAGGTGGCTTTCCTGGCATACTGCTCAGTCTTGCCGCTGGGATATGAAGCGAGGCGAGCCGGTGGCGGCCTACCAGAAAAACCGGGCGCCGCCCCCATGAGAGTCTCCACCTCCTACACACACGAGAGCTGGCAGCCTGGAACGCCGCCCAGGATCATCACCCTGGCTAACAAGGAAGACCTGGAGGCGATGAAGGACGACATAGCCAAGGCAAAGTCTCTGGCGGACGTCGTTGTAGTATCCCAGCACTGGGGAATACATTACCTGCCCGGTCTTATTGCCATGTATCAAAAGGAAGTAGCTTATGCTGCTATTGATGCTGGCGCTGATTTGCTCCTTGGCCATCATCCTCATCTTCTCAAAGGGATTGAAATATATAAGGGCAAGGTGATTTTTTACAGCATTGGAAATTTTGCTTTTGATCTCGCGGTTGCATTTATGATTGATCATAAATCTCCGGAACGCTATGGTTTTGAGCTTGATCCGGAGTATCCCACTTTCCCATTCCCCCCTCAGTCCAGAAAGACAATGATTGTTAAATGCGTGATCTCCGATAAGAAGGTCGCCAAAGTTTCCTTTTTACCGGCGCTGATCAACAAACTAGGGCAGGCGGAGGTCCTGCCTCGCTCCGATAAGCGCAGTTCTGACGTGGTAGATTTTGTAGAGTGGTCTAACAAGAACCTCGAGCCGACGTTGTTCGGCCGCCAAAAGCTTAGTGCCACCAGATTATCCTGGGAGGGCGACGAGGTTGTAATCAACATAAAGTATCAGAGTCTGAGTCAATAGGTTTAGGGGAAACCATGAAGCTCTTCCGATTCAACGGCGGTCGTATCGGCGTGACGTCTAGGGACGCTTCCTACGACATAACCGACGCTTTGGGGATCGACCTGAAGATGTGGCCACCAGTACAAATGGTAGCGTTTATCGCTCAGTTTGCTGAACATATGCCGGGCATTTTGGAAAACTCGAAAACGACAAAAATCGACCTTTCCGAAGCGCGATTAGAAGTTCCGATTGAATGGCCGAACAAGTTGTTGGCGTATCCAGCCAATTATCGATTGCACATACGGGAAATGAACACAAAAATCCAGGCTAATGTGGTCGGCTTTTTTATGAAAGCCAATTCTTCGCTGTCCGGGCCTAACGATCCGATAGTACTGCCGGATTTACCAGGGCGGGATATCCATCATGAATGTGAGGTTGGCATCGTCATCGGCAGGAGAGGCCGGAATATTCCGCGCGACAAGGCGTTCGATCACATTTTCGGCTACGCATGTCTTATTGATGTCGTTATCCGTGGCAACGAAGAGCGGGTGATGCGGAAGTCCTACGACAGCTTTTGTCCTTTCGGTCCGTGGATCACCACGGCGGACGAAGTGCCAAACCCTGAGAACTTGCAGGCGAAACTATGGGTGAACAACCAACTACGTCAGGATGCTAACACGAAGGATCTGATCCTAGATATTCCGGGTGTGATTGAACTCGCGTCTAGGGTAGCAACGCTGTTTCCGGGGGACATCATTGCTACCGGCACCCCCGAGGGCGTAGGGCCGATCAAGCCAGGTGACCGCGTGCGCATCGCCATCGAACATCTCGGAGAGATGAACCTCGAGGTGGTGGCGGCCTAAATATTCTCCCATTAAACCTGATCAACGCGACATCGAGGGCATACACTCTTTCTCGCGATAACTCAATTGCGCAAAAGGCATGCACCGAGATTGATGGGCGCAACTGAACTGCTGCGCTCGATGATCGCCACCATAGCGTTCGACAATGCGTTCGAAGCTTTTCCATGGCAGATAATCCATCCGTTGAGTGAACAACAATTTGCCAACGTGCATGCGCGCTCCCGGTGCTCGCAAAAGTCACAGCTTGGCGCGATTCGTCGTTCAAATCGGAGATACTAGAAAAAAGTATCGTCGCATCATGACATCAATAGCTTGCACGCTTCATGTATCAAGTTAACGCCGGCGACGGGTTACGCATGGCCATGGACATCGGCGCCATGCCGCCAGCACCGCGCTCAAGTCTTAGCCAAGAGTTTGACAGAGGGAGGAGCAGTCATGCGGAAAACCCAACGAAGCCGGTTTTGGTTATATACGGTCATTACTGTAATTGCTCAACTGTTGGCTTCCGAGGCGCCAGCGCAAAGCTATCCCAACAAGCCGATTCGCATGCTAATAGGGCTGGCCGCGGGCGGCGGGACCGACACTTTAGCGCGCCTGGTCGCGCCGAAATTATCTGAACACCTAGGCCAGCCGGTAGTCGTCGAAAACCGTCCCGGGGCATCCGGCTCGATAGCAATCGAGAGAGTTGCCAAGTCGCCCGCAGATGGCTACACACTGCTGTTGGTTCCGAGCAACGCCATTATTTACGCGGTGTTGCGTACCGATCTTCCATATGACCTGGAACGTGATTTAGCGCCGGTGTCCTTGATGGTGGCCGGGCCGAGTGTGCTGGTGGTTCATCCGTCGGTGCCGGCGCGTAACGTCAAGGAGCTGATTGTGTTAGCACGGTCACGGCCAGGTGAGCTCAATTTTGGAGGGTCTGGTATCGGTAGTGCTGGGCATCTTGCGGGCGAGCTTTTTAACTTGATGGCTAAGGTGAAACTCGTGCACGTGCCGTTTAAAGGTGGGGCGGAGGCTATCATCGCAGTCGCGGGTGGTCAGATCGAAATGAGTTTCAGCAATGTCGTGACGACGCAGCCTTTCATTAAAGCCGGCAAGTTCCGGGCACTCGCGGTTACCACCGCGAAGCGCGTGTCGCTAATGCCGTCGATACCCACCCTGGACGAGTCAGGACTGCCCGGGTACGAGTGCATTGTTTGGTTTGGCGTGCTCGCACCGGCAGGCGTGCCAAAAGACATCCTCGCGCAGCTTAATGCGGCGATCAGCAAGGTCGTCAACATCCCCGAGATGAAGGAGTTTATTAAAAAGCAAGGCCAGGAACCACAAACCAACTCACCGGAGCAATTCGCCGCGTTTATTCGCAGCGAAATCGCGCAGACCGCCAAGTTGGTTAAATTGACTGGAATGAAACCCAATTAGCGTAGCACGTTGGGCTGCGTCGAGCCACTTCCGGATGAAGGCAATATGCCCGAGTCGTTCGCAGCCGTTTTGAGATCCCTCGCCCGGCAAAGGAAGAGGTTGAGTCAAATTGAAAGGGGTTGAAATGGCTGAAAAGGGTAACGCCACTGTTACACTAATGGCTGGCGGGGACATAGGACCGGTGTACGAGCCTACGGAACAGTTTGCCGAGCTCATCTCGCCGGTGCTGCAGCAGGCGGACCTGCGGTTTGCACAGTGCGAGAGAACCTATTCCGAGAGGGGTTCGGACCCACAGTTTACTGATGGGTATGGCGGACTAAGCGGATACCATTCCCGTCTCCACCCGCGCATGGCTGCAGTTTGGAAGGCTGCCGGTATAGATATCGTTTCCATGGCTGGCAATCACACGATGGATTGGGGGCCAGAGGCGGCCTTGGACACCGTCGAGCTATTCCGCGGTATGGGAAAGTACGTTATCGGGGCTGGTAGGGACGCCGAGGAGGCCCGCAAACCGGCCATCATCGAACGTAAGGGCGTCAAGATAGCATTCCTCGCTTATTGCTCGGTGCTGCGGAGTGGCCAGGCAGCCGGGAAAGGCAAAGTTGGTATGGCACCGATGCGGGCACATACCTACTACGCTCCGGTGGAATACGCGCCTGGCTCCCCTCCCAAGATTATCACTGTGCCGTACGAGGAGGACGTGCAAGCCTTGCAGGAAGATGTCAGGAAGGCAAAGCAGCAGGCAGACGTGGTGATCATGTCTATCCACTGGGGCCTCCCGGGCATCCCTAAGACCATTCTTGCTCACCAGCCACCGGTTGCTCACGCGGCCATAGATGCTGGTGCTGATTTGATACTGGGACACCATGCCCACTCCATTAAGGCTATAGAGGTCTACAAGGGCAAGGTTTGTTTCTACAGCATCTGCAACTTCATGACTACGGGGGCTCCTAGGCCTATGACTACCCCAGCGCACTCCTTTGAGTGGAAACTATTTGGTTACGCCCAGATTGACGAGGAGTGCTTACCGCCGAATGGCATGTACAACTTCCCGTCGCACAGCCGTAAGACTATGGTGGTAAAAGCAGTGATCAGTAAAAAAGGCATCGAGAGGGTGTCTTTCTTGCCTACGTTTATCAACCACCGAGCTCAACCGTATGTCGTGGCGCCAGACGATCCCAAGTTCCAAGAGATACTGGAGTTTACGGAGTGGGTTTCCGACCAACATCCTCACAAGTTCCGAGTCGAGGGCAACGAAGTTGTGGTAGACACTTCAGTGTGATAAATGCCGAAACATGTGATTTGCTCGCGCGCCATGACATGATCAGCGCGTTCGCAAGCTGTGGTTCCCGAAAACTCATATTTTCGCTCTTTGGAGAATCGGATTGGCTCCGCGGCTATGCCGCCATCCGCTCGTAATAGCGATGCAAGCCACCGACCTCCTGAAATTCAACCACTATGCGCAGGTCGGCTGGTTGAACAGGTCGTGAGTCCGGCGAATCCATTGCCAACGACGGATGCGTCCGCCATCGATGGTAATAGTGCAAGTAGCCAGTGAGAATTCTTCTGGCGCGGCTTGCATTCGATACGATCACATACGAGTTTTCAGGAAGGACAGCCGGTAACCGCTCATCTGTTGAGCCCCTACGCCCCGTGTTAAACTTAACAGCTGGGGCAAATAAGCATGTGTTGAGAATAAATATTGAATATCTTAGTTACTCTCAAGCAGGTCGCGAATCCTGACATTTCGCCCAGTCACATCCAACTTGATCCGGCAGGCAAACGCATTGTTTCGCCCTTCGGGATTCCGCCGGTCATGAACGGCTATGACGCAAACGCGCTCGAAGAAGCGCTGCGGTTGCGCGAGAAACACGGCGGCAAGGTAACGGCGCTCGGTCTGGGAGACGATACCAGCCGGGAATCGCTGAAATGCGCGATAGCGATGGGAGCTGATACCGCTATTCTGATAAATGACCCGGACTTGCTGAATGCGGACAGCGCCGGCGTTGGCCGGGCGCTGGCGGCTGCGATACGAAAGATCGATGATTTTGATTTGATACTGTGCGGTAGGCAGGCGTCGGATACGGATGGCGGCCAGGTACTGCATTGGATTGCAGAAACTTTGGATTTGCCCGCGGTATCGCCGATTGTCAGAATAGAAGCGGTAGATGGCCGTCATTTAACGGTACATCGCCTCATCGAAGACGGTTATCAGCGTCTGCGTGTCGAATTGCCCGCGTTATTGGGCGTATCGAGCGAAATCAACGAGCCCCGGTTCCCGACGATGCGCGGCACGATGGCGGCAGGGCGTGCAATGATTCCCGGTTGGAAGGCTTCCGATCTGGGATTGCAGCCTTTCACCCCCAAAGTGGAACTGCGCCAGTTGCAGATACAGCTGCGTACCTCGAAGGCCGATCTCATAGAAGGAAATTCCGCCGCAGAGCAGGGCGCGGCATTGGCCAACAAATTACATGACTTGGGATTGATCTGATGGCCGGGGTTCTCGTTTTTGGTGATACGGTGGGTGGCGAGTTGACGCCGGTTTCGCTGGAAGTAGCGACAGCGGGGGCGGGCCTGGCTGACGCGCTTGGAGAATCGCTGTTGGGAGCGCTCATCGGCGACGATTTGGCCGTGGCCACCCGGGAGTTCCGCGGCGGGTTTTCATCGCTGTACCTGGTTGAGGACAAGCATTACCGGCCCTATACCGCGCAGGCCTATTTGAATGCAGCGCAAAAGGTGATCGAGGCTTGTTCGCCTTCCGTGGTGCTGTTTGCGCATACGCTGGGGACCCGCGAATGGGTGCCGCGGCTGGCAGCACACCTTGATACCGGGTTGGTCATGGATTGCACGGTACTTGCCGCTGAGGGCAAAGATCTGGTGGTGACCAAGCCCGTCTATGGTGGCGGCATATTGGGAGAGTTTGTGGTTCGCGGTGGGCCCAGAATGGCGACCGTCAGGTCGGCGGTGTTTGATCCCAGTTCGGCGGCGGTAGCCACCGAGGTGGTGCGCCTGGATGTGCCGGTGCCTGCGCCGGGACGAGTAACATTCGTGGACGAGGCTACTGTTGCGGCTGCCGGCGGGCTAAAACTAAAAGACGCGAAGATTATCGTATCAGGCGGTCGTGGTCTGGGCGGTAAGGATAACTGGCATTTTATCGAGGAAACGGCCGCAGCACTGGGCGCCGCTGTGGGATGTTCGCGGCCGGTCGTCGACTCCGGTTGGGTACCATCATCTCATCAGGTGGGTTTGAGCGGGACGTGTGTTACCCCTGATTTGTACATCGCTGTCGGCATTTCCGGCGCGGTTCAGCATCTGGCCGGAATCAGCGCGGCCAAAACGGTGATAGCGATAAATATGGATCGCGAAGCAGATATTTTCACGCGCGCTAACTACGGTGTGGTCGGCGACTTCCGCGAAGTGTTACCAGCCTTCGTAGAACGCATCAAGCAATTGCGATCCTGATGCGTGCACGGTCCGCAATGCTGGTTGGGACGATCTCTTTAGCTGCCGGTGTGGCCTTGTTGTCCATATCCGGATTTGCCGTCCCGTGAAATCACATCGAACTGTTTCCACTAATCCAGAAAAATTAGAGCGTCTCGACGACATTTGGATTTCGCCTTTGAAGCGACAACTGACTTCTCGAAGGAGAAAAATTATGCGTAACGCCATGTTGTTTGTATTGACGTTGCTTGGAGCTTCGCTATGCTTTGGCGCCGAAGTTTATCCCAGTAAGGCGGTGCGCGTCGTCGTGCCTAGCGGACCCGGCAGCGGCAGCGACATAGTCACTCGATTGATTTCGCTGCAACTATCGGAACAGCTCGGGAAATCGTTCGTTGTTGACAATCGCACAGGCGCAAGCGGTACAATTGCTTCCGCCATCGCGGCCAAGTCAGCGCCGGATGGGTATACGTTGTTGCTCGTCGATACCCGTTGGACGATTGCACCTGGCTTGAACAAGTCAGTTCAGTATGATGTGGCCAAGGATTTCGCGGCGATTACGCAGGTTGCAAGCAACTCAACTGTGCTCGTGGTACACCCCTCGCTAAAAGCCAATACGCTCAAGGAATTCATCGCACTCGCGCAGGCAAACCCCGGAAAGCTTAACTATGCGTCATCCGGCACCGGAAGCGCAATACACTTGGCCTCGGAACTTTTTAAGGCCGCGGCCAAGGTCAACATCACGCACATCCCCTATGGCGGAGGGTCTACGGCGGCGTTGGTTGGAGTGGCCGGCGGCCAAGTTCAAATGACGATCCCCACTATTGCTTCCGTGCTCCCGTACGTCAAAAATGGCCTGATGCGGGCTTTGGCGGTTACTGGCGACAAGCGTTCGTCATCAATGCCCGACGTACCGTCGTTTGGTGAAGCGGGCGTCCCAGGCATGGCGGACTATGTCTGGTATGGGTTCGTTGGCCCCGCGGGAATGCCGAACCAAGTTGTCAACAAGCTGCATGCCGAAGTGATCAAGGCGCTTGCGGTAGCGTCCGTGAAGGAGCGGTTCATCGCATTGGGCAGTGAACTGGTGGGCAGCAGTCCGGAAGAATTTTCCATGCTGATACGCAGCGAGCTTCGACGCTGGGCCGAGGTCATCAAGTCGGCTGGCATTACGACCGAGTAAGAATGCGGGAAAGTCCAGCCTGACCTGCCCCCGAACCATGTGCCGGATGTAATGTCAGTCCAATCTCGTAATCTGCCCAAACATACGTGGGCTTTTCTGATCGGATTCTCCGCGTTGCTGACGGGATGCGGTGGCGCAGCGGCGGCTCCCGCTGCGCTCAACCCCGAAATCGAATCCTTCATGGAGCAACTCGTCACCGACCACGACTTCGATCGCCGCCAACTGCGGCGCTGGTTCAGTCTGGCAACCGTGCAGAGCGAGGTGCTGGAAGCGATGGCGCGTCCATCGACCGCGCGCCCGTGGTATGAATACCGAATGAACCAGGTTACCGAAGCGCGCATTCTTGGTGGCCTAGAGTACTGGCAGCGTCATGCTGACACGCTGGCGCGCGCCAGTACCGAGTACGGCGTGCCGGAAGAAATCATCGTCGCCACCATCGGAATCGAGACGTTTTACGGACGCAGCATCGGAAACAATAATGTGTTCAATGCGCTCTTCACCCTGGCGTTCGCTTATCCGCCGCGCGCGCACTTGTTCCGCTCGGAGCTCGAGCAGTTCCTGCTGCTTGCGCGCGAGCTGCGCATGAATCCCCTGCGTTTCAAGGGGTCGTATGCCGGCGCGCTGGGCGTGCCGCAGTTCCTGCCGAGCAGTTACCGGCGCCATGCCATTGACTTCGATAACGACGGCAGGCGCGACCTGTGGGGCCACAGCGATGCGATCGGCAGCATTGCCAATTATTACAAGTCATATGGCTGGCAGCCCAGCGAGTCCGTGATCGTTGCGGTCGAGCAGGAGAACGCGGCGCCAAGCAATGAATTCAGATTGCTGCTCGAGCACGGGCTGAAGCCGCATACGACGGTCGCGGCGATCAGGCGCACCGGCGTGTCGCCCGCGGAATTCGTGCCCGACGATGCGCCGGCCAGCGTGTTTGCAGCGGAAACCGACGCCGGCCCGCGCTACTGGATCGCCTTCAACAATTTCTACGTCATCACGCGCTATAACCGCAGCGTCAACTACGCGCTGGCGGTGCATGAGCTGGCGCAGGAGTTGCGCCGCGCGCGGCACGCAGGCCGGTTTTGAATAACGGGTTTGCCGCCGCCTTGGCGTTATCTTAGGATAAGCGCAGGATGACATCCCTCCTCATGCACAAGAATTCACTTCCGCTCGCCGCATTGGTGCTTTCGATCGCGCTGCATGGCGCGCTGCTCTGCCTGTGGCCGCAGCAGGGCAGGGTCGGCGTGGCGCCGGCACGGGTGCTCTATGTCGAGTTTGCTGCAGGCGTGCCCAAGGCTGGCGAACCGGAGTCGCAGGTGCGGTCCGCGCCCGGGCATCGCAGCGAGCGTAAGGTTGCGGCATCTCGCTCGCGTCCTTTTCACGGCGTGACCGAGGTTGCGCCCGCAGCAATACCGGCGTCGCCCGAGTCCCCGCCTGGTGGCGCGCGGCAGGCAGTGCTGTCGGCCGAGGCTGCGGCGGAGCGTGCGATGCCGGCGCATGCCGTCATCAACGCTAAAACCGACTCTCAGGCTGCGCGCAACGAAGCGGACTTACTGGCGGGTTATGGGCAGGCGCTGTCACGCGCGATTGCGCGCCAGCAGCGCTATCCGCGTATCGCGCAGGTGAAGGGCTGGCAGGGGACGGTCGAGATTGCGATGCAGATCGCGCCGGGTACGCGCTTGCAGCAAGTCACTGTTTTGCGCTCGAGCGGATTCGACGTGCTCGACCAGCACGCGCTGGAGATGGTGCGCGACGCGGCGCCGCTGCCGCCGGCGCCGGAGCCGTTGCGCAGCAGTGAATTCAGCGTGCGCATGCCGATTGTGTTCCGTCTGAACGACTAGCGGCGGAACGCGACCAGGTGATCGATCTCCAGACGGATGCCGATTTTTTCGCCGATCGCGTGGTTGTGGTGGCTCGGCACCAGCGACATCACGCGGCTGCCGCTGGGTAGCTGCAGCGTATACAGGAATTCGGCGCCACGGAACGCTTTGTGCAGCACTTCGGCTCGCATCGGACTGGAATCGTCGTGCAGGATGTCGTCGGGCCGCAGCAGAACGTCAACCATCGTGCCGCGCGGCCACTGGTCGGCCGATTTCGCCAGGAGCGTACCGAGTTCGAGCTGCACCAGATCGTCATTGACCACGGTACCGGGCAGGAACGTGCCCTGGCCGATGAAGTCGGCGACAAAGCGGCTCGCCGGCTCGTGATAAAGATTGTATGGCGCGTCCCACTGCTCAATCGTGCCGCGCGACATGATGCCGACCACGTCGGCGATATTGAACGCTTCGTGCTGGTCATGCGTCACCAGGATGGCGGTGGTGTTCTGTTGTTTGAGAATGCCGCGCACCTCGATGCTCAGCCGCTCGCGCAATTCGACGTCGAGGTTCGAGAAAGGCTCGTCGAGCAGCAGCAGTTCTGGACGCGGTGCGAGCGCGCGCGCGAGCGCAACGCGCTGTTGTTGTCCCCCCGAAAGCTCGTGCGGAAACTTGCCGCCCGCGTGCAGCAGGCCCACGGTTTCGAGCAACTCGGCGACTCGCAGCGCGCGTTGCGATTTGTCGAGATGGTGCAGCCCGAACGCCACATTGGCGGCGATGTCGAGATGCGGGAACAGCGCGTAGTCCTGAAACACCATGCCGATGCGGCGCAATTCGGCCGCTACGCTGTAGCCCTTGCGGCTCACCAATACGCCGTTCAGCCAGATTTCGCCTGCTGCGACGGGCTCGAATCCGGCGATGCAACGCAGTACCGTGGTTTTGCCGCAGCCGCTGGCGCCCAGCAGGCAGCCGATCTGGCCGCGCCGCAGCGCGAATGACAGCCCCTGTAGCACGCGATTCGCGCCGTAAGCGTGCTCGATTGCTTCTATCGCAACCTGCATCGTTTGAACTTCAAACCGCGTATTAGAGGCAGTCATGACGTTCATTATAGCGGCCGTGGTCGCCATCAAGAATTGTTCGCGTTGGCTTTGCCCATCGAATTTCGGTTTGCTACACTCAAGCGTTTTATAGGCGCGTTTTCAGAATTCTGATAGACACGGTGGGCTCGTGAGCATATCAACGATCGCAACCAGCAGTTGGCCGGCGCTCAGCTCGGCGTTGCGCCGGGGCAGCGTGTTGACCATCAGCTCCACGCTGATTACGGTGCTGCTCGCGGTGCCGGTGGTGGTGGTGCTTGCGAACATATTCCAGCCGGGGGAGGGGACGTGGGCGCATTTGGCGGGCACCGTACTGCCCGAATATGTCGCCAACACGCTGTGGCTGCTTGCCGGCGTCAGTGTGATGGTGATCTTCGGCGGTGTTGCCACCGCGTGGCTGGTGACGATGTGCCGCTTTCCCGGTCAACGGCTGTTCGAATGGACGCTGATCCTGCCGCTCGCGATGCCCGCTTATATCATGGCCTACGCTTACACCGATTTCCTGCAGTTCACCGGACCGGTGCAGACCTGGCTGCGCGGGCTGACCGGCTGGCAGGCGCGCGAATACTGGTTTCCGGAGATACGCTCGGTCGGCGGCGCAATCGTGATGCTCGGTCTGGTGCTGTATCCCTACGTTTACCTTCTCGTGCGCGCGGCATTTCTCGAGCAATCGGTCGGTATCATCGAAGTCGGGCGCAGTCTCGGCCACGGGCCGTGGCGCAGTTTTTTCCGGATCGCGTTGCCGCTCGCGCGGCCCGCAATCGCGGCCGGCACCACGCTGGCATTGATGGAAACGCTTGCCGATTTTGGCACGGTTTCCTATTTCGCGGTGCCGACGTTCACCACCGGCATATACCGCGCGTGGCTGTCGCTGGGCGATCGTGTGGCGGCGGCGCAGCTCTCGGCGATGCTGCTCGGTTTCGTCGTTGCGGTATTGTTGATCGAGCGCATGAGCCGCGGCCGTGCCCGTTTTCACAGCACGTCCGGCCGCAAACACCCGGTGCGTTATCAATTGCGCGGCGCTCCCGCCGTCATCGCGGTGCTGATTTGCTGCGTGCCGCTGGTGCTCGGTTTCGCGCTGCCTAGCGGCCTGTTGCTGCATATGGCGCTCACCGAAGGCGACGCGCAGTTCGGCGCGCGTTTCGTGGCTCTCACACTCAACAGCTTCACGTTGGCGAGCGTGACCGCGCTGGCGGGCGTGATGCTGGCGCTGGTGATGGCCTATGCGCTGCGGTTGCGCCCCGGGCCGCTCACGCGCGCCGCCAACCGCTTGGCCGGCCTCGGTTATGCGATACCGGGTGCGGTCATCGCAATCGGCATCCTGGTGCCGGTCGCGCGGCTCGACAACGCGGTCGATGCATGGATGCGCGCGCATTTCGATGTCAGCACCGGCCTGCTGCTGACCGGCAGCATCACGGCGCTGGTGTATGCCTACCTGGTGCGGTTTCTGGCCGTCGCACTGCAAACGGTGGAAGCCGGGCTTACCAAGATTACGCCGAGCATGGACGAGGCATCGCGTTCGCTGGGCGTCGGACCATTTGGCACGCTCATCAAGGTTCACGGCCCGATGATGAGGGGCAGTTTGCTCACCGCCGCCCTGCTGGTGTTTGTCGACGTGATGAAAGAGCTGCCGGCGACGTTCGTGATGCGGCCGTTCAATTTCGACACGTTGGCGGTGCAAGCCTACAACCTGGCCGCTGACGAACGACTGGCGGAGGCCTCGACCTCGGCGCTGGCAATCGTCGCGGTCAGCCTGGTGCCGCTGATCGTGCTGTCGCGCCGCATCGCGCGCCGGCGTGCCGAAGCAGACCGCAGGGTCGAAATTCCCTGGCAGCCGCCGCAGGTTTGATGGTGCTTTCCGCAAGTTTGAGTTAGGAGTTTGTCGGCGCTAAGTCCGACAAACTCCTGGGCTTTACTTGTAGCCCACTCGATCGAAGATCTTCTGCGCCAGCGGCTGGTTTTTCCCGATCGTCGAGATATTGACGGCTTCAGCCTTGAATTTGCCGAGGATCTTCAGCGCCGGATTGTTGCTCGCAACGCTGGTGACAACCGGCCATTCGTTGTTGCCGTCAGCAAAATAGAGCTGCGCTTCATCGCTTACCAGGTATTCGAGGAATTTCACCGCGGCCTCCTTGTGCGGCGCGTACTTGAGCATTCCGCCGCCCGAAATGTTGACGTGGGTGCCGCGGTTGTTCTGGTTGGGCCAGATTATGCCGACGGTTTCAGTGAGCTTTTTGTCCTCCGCCTTGTCCGAACGCAGCAGGCGTGCATAGTAGTAGGTGTTGCTGATGGCGATATCGCATTCACCGGCGGCCACCGCGCGCAGCTGGTCGGTATCGCCGCCCTTGGGCGCTCGTGCGAGGTTGGCGGCAACGCTCTTGGCCCACGCTTCGGCTTTTTGCTCGCCGAGCGCGCCA
>JACQOI010000161.1 GCA_016202615.1 Betaproteobacteria bacterium
ATCTACGGATGCGCGGCTACGGCTGTCGGAGCTGGCAAGCTGCTCGGACTTACTCCCAGCCAGCTCTCGCACAGTATCTCCATGGCCGTGGTGCCGAACAATATTCTGGGGCAGGCGCGGGAAGGCCACCTGTCGATGTTCAAGGCGGTCGCCTGCGCACACGCGGGCCGGGCGGGTGTGTTCGCCGCGCTCCTGGCGCGGGCGGGGATGGAGGGCCCGCATCTGCCCTTCGAGGGCAAAGCAGGCTGGTGCGACCACGTGGCCATGCAGCGGTTCTCGCTCGACACCATGGGCGATAGCGCTACGCCCTTCAAGATAATGTACTCGCAAATCAAGAACCGACCGTCCGCCGGCCTTACAATATCGTCCATTCTGGCAGCCGAGAAAGTGGGGCCGCTCAAGAACATCAAGGAAGTAAGACAGGTTATTGTCGAGGTGCATAAGACGACGAAGGAGGTTTTTGCCACCGGCGAGGCCCCGTGGAACCCGGATTCACGGGAGACTGCCGATCACAGCATCCCCTATGTTGTTGCGGCGACCTTGATGGATGGCACGGTGACGCCGCATTCATTCAACGATGCTCATCTCTGGAATCCGGAGTTGCGCGCCCTGCTGCAAAAGATCGAAGTGGTCGAGAACGAAGAGTTCACGCAAGCTTATGGCCGGCGGCCACAAGAGCACCACGCGCGCGTCACCGTGGTGACCCACAGCGGCGAACGGCGTGTGGGAGCGGCGGGGGGGGATGAGGACGACATGGGGGCGCCAAAAAGTGACGCGCAGATCGCCAAGAAGTTTCGCGGGCTCACCGAAGACGTTCTGGGTGCGAAGCGCGTGAACGCCATCCTGGATCGCCTCTGGCACCTGGAAGATCTGGAGAACATGACTGCAATTCCACCGACATTCGTTCTCGACTGATTGTTCCTGAAAGATCCGCGGCGTCGGTTGAATTGAGGAAAAACGTGGCGTCGCGGCAGGGGTGGAGAAACTGCTGGCACTGGGGGCTGATGGCATACGCAACGCGCTCGGCATCGCAGGCGGCTTTTCCGGGGGGCTCATGCAATACGACATCAGTCGAGGTCAGGTAGGCGATGGGTTTCCACGATCACGCGGCGATCACGTCTCCGCATGATCTGCTGGGAATGCAGTTCAGCACTTCCTACTCGCTTGCGCTTACCATGTTGAAAGGGCGGAACACGCCGGGTGTGTACACCATGGAGGCACTGGCTGATCCGGAGATCCGGGCTTTCGCGTCCAAAGTGCCATGCTCGTTTTCAGCAAGGCAGCCTAGCATTACCACCCGTTGGAGAGGGGTGTGGCATGGACAAGGGCTGTCTTCCGCGGACAAATTATTTTCGCTAATATGATTTTTTGAGTCGCAACGGTGAAACAGAACGGAAATCCGCAATGATCAACTGATTGCGGACAATCAGCATTCATTTATCCAGGAGGATTCATGTCGCTATCGCATGCTGTCATAGGGATGTTCGTGGTTGGGATGACGCTATTCAACTCGGGTCCGGCTTCCAGCCAGAACTATCCGAGCCGCCCCATACGTCTAGTCACCTCAGAGCCGGGGGGCGGTACCGATTTCGCGGCACGCACAATAGCGCTGGGAATTGCGGGTCCTTTGGGGCAGCTGGTAATCGTGGACAACCGGGGGGGCGGAAGCAACATTGCAGGAGAAATCGTGACCAGAGCCACCGCGGATGGCCACACCCTGCTGGTCACCGGCGGCAGCTTCTGGGTCGGGCCGCTGTTCCGGAAAACAACTTACGATCCCATAAAAGGTTTCTCGCCGATCTCGTTGTTGGTCAAATCGCCCAATATTCTTGTCGTGAATCCGTCAGTCGCGGCAAATTCCGTCGGGGATTTGGTCGCTTTAGCCAGGGCCAAGCCCGGTGCGCTTAACTATGCTTCGGGCGGGATAGGCACTTCAAGTCATCTGGCGGCGGAGTTATTCAAGTACATGGCCGGAGTCGATATCGTGCATATTCCCTACAAAGGCAGCGGGGCGGTAAACATCAATCTGATCGGTGGTCAGGTGCAGTTGACCTTCGCCACCGTAGCTTCCGTAGCGTCGCACATCAAGGCGGGTAGGCTGAAGGCCTTGGCGGTTACCAGCGCCAAGCCGTCTACGCTGGTTCCTGACTTGCCCACGGTGGCGGCAACGGTGCCCGGGTATGATACGGGAGGCGCGACAGCCATGTTTGCGTCGCCAGGGACCCCTGCGGCGATCGTCAGTCGACTGAACCGGGAGGTTGTGAGGCTACTTAACCAGGCAGATGTCAGAGAGAAATTTTTCAATGTCGGGGTGGAAACCGTGGGCAGTTCGCCGGAACAACTAGCGGCCACGGTGAAATCCGAAATGGCCAGACTGGGCAAGGTGGTCAAGGATGCCGGCATTCGCGTTGATTAGTCGCGAGGGGTCATGTTTATATCGCGTCTGCCGCGGAAATCGCTCGCTGGCGTAAGGTCGCCAAAGATAGCGGCATGAGGGGTTAAAAGCAAAAGTGTCCCCGCATGCCGTCCTAAACCTGTCAATTCGATAAGGAAAAGCCACGATGGATCTGCAGTTGAAAGGAAAGACCGCGCTGGTGACCGGCGCCAGCATGGGCATCGGGCGTGGCATCGCCAAGGGACTGGCGGCCGAAGGCGTCAAGCTGTGCATCACCGCGCGCCGGCGCGAGCTGCTCGAACAGCTCGCCAGGGAAATTGTTGCCGCCGGCGGGCCGCCGCCGCAGATCGCGGTCGTCGACATCATGGAGGAGGACGCACCTCGAAGACTTGCGCAGGAAGCGGTCAAGGGGCTCGGGCAGATCAATATCCTGATCAATTGCGCTGGCGGGAGCCGCCCGTTGCCGATCGACGCCCCGGAAGAAAAGTGGGTCGAGGCGATGACGCTCAACTTTACGCGCGTGCGCCAGCTTACCCATGCCGTGCTGCCCGACATGATCAAGCACAAGTGGGGGCGCGTTATCAACATCACCGGCAAATCCGAGCAGGATCACCTTAACGCCGCGCATGCCGCCAAGGCAGGCGTGCACTCCTGGGCCCACGGAATGGCCAAAGAACTCGGCAAATACGGGATCACCGTCAACAGCATTCCACCCGGCCGCATCATCAGTGAGCAGATCCTGCGCAACAATCCGGAACCCGTGCGCAAAGAGTTCGCCGAGCGCCACATTCCGGCGGGTCGCTTCGGCGAGCCGGAGGAACTCGCCTGCCTGGCGGTGTTCCTCGCTTCCCCCGTCGCGTGTTATATCAGCGGCACCGTGATACCGGTCGATGGCGGATTACGACGCTATTCCTTTTGATCAAAGAGGATTCATGCTGATACCGCGTTTTGTTGTATGGATGTTCGCGGTTGGGTTGATGTTTCTTCAGTACCATCGCCTCGCTTGACTCCCCTCAATCCGCTTTCGCTCCGGATTGTTTGATTACTCTTTCCCATTTAATAATTTCAGCTTTGATGTAAGCCGCGAACTCTGCAGGTGTAGTGCCGACCGGCTCTGCTCCATCCGCCACCAGGCGATCAATGACATCAGGGAGCTTGAGCATTCTGGATACTTCTTCGTAGATCTTGGCCACGACTTCCCGCTGTGTGCCAGCCGGCGCTAGGAAGCCATACCATCCAGTGACTTCGTATCCGGGAATTCCGGCTTCCGCAACAGTCGGAACGTCGGGCAAAAGGAGCGAACGTTTGGGGCTCGTCACCGCTAACGCCCTTACCTTTCCGCTCCTCACATGAAGCAGCCCGCCAGGCATCGTCGGAATAGATGCATCGACCTGTCCTCCTATGAGGTCGATCATCGCCGGTCCGGTTCCTTTGTAAGGCACGTGCGTGGCGTCAAATCCTGCGAGTGTCTTGAATAGTTCCATCGCTAAATGAGTCGGCCCTCCGACGCCCCCAGAGGAGTAGGTAATTCCGCCTTTCTTCGACTTTGCCAACGCGATAAACTCTTTGACCGTTTTCGCAGGCACTGAAGGATGCACGGCAAGGGCTGAGCTAACGCTGCACCCGCAACGGATGCACATATGACTAACGGGAAAACATTACACAACTGCCGCAACAAGCGGTTACTGATCTTCATTTCCCCTCCTTGATTGATAGCGTGGCGTGATTGGCTAGGCAAACTAAGCTCGGAACCGGCTCATGGCGCCCGAGATCGCTTCGCACTCACCGGACGCGCTGCTTGTGTCCTCAAGCCTAGCCGCACACGCGGATCGTCACGTGCCGTAACTTATTCCGGGCGTACCCCCGTTTCGCGGATGATCTTCGCCCATTTCGTGATTTCCGCCTCCAGGTATGTCGCAAATTGCTCGGCTGTCGTCGTCTTGGCTTCCACCCCTAAGGGGGGCAAACGATCCCTCACGTCCGGGAGCTTCATTGTGTTGCTGACCTCTGCATTGAGCTTGCTGATGATTTTCTTGGGGGTCGCTGCCGGCGCGAGTAGTCCCGACCAAGAATCTACCTCGTACCCTGCCACACCCGACTCGGAGATTGTTGGGATTTCTGGTGCTGCAATTAACCGCTTGAGCCCGCTCACCCCAAGCGCACGCCGCCGGCCAGTGTTGACGAGCGGAAGTGCCGCGGGAGGTGCACTGAACATCATTGAAACACGGCCGCCCAGCAAATCTGGAATCGCCATTGCGCTGCTTTTGCAAGGAACGTTCACAATGCTGATGCCGGCCATGCTTCTAAATAATTCGGCAGCGAGTTGCCCGGATGTACCGCCGCTCGCATAGTTCAGTCGGCCTGGTTTCGATTTAGCGAACGCAATCAGTTCCTGCACCGAGCTTACCGGTACGGAAGTCGGGACCACCAAGATGAAGGGAGAAGAAGACACCAGGCTTATTGGTGAAAAGTCTTTGATCGGGTCAAAGGACAGCTTGGGGTACAAGCTGGCGTTTATGGCATAGCTGGCCGGTGCCAGCAGGAGAGTGTAGCCTTGCGCCAACAAAATGCGGGAGCCGCATACACCCTCCATGCTAACGAGAAAGCTTGCTTCATCGGGGTCAAACGCCGCTCAACGGAAATCATAGCATATTATTGCGGCATCAAAGACGCTATTGCCGAGCAGCTAAAATCAGCTTAGTATTTATATCTGGCACGCCACGTTCAATTACAGACGGGACACCGCCCGTCGAATCATCTTATTGCGGCACGAACTTTCAATTGAAGCGCAGTATCCATACTCCACTGCCAATTCTAAGCTGCTAATTTCATGTCCACAGCCGCACAAATTCTGGGAAAATTCGCGGGCGACCTCGCGTTTGAAGAGATCCCGTACACGGTCGTCGAGCGCGCCAAGGACTGCATCATCGACACGGTGGCGGCCGCCGCATTCGGCTCGCAATTTGCATGGAGCCGCATGGCTGTGGATTACGCGCGCCGATACGGTAGCGGCGGTCCTTGTTCGATCATCGGCTTTCCGGAGATGCGCGTCCACGTACCTCTTGCGGCGCTGGCTAACGGCGTGCTGGCGCATGCGTACGAGCTGGACAGCGCGGGCGAACCTGGCGTCGGGGTGCACCCCGGTGCGACGTTGGTGCCCGCCATTCTGGCTGCCTGCGAGGAGACCAACGCCGACGGCAAGACCGCGATCTCGGCATTCGCGGCCGGTTGCGAGGTGTTGTTCCGCATCGGTGCGGCTTCGCATCACAGTCCCGAAACGCTGGGTTTTCATGAGCCCGGGCTTCTCGGCGCTTATGGCGCGGCCGTGGCGGCAGGCAGAGTATTTGGCCTGGATGCGGTACAACTCGGACATGCGCTCGGCATCGCCGGATCGTTGTCCTCTGGATTGCTGGCATTTACCAAGTCTGAAAGTGGCGCGATGGTAAAGCGCCTGCACCTTGGACGAGCATCCGAATCCGGCATCCTTGCAGCCCGGCTTGCAGGTGAGGGCTACGCCGGGCCTGAAAGCGTGCTCGAGGGCAAATTCGGATACTTGGAAGCGTATTGCCGCAATGGCGACCCCAAGCTGCTTACGGCGAATTTAGCCAGGGATTGGAGAACGCTCCACATCACAATGAAGCGCTACGCATGCCACATGAATGCGCATACGGCTATTCAGGCATTACGCGAGTTGATGGCGGAGCACGCGTTCCAGGGTAAGGACGTTGCGGGGGTTGTGGTCGAGGGCAGCCGTAAGCTTGTGAGCCACCACAACATCACTGAGCCCGGCGATATGATGAAAGCTCAGTACAGCGTTCCTTTTTGCACCGCCCTTGCACTGTTTCGCGATCCCGACGACCCGAAATCGTTCGATGCGAGCGCGCTCAACGATCCCGCGATTCGTGCCGCCTGTCGTAGTGTGAAATTGCGCGCGTTCGCGCAGGGAGGTCGTTCGGTCAGGAGCACACGTGTCGCCGTACGACTTAAGGATGGTCGCGAGTTGGCAAAGGACGGCGATACGTTCAAAGGCATGCCGGAGGAGCCGCTAACCCACACGGAATTGCGCCGCAAGTTCATGCTCCTGTCTGCCGATACAGATGATGAGGTTGCTGCGCGGATGTTTGAACGGCTGGAAAATCTTGATATGGAGCCGCGCTTTTCGCTTGCGTGACGCTATGCGTGCCTGCCTCGCAGCACCAGTACCGTCCTCGGCGCGGTGAAGCCAGTCCTGTCAGCAAGCACAATTGTTCACGGTCGATCAGTTTTGGGCCCATGTGCAGGATGCCTGCGTAAGTATCATGATGCAACGGGAGCAGTACTAGAAAGAGAAGGTGACATCGTGCGAAAACCGGCATGGCACATATTTGGATTATTCGCGGGATTTCTTGGGTGCGCGACCTTGTTGGTGTTTGATTCGTTAGCGCAGAGCTATCCCGTGAAATCAATCCGGATAGTTGTAGGATACACGCCAGGCGGCTCGACCGACACTTTGGCGCGTATGGTTGGGCAGAAGTTATCTGAGAATCTCGGTCAGCCCGTGATCGTCGAAAACCGCCCTGGTGCAAGCAGTTCGATAGCAAACGAGAGGGTGAGCAAATCGCCTGCGGACGGTTATACGCTGCTTCTGCTCGCGTACTCCGCCGCCACTCTTCCGGCGCTGAATTCCAAGCTTCCGTATGACCTGGAGCGCGATTTCGCGCCGATCGTACTGGTTGCGCTAGGCACCAGCGTGCTTGTAGTTAATCCATCCGTGCCCGCGCGCAACGTCGCGGAGTTGATTGAGCTTGCACGGTCGCAGCCAGGTAAGCTCAATTTTGGCTCTGACGGTGTCGGCAGCTCGGCGACTCTTGCCGGCGGGCTTTTTAACTTGATGGCGAAGGTGAACATCATCGAGGTGCCGTACAAGGGTGCGGCGGAGGTAGTCGTAGCCACCGTGGCTGGTCAGATTGAAATGAGTTTTCCCAGCCTGGCGGCGTCCCGGTCTCTGCTGGAAAGCGGAAAATTAAGACCTCTCGCGGTTACCAGCGGCGAGCGCTCGGCGCTGCTGCCTTCGATACCTACGCTCAACGAGTCCGGATTACCCGGGTACGATCGCACCAGCTGGTATGGGCTGGTCGCGCCGGCAGGCGTGCCGAAAGAAATTGTCGCTCGGCTAAACGCGGTGATCAGTAAGGCAGTCAGCACCCCGGAGATGAAGGAATCGTTCAACAAACAAGGCCTCGAGCCCCAGACCAGATCTCCGGAAGCATTTGCGGCTCTTATTCATAGTGAGATCGTTCAGAGCGCCAAGTTGATTCAGGCGACCGGAGTGAAGGCAAAATAGTGCAGCCGCCGAATACCTGGATTGATCGTCAGCTCGCCCCCGCGGACCGGCCTTGCGCGTACGCCGCCGCTTCGCGCCCTGCAATGCGCCCAAATACTGCGCCGGCCATCAGGCCGGAACTGCCCGGATAGTTGAAGTAAAAAATCCCGCCCACCAGCTCGCCAGCCGCATACAGGCCCGGCAGGGGTTGATCGCTGATGTCCAGTACATGAGCGGCCGTGTCGATCTTGAGCCCGCCGAAAGTAAACGTAATCGCGCAGCCGACCGCAAACGCTTCGAACGGCGGCTTCTCGATAGGATTCGCCCAGTTCGATTTGTTTATCGATAAACCCACAGTGCAGCGTCCATCTTTGCTGTTGGGGTCGAATGGCACGTCACGCTTTATGGCGGCGTTGTATTCGCGCACCGTGGTCATGAATTGCGCGGAATCCACGTCCTGCATGCGCTCGACCAGCTCTTCCAAAGTGTTGGCCTGCACTTTGGTGGCACCCTTTTGCCTGTACTCTTCCTTGAGCAGGAGGTGGGCCACTTGCGAGTCAAAAATCTGCCACGCATAGCTTCCCGGCTGCTGCAGGACGATACGGCCGAACTTGGCATAGGTAAAGCCGCGGAAGTCGATGCCTTCATCCAGAAAGCGCTTGCCTTCCGCATTGACCATAATGCTAAACGGATACCCGTGGCGGTACGAGTTGTGCGAGCGCGTATTCATATCGCCGAAGTCCGGAGCATAGCGCTCCCAGGAAACCGAGTGGGAACCCGACCAATGTCCATAGGATTGCGCACCGATGTCGAGCGCCATACGTATTCCGTCACCAGTGTTGTAGCGCGTGCCCCGCACCTTCGCCAGCTCCCAGCCCGGCCCCAGATAGCGCGTGCGCCATTCCCGATTAGCTTCAAATCCGCCACAGGCCAGCACCACCGCACGTGCGCGCATTTCTTCCTCGACGCCCTCGGCGATCAAACGCACCCCCTCGACACCGGAGCGCCCCCGCAGCAGCGCCGTGACCTGGGCGTTATAGCGGATCGTAATCCCCTGCTTCTGCGCGGCCTTATATTGCGCATCGACCAATCCGGGCCCGCCGCCGGAGGCGGTAATGACGACGCCCCCGTAAAACTTCGAAACCCCATTGTGGTCGTGCGCATAACGTCCGTAATAGGGCAGGAAGCGTACGTTGGTCCTTTGCCGGATCCAGTGAACGGTATCGGTGCTGCGGCGCACGAGGATCTCCGCCAAGTCCGGATCGATATGGTATTGCGTGAGGCGACCGAGGTCGTCAAGATACTCCTCCGCGGAATACCGCCCGAAGTCAGTGCGCGCGATTTCCTCTTCCGAGAGGTCCGGCACGACGTTTTTGACATCCTCCAGACCGTTGTACACATGGCGGTAGCTTCCTGCGGTAAATGCGCTGTTCCCGCCGCGCTCGTCCTCTGGCGCGCGCTCCAGCACG
Organism: Betaproteobacteria bacterium; assembly: GCA_016202615.1. GTDB lineage: Bacteria > Pseudomonadota > Gammaproteobacteria > Burkholderiales > SG8-41 > PALSA-1004. Next base: position 9,167 of record JACQOI010000161.1, read on the forward strand.
AGGACGTTTGCGCCATGCTCTTTAGCAGACAGCGCGGCGCAGAGGGCGGCATTACCGCCACCGACGACGACGACATCATAGGGTGTTTTTTGCATGATATATACTCCATGAGAATTCGTTGCGCTGGGAGTTTGTCGGACTTTGGGCCGACAAACTCCTTTGGCAAAACCGCCTCCGAACGCCCGCATAATGTGAGACGCGCGTATTTATGGTTATTAAATCACGATTCCCGACATATGCATATGGCAGGCGGGTGGATTTTTCATCTCGCTTGGAGGATGATTGCCGAAAAATCATGGCCACGTGGTTGATATTCGACCGCCTGCCGCGGCTGCGGCAGGCGGGCATCAGTCCGGCAGGAGATAGATCCGGTGCCAGAGGCTCCGACTTACCATAACGCGCTGCCGCTCAAATCGATGCTGCTCGAGTATCGACTCGAGTCGATATTGGGCGCCGGCGGTTTCGGCATGACTTACCTCGGTTGGGACACCAATCTCGAGAAGCACGTCGCGATCAAGGAATACCTGCCGGGCGAACTCGCGATCCGCGCGCTCGACGGCAGCATCGTGCCGGTCAACACCGAAAGCGAATACAACTACAAGTGGGGGCTCGAACGCTTCATCCAGGAGGCGCGCACGCTCGCCAAGTTCAGCCATCCCAACATCGTGCGCGTCAACCGTTTCTTCGAGGCGAACGGCACCAGCTACATGGTGATGGATTACGAGGCCGGCGAATCGCTGTATCAGAATCTGCGGCGCGCGCCGATGCCGGAAGAGACGACGCTCAAGAACATCCTGATGCCGATCCTCGACGGCCTGCAGGCGGTGCATCAGGCCGGATTCCTGCACCGCGATATCAAGCCTTCCAACGTTTTCATCCGTGAAAACGGCGTGCCGCTGTTGATCGACTTCGGCTCGGCGCGGCTGACGGCCGGCAGCGTCTCGAAGAGCCGGACCGCGATCGTGTCTCCCGGCTATGCGCCGCTCGAGCAATACACGAGTAGCGGCAACCAAGGGCCGTGGTCCGACATCTACGCGCTGTCGGGCGTGGTCTACCGCGCCGTGACCGGCGAGAATCCGCCCGACGCGGTGAGCCGCATGAAAGCGGACAACGCCATGGCCGTGCTGACCGCGGCGCGCGCGCGTTACAGCGAGCGTTTTCTGAAAGCGATCGAGTGGGGCATGATGCTGGATGAAAAAATGCGCCCGCAAAGCGTCGCCGAATGGCGCGATCTGTTCCTGGGGCGGGCGCCGCTTACCGCGTTCAGCCGCAGCCCGTCGGCGGTCAGCGCGCCGCGCGTCTCGAAAACCATGCCGCAGCGGCACACCACCAGCGCCGAGGCCGAGTCCCGTAGCACCGGCGGCGGCAAATGGCTGATCGGCGGCGGCATCGCGTTGATTGTGCTGGCGCTCGGCGCTACCTGGTCGAAACGCTACCAGCAGGCGCAGGAGACGGTAGCGACACAGACTGCGCCATCGGCGCAAGCGACAACACAGCCTGAAACGCGTGCCGAGCCGTTGCCATCGCCGCCCGCGCTGGAGGTCGAGACTCCCGCGGCGCCCGCGCCACGGCCAGCCCCGGCAGCACCTGCGGTGCCGATTGCGCCGCCCGCCACTACGGCGCAAACAGCAACCGAGCCATTGCCAGAAATCCCGCTCGACATGCGTCGCAAGCTGATGGAAGCATTCCGCGCCGCCGATGCCGATGGCGACGGCTATCTGTCGCCGGACGAAGTCAGGGGCAGGTTCCCGTTCATCGCTCAGAATTTCCCGGCGGTCGATATCGACCGCGACGGCCGCATCTCGCCCGCCGAGCTGTGGCAGCTACGCAAAAAACAGCAGACGACCAAGCAACGACCCTAGCAGCCTGTCGGACTTAAGAGTCCGCACAGGCTGCCAAGGAGTTTGTCGGCGCTAAGTCCGACAAACTCCTAGGCCACGCCCACCGCGGGTTGGCGGTCACGCCGCATTGTCTTGCCGCGCACAGCGCCGGATTGCCGTGCGGTGGAAATACTCCTTGGAATTAACCCGGAATTCAGCGATGATGCGCGCAGAAGGGCGCCGTCACCGGCGCTCGGGCGCCATTGCAAGGTATAAATGGTCGAAATACTGAATTACCGCAACTCGCTGCCGCTCGGCTCGATGCTGCTCGAATATCGGCTGGAATCGATACTCGGCGCCGGCGGCTTCGGCATGACCTATCTTGGTTACGATACCAATCTCGAAAAGAAAGTTGCAATCAAGGAGTATCTGCCGGTGGAGCTCGCGGTGCGCGCACTCGACGGCAGCATCGTGCCGATCAATACCGGTACCGAATACAACTACAAATGGGGGCTCGACCGCTTCCTGCAGGAAGCGCGGCTGCTCGCCAAGTTCATCCATCCCAACATCGTGACCGTCAGCCGCTATTTCGAGGCGAACGGCACTGCTTACATGGTGATGAATTACGAGTCGGGCATGTCGCTCAGCCAACTGCTCAAGCGCATCCCGCAGCCCGACGAGCCGATGCTGCGGCAGATACTGATGCCGCTGCTCGAAGGGCTGCAGGCCGTGCACGAAGCCGGTTTCCTGCACCGCGACATCAAGCCGTCGAACATTTTCATCCGCGATACCGGCGCGCCGCTGCTGATCGACTTCGGGGCCGCACGGCTGGCGGTCGGCGGCGCGACGCGCACCATGACTTCGATCCTGACGCCAGGCTTCGCCCCGCTCGAACAATATTCGAAGGACGGCAACCAGGGGCCGTGGACCGACATCTATTCGCTCGCGGCGGTCATGTGCCGCGCGGTGGTCGGTGACAACCCGCCTGACGTCGTGACCCGCATGAAAGATGACGTCGTGATGCAGTCGTTGATAGCCGCGCGCGACCGCTTCAGCCCGGGGTTCCTGCACGCCATCAATCGCGGCATGGAAGTCGACGAGAAAAAGCGGCCGCAGACGGTGCCGGAATGGACGGCCATGTTTACCGGTGAGGCGTACGCCACGCCGACGGCGCTGCCAACCGCCAGCGCCGCCGTACCGGCGACAGGTAACGCGCACGAGGATGCGCCAACGCAGCGCGTCGAGAAGACAACCCTGCTTGAGGGCAGGCCTACGGACAAACGCCCGTCGATGGCGCAGTTGACCTGGTTTGCCGCCGGCGCGCTGGTGTTGTTTCTGGTGATCGGCGGCGAGCAGTTCTTCCGGAAGCCCGCGGAGGATGCGGTGAAATCCAGGCTCGCACCCGCGACCAAGACGCAGCCTGGAACCAAGGCGGAACCCGAGCCCGGCAAGGACCAGCCGACACGCTTGACGCCGCGCGAGTTCTACGTGCTCGATAGAGACCGCAGCGGCTTTCTGACACCGGATGAAGTCAAGGGGGATGCGGTGCTGGAGACCAATTTCGCAAAAATCGACACCAATCACGATGGCCGCATCTCGCTCGAGGAATACACCAGCTTCCCGTGATCGCGCCGGCAAGCCGTAAATGGTGAATCGTGAATGGTAAACGGTAAGCGGTAAGCGGTGAGCGACAAGCGGTGAGGGATGTAACTCACTCATTACCCATCACCGCCTTACTCCGCGAGCAGGAAGTCTTTCACCACCTTGATCTGATCCTCCGCCATCAGCATCGGCGCGTGGCCGATGCCGGCGAACTCGACCAGAATGGCGCGCGGTCCGCGTTTTTGCATCTGTTCCGCGGTTTCCTTGAGCAGCAGATCCGAGTCGGCGCCGCGCAGCGCGAGCGTCGGGCAGGTGATGGCGTCCCAGTAATTCCACAGATCGATGTCCTGCAGCGGGTCTTTGCGGAACGGCAGCGCGATGTCAGGGTCGTAGCACATGCCCCAGCTGCCGTCATCGTTCTGCCTGGCGCCGTGCAGCGTCAAGTGATGCCATTGCGCGGCGGTGAGCGGCCCGAACGGGGCCGAGGTCTGGCGCACGTAGGCTTCGAGTTCCTCGAACGTTTGGAAGCGCAGGTCCTTGCCGACATAGGTGGCGATGCGCTCGAGCGCCGCCTTGGGTATCAGCGGCCCGACGTCGTTCACCACCAGCTTGCGGATCGGCGATTTCGGGCGCGCGGCAAGCAGCATGCCGAGCATGCCGCCCATCGAGGTGCCGACCCAGTAAATCGGGCGCGAGCCGTAACGCCGGGTCAGGAAATTGGCGAGCTTGCCGAGCCAGCCCGACGGCGCCGGCCACGCCGAGACGCGCGCGATGAGCGCCGTCATGTCCGCCATGTATTGCGGATAGTCGTAATCGTCTTTATGACAGAGCCAGTCGCTGCGGCCGCGGCCGACCACGTCGGGGCAGACCACGCGGCACTCGCCGGCGAGCGCCTGGGCGAGGAAATCGAAGTCGCGGCAAGTGCGCGTCAGGCCGTGCACGCAGATCACCACGTGACGGCTCCCCGGATCGCCCCAGTCGGTGTAGAACAGCTTGTGAAAGCCGCTGGCACTCAGGCCGTGCAGGTGGTCGGTTCGCATTTAGTGTTTAATGTTCAGCGTTGAGTTTAGTGTGATTGAGCGAAACTCGCCATCACCGCGGCATGTCGTAACTCAACATTCAAAATTCAGCACTTAACATTAAGCGTTGCTCCACTGGAGCAGCGTGAGTGCCCCGCCGCCCGCGCCCACGAAAATCACGATGTGCATCCAACCCCATATCAAGTAGGTCTGCCTGAGCTTGTCCGGGAGATAGTTGGAAAGCAGAAACAAACGGCCGTCGGCGGGCTTGCGCAGCACGTGCGTGCCGTCGGTCATGCGGATCTCGCGGTGCTGCGCTTCGACCTCGCGCTGCGCCTGGCGCCGCGCGAGCTGCCACTCCTTGAGGTCCAGCGAGCCGTCACGATTGAGGTCGAAACGCTCGAGCAGCCGGGGCTGGTTCTTTTTCCATGCGGCGAGCAGCGCGCCGACATCGCCGTCGAAATCGAGCTCGCTGCCGGCGCCGCCGATGGTCGCGAACTCGCCGATCGCGTAGAGCCGGTCCTTGGGCAGCAGCAGCCACTCGGTATAACGGTAATCGCCCTCGCTCCAGGTTTCGCGGCGCGAAGTGATGACTTCGGCGTGTTCGGGGTCGATCACGCACTTTCCGCTGTTGTCGATGAGCAGAAACGGGTCGTCGCTTTCCCCGTGATCCCTGACCGACCACTTGTTGTCGGAGCTTTTTTCCTCGACCTGGTAGCGGTACCACGCACACGGCAATTGCCTGAATTTGGTGAGGAGGACAGCGCCGGGCAACAGCGCCGAGCGTCCCAGCAGCTCGACATACCCCTGCGCGGCGGACGCGACGCGCGAAGTCGGCGTATCGGCGATCTGGCGGTAGCGGCGGTAGTTGGCGACCCACGCCGCGAAGCTGACCAGCGACATCGCTGCGAGCGCGTAGGGCCAGACCGCGGGCGTGTCGGCTTGCGCGGCGATTCCCAGTATGAGGAAATGAACGCCGCCGGTCAGCCAGTTGGTTGATTGGATGCGAAACCGGCTACGCATGCGGAAGGCATCCCGCGCGCGGGGTTACTTGAAGAGTTCCTTGACGTCGACGTCGGTTTTCTCGGTGCTGTCGAATTCGAGCAGCGGCGCGGGCTTGAAGTTGAACATGCCGGCGATGATGGTGTCCGGGAACTGCTCGATGCGCACGTTGGTGATGTTCACGCTCTCGTTATAGAACTCGCGGCGGTCGGCAATCGCGTTCTCGAGGCCGGAGATGCGGCTTTGCAGCTGCAGGAAGGTCTGGTTGGTCTTGAGGTCGGGGTATTGCTCCGCCACCGCGAACAGGTTGCCGATGCTGGCGCGAAGTCCTGCTTCGGCCGGGCCGAGTGCGCGGATGTCCTGGGACTCGCGTGCCGCGAAAACCCTGGAGCGCGCGTCGACTACTCTTTGCAGCGTGTCCTGCTCGAACTTCATGTACTGCTTGCAGGTTTCAACCAGTTTCGGCAACTCGTCGTGACGCTGTTTGAGCAGCACGTCGATATTGGCCCAGGCCTTGGATACGTTGTGTTTTACCTGGACCAGATTGTTGTAAAGCATGACCAGATACGCCAGGGCCACCACAGCCACGGCCAGTATTACGATCGAAACGACGCCCATGCCGAACCTCCCCGTGGATGCAGTATCGAAGTATCGAGCCTTACATAACTATGTCACATCGCTCGATCCCTCACCCCCAACCCCTCTCCCGGAGGGCGAGGGGAGCGTCGAGCGAAACCGGACTGTCGTCCGGTTTCGTAATTATCAGTAAGGCGTAGTATACCATCAGCATAGGGGCGAAATGGCGGCGGCGGTTACCAGGGGGTGCGATTCAAACTGATGTGGAGTAAGCTCACCGCACGGTCCACCCACTGAAAGGAGCGAAGAAATGACAGCCCTGCACCTGAGCGACGATGATTTGGTGAGAAAGCTGAGCGCGCATCCGGACC
>JACQOI010000163.1 GCA_016202615.1 Betaproteobacteria bacterium
CCCTACGGTACTACCGGAGCACGTAGGGTGCGCTTGCGCACCGGCGGAGGCGTCAGGGTTGGTGCGCTCCGCCTCGCGGAGCACACCCTACGGTACTTGCTCGCGTAAACGGCGCATAGCAGCCATTGTGCTAATATTCAGCAGCGCATTACGCGCCAAATATTTCATGCGCAAATCCGTTCTGTTGCTAATACTGGCGGCCGGGCTGCCGGCCTGCGGCCTCAAAGGGCCGCTTTATCTCCCGGAGCAAAAGCCCGCGGCCAAACCACCCGCTGACACCGTGCCGGCGTCCGGCACGCAGCCCGATAACAAGAAGACCCAGGCCCCCGCGTCCAAGTGAGCTATTTCGCATATCGTGACCAGCAACTCCACGCTGAGGGGGTCGCGCTCGACCGCATTGCCGAGGCATTCGGCACCCCGTGCTACGTCTATTCGCGCGCGGCGCTCGAAGCCGCCTATCACGCCTACGATCAGGCGCTGGCGCGGCGCGACCATCTGATCTGTTATGCGGTCAAGGCCAATTCCAGCCTGGCCGTGCTCAACCTGCTGGCGCGGCTCGGCAGCGGCTTCGACATCGTCTCGGGCGGCGAGCTCGAGCGCGTGATCGCCGCGGGCGGCGATCCGCGCAAAATCGTGTTTTCGGGCGTCGGCAAAAGCGCGGCCGAGATGCGCGCCGCGCTGTCCGCCGGCATCTTGTGCTTCAACGTCGAATCCGAAAGCGAGCTGAAGCGGCTCGACCGCATCGCCGGCGAACTGGGCAGAGCCGCGCCGGTCAGTTTGCGAGTCAACCCTGACGTCGACGCCCAAACCCACCCCTACATCGCGACCGGTCTCAAGGAAAACAAATTCGGAGTGGCGTTCGAGGATGCGCTGCCGCTTTACCGCAGCGCGGCCGGGATGGCGAACCTGCGCGTGGTTGGCATCGACTGCCACATCGGCTCGCAGCTCACCGAGATCCCGCCGTTCATTGCGGCGCTGCAAAAACTGCTCGACCTGGCCGACCGCCTTGCCGCCGAGCGCATCAACGTCACGCATATCGACATCGGCGGGGGGCTCGGCATCCGCTATCGCGATGAGGTGCCGCCGCCGGTCGCCGATTACGTCCAGGCGCTGTCTGCCTGCTTCGGCAGCCGCAAGCAAAAGATCCTGCTCGAGCCCGGCCGCTCATTGGCCGGCAACACCGGCATCCTGCTGGCGCGCGTCGAATACCTGAAGCATGGCGCGCACCGCAACTTTGCGGTGCTCGATGCCGCGATGAATGATCTGATGCGCCCGGCGCTCTACGATGCCTGGCACGACATCCAGCCGGTGCATCCGCGGCGCGGGCCGGCGCGGCGTTACGAAGTAGTCGGGCCGGTATGCGAAAGCGGCGACTTCCTCGGCCACGACCGCGAACTGAGTCTGGCCGAGAGCGATCTGGTTGCGATCATGTCAGCGGGCGCTTACGGCATGACCATGAGTTCCAATTACAACACGCGGCCGCGCGCGGCTGAAGTGATGGTGAGCGGGTCCGAAATGCATTTGATCCGCGAACGGGAATCGGTCGCGCAGTTGATCGCACCGGAACGTTTATTGCCGCAATAACGATTCAAACTGTCGAAATTTCATCGCTGAAACGCTTCATCACACCATTTTCCGATCATTGAACTGCGTTACGCGTGACAAAAATCGCGATGATGTTCACCATCGCTAACGATAATTCCGGTGGCATATGCGCAACATCCATACCACATCATTTCATTTTTTTAAAAAAAAGTGTTGCATTTATTTTTGAACGTAGCATAGAATTGGCGCACCAAGCATCGTAATCCTGCTTTGGAAACAAAACAGGAGTCACATGCGGCAACGTGAAGCGATGCATTGGGAGTGCAGAAACAAAAGCTGTTTGCACGTTAAGCAAATCAATAACTCGTAAGGAGATAACAATGGCAGCGAAGAAAAAAGCTAAGAAGAAGACAGCTAAGAAGAAGAAATAACGGTAGTAGCTTGAGCGGGAGCTGGGCTCCCCAGCTCCCGTTATTTCCCGGCATCAGTAGTCAGCGGCTGCAGCCAGCGCAGCCGGTTCCGGATCACCCCCCTCGCAGTACTATTCCCAGGGTTAGTCACCCTCACTCCGACGCCTCCGACTTGATTCAAACTCTAGTTCCAAGTATTTGATTTGTTTGTAGAATTCAGTAACCCGTCGGCGCAGATTTCAGGGCTCCGCGCAGCGCGTCGACCCTGGTGGCGGCGGTGCCGGTCGCAGATTTTTTTGCGCGCAAAAACATCGCGTGAAATCACGACAACTACGCCTTCACCCTGTCGTTAATCATCAGATGTGTGATGCATTTTTGAGCGCTCACCGATCACGCACAACGCCGCCGATTTGCAATCAGATAAACGCTGCGATGCGATTGCTGCCAACATTGCTGCAGAATTTTTTCATCACGTTGCCGGTTCAGTTGCGGCAAACGGAATCGGCAGTACGAAGCTCATGACCCAGCGATATTGAACAGCCGTGTGGCCACTTCCTTGACGACGGGCTGCAGGGTCGAAAAACGGGGCTACCTGCAATGTCACTACCTTAAGCCTATTCCGGCATGTAGGGTGCGCCCTGCGCACCGGTTCGCGCGGTGGTGCGCAGAAGTAGGTCGGCAATCCTTTGCCGACGATTGATGATGGCGGCATAGCCCCGTGACACGTTAGCGGAACGCCCGTCTGCGGGAACGGGGCTTGGGCGCGCTGCCCGCAAGCGGCCGGCTACGCCGGTAACGAGTCCGCGCGCCATGCCGCCCTAC
>JACQOI010000164.1 GCA_016202615.1 Betaproteobacteria bacterium
AATGAAACACGCGCTGCGCTGGCACGATTTTGGCTCAGGGCGCGAAGCAAGGCCCGCCGCTTAGTCACTCTAAGCCAGGGACTTGTGACAATGCCATGGGCCAAAATCGCGGCCAGCCCCCAGCAAGACGGAGATAATTCAGCCATATGTATACGGGGTTGCGGCCAGAATCGGCGCTGGCAGCGTTGCTCGACTTGCGAAGGTTCACGACATTCGCTGCATCGAGCGCCTCGCCATCACCGATTCTGGCTGCAACGCACGTGCGTTTCATTATGTTACAGGCTCTTAATATGACTTCGGCAGACCGAGCACCTTCTCCGCGACATGGCAAAGTATCAGCTCGCGGCTGACCGGCGCGATTCGCGGGATAAAACTTTCGCGCAGATAGCGCTCGACGTGATATTCCTTCGCGTAGCCCATGCCGCCATGCGTCATCACCGCCGTGGTACAGGCCTTGAAGCAAGCTTCGGCGGCGAGGTATTTTGCGGCATTGGCCTGCGCACCGCAGGGTTTGTCCTGATCGTAGAGGGACGCGGCGTGGTAAACCATGAGCCGTGCCGCCTCGAGTTCCATCCAGGACTCGGCAAGTGGATGCTGAATACCTTGGTTCTGGCCTATCGGGCGGTCGAAGACAACGCGTTGCTTGGCGTATTGCGTGGCCTTGCCGAGAGCGAGCCGGCCGAGTCCAACGGCGCCCGCGGCAACTAGGCAGCGCTCGGGATTCATTCCGTGCAGCACGTATTTGAAACCTTTGCCTTCTTCGCCGATGCGATCGTCAACGGGCACGCGCAAGCCGTCGATAAACAGCATGTTGGAATCAACCGACTTGCGGCCCATTTTTTCAATTTGCCGCACCTCGATGCGACCGCGATCAAGGTCGGTATAGAAAAGGCTAAGGCCCTGAGTGCGTTTATCTACTGCCTCAACCGGTGTCGTTCGCACGAGAATCAGCATCTTGTCCGCAACCTGGGCGCTCGAGGTCCAGATCTTGGTGCCGCTCATGAGGTAAAAATCGCCCTTGCGTTCCGCTTTGGTTTTCAGTTCGAGCGTATTAAGTCCGGTGTCGGGCTCGGTGATCGCAAAGCAGTTTTTCTCAACGCCCTTGATCATGGGGGGTATCCAGCGTTGTTTTTGCTCCTCCGTGCCGAACACCGCGATGGGATTGAGGCCATAGGTGTATTTGTTCAGACACGCGGCTGCCGCACCGCCGCCACCTGCTTCGCTCATGGCTTCAGTCATAATGCATGATTCCGTGATGCCGAGTCCCGCGCCTCCATATTCCTTGGGCATGGCGATTCCCAGGAATCCAGCGTCGGCAAATGCCTTGTGAAACTCGTGCGGCCAGCCGCCCTCGCGATCTTTCTTCAGCCAATAATCGTCGCCAAACCGCGCGCATAGCTTGAGCACGGCATCGCGGATCGCCTGCTGCTCGGGAGCGAACGAAAAATCCATTATTTGCGCCTCCTCATTGCGGCTGTATGCCGGCTGCCTTGATGACCTTGCCCAAAACGTCCAGTTGGCGCTTGATCTCGGCCGCAAATTCATCGGGTGTACTGCCGATCGGATCGGATCCGGTTGCCGCAAGGCGCTCGCGCACCTCCGGCAGCCGCAGCAGTTTTGCCATTTCGGTGTAAAGGCGGTCGACGATTGCGCGCGGCAACCCGGCCGGCCCCAGAACGCCCTGCCAGGAGGTGGCTTCGAGGCCTCCCAACCCGGCTTCCTCCATCGTGGGGATTCCGGGCAGATAAGGCACGCGCTGTTTGCTCGTGAGCGCGAGCGCTTTCATCTTGCCCTGTTTGATAAAGGCAATTGAGCCGGATGTGGCGGCAAAGGCCAGCTGGACTTCCCCACTCATTAACGCGACCACCGCTGGACCGGCGCCCTTGTAGATAATTGTTGTGATTTCAGCTCCAGTCAGTTGCTTTAGGTGCTCTGCGGCGATGTGGCCTGAGCTACCCCCCCCTGAGATGCCGATGTTAAGCTTGCCTGGATTCGCTTTGGCGTAGGCGATGAGTTCACTGATCGAGTTAACCGGCAACGGCGGGTAAGCGATGAGCACCACCGGCTGCGTTGCCACCTGCGTAATGGGCGTGAAGCTCTTGATCGCATCGTAGGGGATACTCTTGTACAGGAACGGTGTGGTGGTATGCGCGGCGTAGGCAAATAACAGCGTGTGGCCGTCGGGCGATGCGCGTGCGACGATTTCCCCGGCGATGGTGCCGCCTGCGCCCCCCCGGTTGTCAATGACGATCTGCTGGCCGAGCGCCTCGGCGAATTTGTCCGCAACGATGCGTGCGGTCATGTCGGTGCTCCCGCCGGGGGGAACGCCCACGAGGACCCGAATCGGTCTATCGGGATAGCTGCTCTTTGGCACGGCGGCAGTGGATTGCGCTCCTGCAGCGGCGGCGCAGCCGGCAACGAACACGATCAGGATAGGACGAATCATCCGCATGGTATTCATATCTAATGTCCTCCTTGGGATCAATATCAGGCAATCTTCACGGTGCCATGCAAATCGCGCAGTGCGCGGATCGTGCCTGCGACGAGCTCGTCCATGATTTGCCTGGCCGGTTTGCGTTTGGTGAGCATGCCGGCGCCCTGGCCGGCGGGATTGCTGTGCAGGTCCCAGCGCCCGGCTTTCGCCACCGCCTCGTTCCAATCGTCCATCAGGATTTTCTGGTAAGGCATTGGCAGCGGCTCAAGCCCCGATTTGTTCCAAGCCTCGACCACCGCGTTCTTAAAGCAGCGCATGGTCTTGCCGGTGTAAAAGCGCTGAATTTCGAAGTCCTGCGAACGTCCCTTGACGATCTGATCTTTCATCGCGTTGGCGATCTGGCATTCGTCGGCAACCAGAAAAGCCGTCCCAACCCACACCCCGGTTGCGCCGAGCGCGAGTGCGGCGGCAATGCCACGGCCATCGGAAATGCCGCCGGCCGCGACGACTGGGATCGGTTTCACCGCATCCACCACTTGCGGGATCAACGGGAAATTAGCGATTTTCCCGGTATGGCCGCCGGCCTCATAGCCTTGGGCAACGATCACATCAACGCCTGCCTGCGCTTGGCGTTTGGCATTCGATACCGTCCCGGCCAATCCCAGCACTTTCATGCCTTGAGCCCGCGCGCGCGGAACCATGCCTGACGGGTCGCCGAGCCCGGCTGCAAACATCGGCACTTTTTCTTCGAACAGCACCTTGAGCTGGGCCTCGATCAGCTGGTCCGAAATCACCACTTCGTTGTCGACCTCAAGCTCGGGCACGTTCTGCTCCTGCAACAGCTTGCGAATGAACTCGACATGCTTCGGGAATTTTTCGCGCAACTGGGACCGAACCTCAGAACGCGTTTTCGCGGCCTCGGCCAGACTCGCCGGCAGCAGCAGGTCCACCCCGAACGGCTTGCGCGTGAGCGTGCGCACCTTGCGGATAACGTTGCGAATTACCTCGGGGGCGAGGCCCGAGCCGCCAATGCAACCCATGCCACCGGCTTCCGACACGGCGGCAACGAGCTCGGCTGGCGTGGCTTTTCCCCGAGAGCCCATGCCTGCCAGCAAGATTGGATACTCTATGCCGAGCAGCTCGCAGAGACTGGTTTTCAATTCTGGTCTTGCCATCCGCATTTCCTTCCGGAAAGATGTTCGGGTAACCTGTTTCGAGCAGCATCGAGCGCGAGAGTCGATCTCAGCGCCCGTTGAATTGGGGCTCCCGTTTTTCCTTGAAAGCTTGGACCGCCTCCCGGTGGTCCTCACTGGCGCGCACGACGGGCATGTTTGCAGCGACAATATCGAGCGCGGTATCCAGGTCGGTGTTGAGCCCTTGGTAGAGTATGCGTTTTACCAGCCGCACGGCCAGTGGCGCGCTTCTTGCAACGCGCTCCGCGAATTCGTACGTTTTCGGCATCAACAGATCGTCCGGAAACACCTTGTTTACCAATCCAAGGCGCTCGGCTTCGCGCGCATCGATAAATTCCGAGCTCCAGAACATCTCGAGCGCGCGCGCGCTGCCAATGAGCCGCGGTAGAAAATAGGCGCCGCCGACCCCTGGAATCAGACCCATGCGTACATAGGTCTCGGCAAAGCGAGCGCTTTCTGCGGCAAAACGAATGTCGCACATCAACGCCACGTCAAGACCGCCGCCGGTGGCAAACCCGTTAAGCGCCGCGATTACCGGCTTGTCGATCTTGTCAAGTTTTCTGGGAAGGCGCTGGATGTTTTCCTTGATCCGGTTTTTGATGTTGGCTGGAGTGTCGGCCGCGCTGTCCCCGAATCGGCCTACGTCCCCCCCTGTCGTAAATGCACGCCCGGTCCCGGTGATCACAATCACGTTGACCGCATCGCTGACACGGCATTCTTCGAGGGCGCCCAGCCACGCATCGAGCATCGCATCGGTGAAGGCATTGAGTTTGTCGGGGCGGTTTAACGTAATGGTTGCGATTTTGTCTTTGACATCGAAGAGCAGGTACTCAGCCATGGCTAATGATCCCCATTCCGGTGTGACAGGGCAGTGCGGGCATATTGAAATACCCTCCTTTCTGACGACGATTCATGAGATGGCGACGTGCGGGCGCCTTTAGATGGAATTCGTCCCGGCATCAGCCTTCTTCATTTTACGCAATGCGGCTGAACTGGGGCACCTTGAAACCGTCGCCACGGTCTTCAAAGCAGACTCTTACCCGATCGCCGACCTTTATATTCAGCGCGTCGTCGCCGACCACGTTTGCCATCATGCGCGGACCTTCATCGAGATCGACCAGCGCAACGACATAAGGAACACGCTTCGCGAATACCGGGAGAGGCGCGCGGCGCATGATCGTATAACTGTATACGACTGCTTGTCCTTTGCTCTCGACCCATTCCAGCCCGTCGGACCAGCACGCGGGGCACAGATATCGCGGCGGGAAATGGGGCTGACCGCAGGAAACGCAGCGCTTGTACACAAGCCGGTTGTTTCGAGCGGCTTCCCAGAATGGCTTGGAATCGGCGTTGACGCTCGGCGCCGGGTAACCTTTCTCTGCGTCGATCATCGTCGTGTCACTCCCTTTGGTTTGCCGCCCGATGTTGTAGGCTGTGTCGGAGCCCTTTTGCGCGCGAAGCTGGCGGGACGTTTCTCGAGCAGCGCATTCAAGCCTTCACGAAATTCCTCACCCGACATCGCCAGCGATTGGCCAAGCCCTTCGAGCAAAAACATGTCGTCCACGTCCGTCTCGAAACTGCGCGCCATCAGGAGTTTCGCTAGCCCAATCACCTGCGTAGGGCCCGCAGCCAGTTGGTGCGCTTTCGCCAAGCACGCTTCATCCAGCCGGTCATCCGCAACAACCTCGGACACAAGACCTATCTCCAATGCTTGCTGCGCCGTCAGCGTTGCATTGCTGAACAGAAAATTCTTGGCGCGCGCGAGTCCGATGAGGCGGGGCAGGGTATACATCATCGCAACGTCGGGTATCACGCCCAGGCGAAAAAAACCAGACATCAACTTCGCGCTTTGCGCGGCAATCAGGATATCGCCCGCGAGAGCCAGCCCCATACCGCCACCCACCGCGTAACCGTTCAGGCCGACAACGACAGGTTTTTCAAAATACAGGAACGGCACTAACCATGCCCGTAGGCTGCGAAAACGCCGGTGCACATCCCACGGCTTATTCGGGCCTTCTTTAAACGCATTCAGGTCCCCTCCCGAGCAGAAGGTCGAGCCGCTGCCAGTCAGGTATAAAGCGCGAACGCCGTCATCCTCGGCAGCCTGTTGTAACGCCCTGGCAAGAGCAACCCGCATCGGGTTGGAGAGCGAGTTGCGCGTTTCCTCGTTGGTGAGGCGCACAATCTGCACGGCGCCGTCCCGGCGCACATCCAGTATTTTTGTATAAGGTTTATTCATTTCCCGCGCGTATTGCTTGGCGTGTTCGCGATCATCGCTGGCGTTTCGAACATTCCAGCACTAGCCTTGCCACGGTACCCGATCCCTCTTCCCGCAATCGCGAGCGGTCTTCCGGGCGCAAGGGAAAACCGGGCAACGCGCCGTTGGTCCGGGGAAGCCGCGACTTGGGAAAATTTAAACCTCCTTGCCGCCCGTGTCAAACTTCCGGCACCCAAAGTGGTGAAGGAGTCCGGCGCAAAGGTGGATTAGCGCGCCGCCTTGTTATGAGGCAGGCGTCCCCCGCGGGCGCCGGCTCGCCT
This sequence comes from Betaproteobacteria bacterium, assembly GCA_016202615.1. Classification (GTDB taxonomy): domain Bacteria; phylum Pseudomonadota; class Gammaproteobacteria; order Burkholderiales; family SG8-41; genus PALSA-1004. The sequence goes on from JACQOI010000164.1 coordinate 6,166, forward strand.
ATTCTGCGGGAACGCCATTTTTTAGCAGGTCGCGATCCGCACATCGTCAGGCAGCTGGAAATCCACGCCTCATCCTTCCTTGCTCGATATGCGAGCGAGAACGCCGGCTTCGTCACCGGTCAGGTCATCCACGTCAACGGCGGGCAATACATGCAAACTGAGCAGCGCCGCGATGCGGAAGACCCCCGTCACGATCCGTCCCCCACGGCCCTACAGTACTCCCGAAATACCCCCATCCAGGTTAATGCTGGCGCCAGTGACGTAACTGGCGGCGTTCGAGGCGAGGAAAGTGATCACGTTGGCGACTTCCTCGGCTTCACCCACGCGCTTTAGCGGGACGCGCTTTGCCAGGCGTGAATAGTACTCTTCAGCGCTGATGCCTTCGCGGACGCAGCGGCGCTCGTGCTGTCCCGATTTGATCTGGCCGACGCACACCGTGTTCACCAGAATGTTGTCGGCGGCGTATTCCTTCGACAGGACTTTGGTCAGCGCCAACCCGGCTGCGCGCGACACCGAGGTCGGTACGGATTCCGGCCCCGGCTGCTTTCCATGCGCGGTCGTGATGTTAATGATGCGGCCGCCACCCTGCTTTTTCATGTAGGGCACGGTCAGCCGCGTACAGCGGATCGCGCCGAACAGCTTGAGCTCAAGATCGGCACCCCACGTTTCATCGCTGACTTCGAGAAACTTGCCGCGCAATGACATGCCGGCGTTGTTGACCAGGATATCGATACGGCCGAAGCGATCGATCACTGCATTGATGAAACGCTCGATGTCGATGGCTTTGCTAACGTCGGCCGCAACGGCGAGCGCTTCGGCGCCGATTTTCCTGATCTCATCAGCAGTCTTATCCAATAGTTCCTTGCGCCGCGCACAGATTGCGACTTTTGCCCCTTCCTCCGCGAGTTTGAATGCGGTGGCTTTACCGATGCCGTCAGTGCCACCGGTTACGACGGCGACTTTATCTCTTAATCCCAGTTCCATGGTTTCTCCAAAAAACAAAAAAGATCAGCCAGCAAAACAGCTGATCGATGATACCACTGGAAACCTTTGTTGCATATGTAGATAGCAAATCATATGATTAGTCTGAGATCTTGAGATAGGACGACCGCCCGCCGTCGGCGGCGATTACCGCGCCGGTCAGCATTCGCGATTCATTCGAGGCCAGAAACACGACGATCGATGCGATATCTTCCGGCTCGCCAAGCGAGAACGGATAGTTCTTCTGTATCGCCATGCGCGCCTGCGCCGCCGGGCTGGGCTTTTCCGCAAGCAACCAGTCCTTGTTTTCCCAGCGCTTGATCGAGCGCTCGGTTCGCACCGTTGCCGGGGCAATCGCGTTGGCGCGAATGCCATTCTTCGCGTACTCCCAAGCCAATGCTCGCGTGAACGAAACGATGCCGCCTTTTGCCGCGGCATAGATCGGCTTTCCCGCGCCAATCATCCCCAAGGAGGAACTGAAGTTGATGATCGAGCCGCTGCTCCCCTTGATCATGTGCGGAATGCCGTGGCGGCAACACAGAAACGGATGCAGCAGATTGAGTGCGATGGTGTGCTTCCAGACAGCCAGGTCCATCTCGTGCACCGGCACGTCCTCCTGCAGCGACCCGCCCGCACAATTCACGAGTACGTCGAGCTTGCCGTATCGGTCGACGGTTGCGCCTATCGCGCGCTTGACGGCGTCATCCTTGGTCACATCGGTTTCCAGAAAAATCGCGTCGCCTCCCGCCTTGCGTACCTGCTTTTCTGCCGTTCGCCCCAATTCTCGATTGATTTCCACCAGCGCAACCCTGGCGCCCTCCGTGACCAATGCCAGCGCGGACGCCTTCGCAATGCCTGCGCCGGCGCCGGTAATGAACGCGACTTTGCCTTCGAGCCTGCCCATGTTTCTTCTCCAGTGTAGTAAACGGCACGCCGACTGCATTTATTCAGGCAGGTACGGCACCATCACCTATAATACTGACATGCCATCCAGAAAATCGCCACCGGATGCGTCCCGGCTGGACCGGGCGCTGGCCGAAACCCGGCGCCATCAGAAAGAGCGGGAGCAGACTTACCGCGAGCAGGCGCTCAAGCTCTACCCGTGGGTTTGTACCCGCTGCGGGCGGGAGTTCAGCGGCGCGCGGGTGCGGGAGCTGACGGTCCACCACAGGGATCACAACCACGACAACAACCCGCCCGACGGCAGCAACTGGGAGCTGCTGTGCCTTTACTGCCACGACAACGAGCACCAGCGCTACCTGGAGGCGGACGCGAACCCGGGGGCAGGGGGAAGCAGCGATTCACCCTCGGCGACTCATAACCCGTTCGCCGGGCTGAGAGATTTGCTGAAGCAGAAGAAGTAGCCGCGCAAGTTCCGTGAGTGCGTGAAGTCGTGAGAGGGTGAGCGGGGCAAACGGTTGTGACCTTTTTGTTTAGTGTCCCCTTCGGGGATGGTAGAAACCCCTCGCCTTGCAGGCGAGGGTCGTTCAGTGTGAACTAGCACGTGCTTGTAGCTGGTCATGCGGGCAGTAACTTTGTACGCTTTCCGGCCACCAGCAGATGACTTGCTGTAGGGCGTGGAATAAGAGTGGAGACGAACTTGGCGGCATCCAGCACGGCATCGATGTCAATCCCGGTTTCTATCCCCATGTCGTGGAGCATATGAACCAAGTCCTCGGTTACGATGTTCCCGCTAGCGCCGGCAATGAATGGGCATCCACCAATTCCGGCCAACGATGCATCAAACATGGTGGCGCCGGCATTAATGGCCGCGACCACGTTTGCAAGGCCTGCGCCCCGCGTATTGTGAAAATGCAGATACAATTCGCGATCCGGATAGGCATCGAGCATTTTCCCAACAATGCGCTCGACCTGGACGGGATTGGCGACACCCGTCGTGTCCCCTAGGAGAAAACCTGAACAGCCGGCTTCGACGTATTGGGAAGCCATCGACAGAATTTGTACGTCGGAAACCTCTCCCTCGTAAGGACAGCCAAATGCGCCAATGATCGTTCCGGTTACGGGAATTCCGGCCGCAGCGGCCACCTCGACAACCGCCGGTACCGCAGCCATGGATTCTGCAATGCTACGTCGAACATTTTTTCGGTTTGACGTTTCGGTTGCGGCTATGAACACACTAAGTGCATCAACCCCCGCCGCAACCGCTCTCCGCGCACCTTTCACATTTGCGGTAGAGGCGTCGTATAACACCCCAGGTGCTCGCGTGATCCCCGCCATAACCGCTTCGCTGTCCGCCATCTGAGGCACCGCTTCCGGACTTACGAACGAAACCGCATTGATCCGTTGAAAGCCAGCCGAAGCAATTCGATTCAACAGCTCGATCTTATGGGCCGTTGAAACGAGCGTCTTTTCTGACTGCAGCCCATCGCGGGCAGAAACCTCTCTAACAATTACCCGACTGGGAATATGCATGTGCTCATCCTTTGATTGGACGGAATTTCGCGTTCGATAAGTTTCCGGCCATCCGGCCCGGCTTCATTCAGCGCCCGCGCCGGCCGCCGAACCGGCTGGCCGGGAGCCAACCGGTCTTCGAAGGCACGGCAACGGTCGCCTCCCCGGTTGCGTTGCGCTCCCCGCGCTGGTCGACACACCAGATTTCGCAATGAGCCAGGTACTGGCCGTCGAGCTCTTCCTTTCCGGTTACGCGCCCATGGCACCGGGTCAGGTCGCCTTCGAGGTTGAAGCGGCTGACGCGAACCATGAGCCGCTTCAGGAAGCCGTGGTCCCCCGCCCAGTTCGTCAGCAGGTTGCCCAGCCACGCAACGCGTTCCGGGCCATAGTCATAGGCGGCGGGAACGCCCACCTTGCGCGCATAGGCGCTGTCCCAGTGCACGCGCTCCGGCGGTTCCGGAACGCCCAGGTCGTTTGGCACGCCGAGCGCCGGGTGCCGCTTGAGGTAGTCGTACCAGAAGCCGTGGGCCTTGATGTACAGACCGCCGCGCGCCATCTCGTACGCGACGGCATTCGTCGCCGAGTAGGGCCCCTTGATGATGGGCGGCAGCTCGTCGCCGACGGCCACCTCCTCCCAGTAGCGGGGCGTCGCGCCCCTGATCACCTCGGCGTCGTACGCCTTGGTGACTTCCGCGATGTCTTCCTTGGTGTACGTCTTCAGCGTGAGGTGGTTGTACTTCCCTTTTTTCTTGGAGCGGCCGCGCTCGACCCGCATGCCCCAGGATTCCCCTTCACAGATGACTTCATCATTCTGGTCCACGAACAGCACCGTGGAAATCTGCTGGAACATGCGGCGGGAAAAACGGCTTTGCTTCTCGATCAGGTCCTTGAAGATGACCCTGACGCGGATTTCGTCGTTCTTGAAAACAGGCCGGTTCCATCGCCAGTCGATTCCGGCGAAAAACGCATGCACGCCGGGCAGCCCCCCCCGATAGCCGCTGCTCAGCTTGTCGAAGGCCGCAAGCATGGTGGGGGGGGCCATCAGCGCAGCCCATGACGTCGCCGCGGCATAGGCCTCGTCAGTCCAGATTCTGTTGCGGTCGCCCATGGCTTCCGCCCAATGCCGGATCGCATCGCGCGTCGCCTCGGTGAGATAGGGCTGTGGCCTGTTGCCTATTTCGGTGCCGATCAGCGCGCGCAGTTTCACCAGCGCCTCATCGGTGATCTCCACCTGCTTTTCCGGTGCATCCTGCATCGCGATCTCCAGTTAACCATCCATATGCGTACAGCAAATCACACCCGCGTATCACACCGCAACCCGCACTGTTCCGTATGAATCTCAGCGGTTCTCAAGCTTGAGATTGGCATCTTTCGCCAGTTTCTTCCACATGGTGATTTCCTGGCTGATGACCTTCGCGAATAGCTCCGGGCTGCCCCCGACCACCTGGCCGCCCATCGCCGCAAAACGCTGCGCGATATCCTTTGACTGGATAACGGCATTGATCTCCCTGTTGAGCTTCGCGATCATACCTTTCGGGGTTTGCGACGGAGCGAGGAACCCATACCAGACGACAACGTCCTCGAAGCTCGGAACGGTTTCCGCAATCGCCGGGATATCCGGCAACGAGGGCCAGCGCTGTTTCGTCGTCACGGCAAGGCCAACCAGCTTGCCCGCCTGGACGTTCGGCAGCGCCGCGGTGGTGCTGGTGAAGATGTAGGTGATCTGCCCGCCAAGCAGGTCTATCATGGACGGTGCCGCTCCCTTGTAGGGCACGAGGATGGTCTTGATCCCTGCCGCGTGCTGGAACAGTATCCCGGTAAGATTCGCAAGCCCGCCTCCGGAGCCGAATGTCAGTTCCCCCGGCCGCGCGTTCGCCATCCTGACCAGATCCGCGACATTGCTGATGCCGGACTTGGGATGGGTCACCAGCAGGAACGGTCCGGATGACGTCATGACGATGGGCGCGAAGTCCTTCTGCGAGTCATAAGGCAGCTTCGCGTACAGCGCTGGGTTGCTCGTTAGAACGCCGGACCCGCCGAGGAGCAGCGTGTAGCCATCGGCCGGCGCGCCGGCAGCGGCCGTCATGCCTATGAGTCCATCGGCTCCCACCCGGTTGTCGAGCACGAACTGCTGGCCCCATTTTTCCGTCAGCTTCTGCCCGACCGTTCTCGCCACCACGTCGGTCGGCCCGCCCGCCGCATACGGAATGATAACCCGCACGGGCTTCTCCGGATACGCATCCACTGCCTTGTCCTGGCCGATGGCAACAGGAATGTGCAAAAGCGCGATGACCGGTACCGCAATGGCTGTACGAAACATGGACCCGCCTCCTCTTCTCAATTGCCGCGCTTGCTCGCGCCAGCTTACGGTTTGGCTTCGCGCGCGGGCACCGCGACCACGCCGTTTGCGATCAGTTTCCGCGCTTCCTCGGCGGAATAGCCGCATCCCTTCAGGATCTCGATGGAATCGCCGCCAAGCTCCGGTGCGCCCCGGCGGATGCGCGCTTCGGCGTTGCTGAACTTGAGCGGGTTGCCGACCACCTTCACCGTGCCCGCCGTCGGATGCGGCGCATCGACGATCATCCTGTTCTGCAGCACCTGCGGATTGTTGTACAGGTCGCGGAGCATGTTGACCTGGGTGCAGGGCACGTCGTTGCGCTCGAGGATCTCGATCCATTCCGGCGTCGGGCGCTTCGTGAGCCGAGCTTCGACGATCTCGGTGAGCACGCTGCGGTTCTTCACGCGCGCCGCGTTGTCCTTGAAGCGCTCGTCGTCGATGAGCTCGGGGAGCTCGATCCCCCGGGCAAAGCGCTGCCAGAATTCCTGCGTGAAACAGGTGACCACCATGTGCCCGTTCTGCGTGCGGTAGACGCGCGAGGGCTCGATCTGCGGGTGAGCGGCGCCGGCGGGCTTGTCCGGCTTGCCGGTGACGGCAAAGCCGGGCATATGGTTGGCGAACAGCGCCAGTTGGCCGTCGAGCAGCGCGACGCCGACCTTCTGCCCTTTACCCGTGCGCTCGCGGTCGTACAGGGCGAGCGAGATGGCCGACAGCGACAGGAAGGCCGCCGTGAAATCGGCGATGGGGACGCCGACACGCGTCGGGGTTCCGCCCGGTTCCCCGGTATGGCCCATGATGCCGCCCATGGCCTGCAGTACGCCGTCCATGCCGGGCTTTTGCACATAGGGGCCGCTTTCCCCGTAGGCGGTGATGGCGCAATAGATCAGCCGCGGGAATTCCCTGTGCAGCGTTTCGTAGCCGAGGCCGAGCTTGTCCATGACGCCCGGCCTGAAATTTTCGATGACGATGTCCGCGGTCGACAGCAACCTGCGAGCCACCGCCTTGCCTTCGGCCGAAGACAGGTCCAGCGCGATGCTGCGCTTGTTGCGATTCATGCCGGCGAAATACGAGCTGTTGCCCGGTCCGAACATGGCATCGAAGGCGCGCGATGGATCGCCGCTTCCCGGACGCTCGATCTTGATGACATCGGCGCCGAGGTCGCCGAGGAACGACGTGCACCAGGGGCCGGCCGCGAACTGGCTGAAATCGACGACGTGGATGCCGTCCACGACGCCGCGCGACGGCCCCGCCGGATGATTGTTGCTAGCCATGCTTGCCTTTCTTCTTTTCCGCTGCCGATTCCGGCGTCCATTGCGCGACCGCCTTGTGCGCCAGCAGCGCGTCGATTCTGGCCTTGCCGTAGCCGAGCAGGCCGGCGATATCCACGGTGTCGCCCCCGAGCAGCGGTGCCGGCAGCATGGCAGCCGCGGCGTCATGGCCGGAGAACTTGATGACTTCCGCTCCGAGGTCCCCGAGGATCTGCGTTGCGAACGGGCCCGCGAGGACGCGGGAAAAGTCCACGACTTTGACGCCGGTGAGCGGCCCTGGCGATGTCTTTTTCAACTGCGTCACCCGCCTTTCGAGTATTGAAGGTAAATGGGTGAAACCGGACGCGGTGCCATGGCTGCCGCCGTGCGCGACGGTGATAGCTAGCAGCCTGCCGGACTTAACAGTCCGTACAGGCTGCTAAAAGCAAAACCGGGTGACCATTCATAATAAACTCACCAGGAGTTTGTCGGAGTCAAGTCCGACAAACTCCTAGGTGGAAGACTGCCGTGCCGCATCGCGCCGGACGCCGGCATGCGCCGCCGGCGTCAGCAGGTCCAGCAGCGCGCGATTGAATTCGCCGGGCGCCTCGTACGCGCACCAGTGCCCCGCCCGCGGAATGATGGTGTAGCGGGCGCCGGGATGGTGGCTGTGCAGCCACCAGGGTCTCTCGTGCATGTAGGGTCCGATGGTGGAATCGCGCTCGCCCCAGATCGCGGCCAGTCCGCACTGCAGCCCGGGCGTGCAGTGGGTATGCGAGGCGCTCTTGTTGATGATGTTGATGTTCAGTCGCGCCTGGGCCGCGCCCTCGGACTGGATGCGCAGGGCGAGGTCGTCGATATTGGCCGGGTCGGCGAGCATGATGACTTCGATGTTGCGCCGGTGCGCCGCATCCCGTGCTTCCCTGGTCGGCAGGTCTCGCCACTTTGCGAAGGGTGCGATGTCGTTGCGGGTGACGCCCGCCATGCTTTTCCCCGCGGACACCAGTACGACCTTGTCGACGCGCGGTCCGAGTATCTTCGCGGTCTCGGCCGCCACGCCGCTGCCCAACGAAAACCCGGCAAACGTGATCGGGTCGGTCTTCCCGGTCATTTCTATCAGTCCGTCGGCGACGATCCGCGCAACGCTCTCGGCCGAGTAGGGCTTCGGTGGCAGGTCCGAATCGCCGAAACCGGGAATGTCGCCGGCGATGACGCGGAACCCCTCGGCCAGGAACTCGATGTTGCGGATCCAGTGCTTCCAGGATCCGAGATTGCCGTGCAGCAGCACCAAGTTCCGTCCTTTGCCCCACACTCGCCAGAACATGTGGCCCTCCCCGCACGGGGTTTCGCGGAGCTCGGCGCTTGCTTCAAGGCGGGCAATGATCTGGGCTGCGGTAGGCGTTGTGCTATCCATACAGTCGACCTGTTCGTCTGAGAGGCGTGGTATTGCGAACGCGTGTTGCAATCGCTGGATGCGCGGTGATAAAGTGAATGGATTGTACACAAGAAGCCGCGCCAGCGAGAAGCTGTCGCGTTCGGCCAGCGGCCTGCCGCGGCGTGACTTGTATCGACCCCCGGCGTACTCCGCTGAAGTCATCGGCACACTCGAGGCGGCGCAACCACGATGAAGCAGCGCGGCATTCCCGGTTCGTGCTTCAGGCGCACATCCCGGGCGGCAGCCGCCGCGGCGGGATCCGGAACCAACGCATTCAGCAGTCAAGACGGCCGGTTGTGCAGGGCCGTGGCGGTGAGACAATCGAGTCAAACGGAGGAATCATGGCGACATCGGTGCAAAGTGGGAATCAGGGTGCCAGGTGCGGGTCCGGAGCGGGCGGCGTTGTGCCGCGATCGATGAAACGCGCCGCATTTCGTGCGTTGCGGATTGTCGGGAGCCTTGCCTCGCTTGTCCCGTTGCTCGCGCTGCCGGTTGCCGCGCAGGACTTTCCGACCAAACCGATTCGCTGGATTGTCGCGTTCAGCGCGGGCGGCCCCACCGATACTATTGCCCGCTTGGTCGGCGCCAAACTGACCGAGGCGTGGGGACAACCGGTTGTCATCGATAACCGGGGCGGCGCGGGCGGAACCATCGCCGCGGCGATGACAGCCAGAGCGGCGCCCGACGGGCACACCATACTGTACGTATCGGCATCGCATGCCATCGCGCCGAGCGTCTACAAGTCGTTGCCCTACGATACCGTCGCGGACTTCGCCCCGGTCACGGTCATTGCGACCACCCCGTTCGTGCTGGTGGTCAGCCCTGGTGTCCCGGCCAATTCCGTCGGCGAACTGATCGCGCTGGCAAAGTCGAAGCCGGGAGAGTTAACGTTCGCCTCATCGGGAATCGGCGCCTCAAATCATCTCGCGGGCGAGCTGTTCAAGACCCTGGCGGGCGTGGACATCGTTCATGTGCCCTACAAGGGGCAGTCGCAGACGACCCCAGACCTGATTTCCGGTGCCGTGAGCATGACTTTCGGCAGCCCGGTGCAGACCCTGCCGCTGATCAGTGCAAAACGGGTGCGGCTGCTCGGCGTGACGTCGAAAACGCGGTACTCGGCCTTGCCCGATACGCCGACCATCGAGGAGTCCGGCTTGAAGGGCTATGAGGCGAGCACGTGGCACGGAGCGCTGGCGCCGCGCGGCACGCCGCCCCGCGTCGTGGAGAAACTGCAGAAGGAGATGGCCCGTGCGCTGCATATGCCGGATGTGCAGGCGAGTCTCGTCAAGATCGGCGTGAACGCGGTCGGCAGTACTCCCGAGGAATTTTCCTCCTTGCTGAAGACGGAAGTGGTGCGCTGGGCGGAGATCGCAAAGCGCAGCGGTGTCTTCGCACAGTAGTGCACTGCGGGCATCAAACCGCATGAACACAAGACAAAGGAGGATGGCAGCATGAGCGAGAAGGAACTGGTGACCTACACGCGCAAGGGGCGCATCGTCGAGCTGCGCCTGAACCGCCCGGAAAAACTCAATGCGCTCAGCCATGAGCTCGTGGCGGCCCTGGGCGACGCGATGTACCGCTTCGATGTCGATGCCGACGCGTGGATTGCAATGCTCTGCGGCGAGGGGCGTGCATTCTGCGCCGGCGCCGACGTCAGCAGCCGCATCGGCTCCGCTGCCGGCCGCGGCGTCGGCCGCGGCAGCAAGGTGACGGTGCTGCTGAACGAGTACGAAAATACCAAACCGGTGATCGCCGCCGTGCATGGCTATGCCTGCGGCGCGGGATTCCGGTTCGTGCTGCACAGCGACCTGTCGGTTGCCGACACCACGGCAAAGTTCCAGCTGACCGAGATTGCTCGCGGCCTCGATGCCTCCCAGCTGTGGGCGGAAATGAACCTGCGCGGATTCGGCACGTTCGCCGACGACCTCGCCATCACCGGGCGCGCCTGCGATGCGCAGGAGGCGTATGACCGGGGCGTCATCAGCCGCGTCGTTCCGGCCGGAAAGCACATCGAAGCCGCGCATGAGATGGCCGAACAGGTGCTGGGCAACCCGCCGCTGGCGGTGCGGGCCATGGTTCGCACCCGGCGCTCCCGCCTGCGCCAGCTTGAGGCGCAGACCGGCGCCGTGCGCCAGGAACGCACCCTGCACTTGACGAACGATTTCAGGGAAAGCGTTGCCGCCCTCAAGGAAAAGCGCAAACCCGTCTATACCTGCACCTGATGGCGCCGCGCGGAGGCCAGTGCAATCGCTGCCGACCACGCCCTGGCGGGGCCCGGCAACGTTCTTGCGGGCAGGGCCTCCTGCAATCACCGTGAAGAGTTCCTGATGATGCCGCAATCCGCCAGCAACGGCCTTGACGCATTCTTTCGACCACGGGGGGTCGCCGTCATCGGCGCCAGCAACAGCCATGACCGGCCCGGCGCGCGCGTGCTGCACAACCTGCCCCGCTTCGGCTACAAAGGCCGCATCTACCCCGTCACGCCGAATTCGCGGACCCTGCAGGGACTGCCCTGCTACCGCTCCATCCTCGATGTGCCCGATCCCGTCGACATGGCGGTCGTCTGCGTCAGTGCGGAACGCACCGCCGGGGCGATCCGCGAATGCGGCCGGCGCGGCGTCTCCGCGGCCGTGGTGCTGGCCAACGGGTTCGGCGGCGACACGGTGGAAGGCCAGCAGCTGCTGCATGACCTCGTTGCGGCACATCGCGAATCGGGCATGCGCATCATCGGGCCGAACACCGTCGGCATCCGCATGGCGCCGGGCGACGGCGACGGGATGTTCGCGACCTTCGCCCACGACATCGAAGCCGGGGTCACGCCGGGACCCATCGCCGTCGTCGCGCAGAGCGGGGGCCTCGGCGTGTACTTCGGCTCGGCCTACATGCGCCGGCGCGGCGTCGGCACGCGCTATGTGATCGACACCGGCAATGAACTCGATGTGGACTCCACCGAAGCGCTGGAATACGTCGCGCAGGATCCCGGGGTCAAGTGCGTGGGACTCATCCTCGAAGGCTGCCGCGATGGCCGCCGGCTCGCCGCGGCCGTACGCCGGACCCGGTCGCTCGGGAAACCCGTGGTGCTGCTCAAGGTCGGGCGCTCGCCCGTCGCGGCCAAACAGATGGCCTCGCACACCGGGTCGCTCGCGGGCAGCGCCGATCTCTTCCAGCTCGCCATCGCGGAAGCCGGCGCCAGCATCGCCCATGACGAAATGGAGTTTGTCGATGCCCTGGTCATCCATGCCCACGACAAGGCGCCGAAGAGCCGGCGCATGGGCGTGGTCTCGATGTCCGGGGGCTTTGCCATCCTCGCCCTCGAAGCCGCGATGGAAGCCGGCTTGGAATTGCCGCCGCCGGTCGTGCCGCCGACACCCGAGCAGGAGCCGCACCTGCGTTCGGGAACGCTCGCCAATCCATTTGACTACCAGTCGGTCGGCGCCACCGTCCCGCAGACGATCCGGCGATCGCTGGAGTGGATGCTCGGCCAGCCCAACCTCGATGCCGTCGTGATCTGGCAGGCGTTCGGCCTGCTCGCCATTGAAGACCGGCGCAAGCGCCTCGAAGCGGACCTCGTCGAGATCATGCCGCGTTTCAAGACGCCGCTTTTCGGCTGCGGGCTGACGACGCCCGAATACGAGGCGCGGCTGCGCGAACTGGGCGTGCTGTGGTTCGAGGAGCCGACGCGCCTCATCAAGGCCCTCAGCGTCGTCGCCCCGCGCGCGACGGAGCCCACGCCGCCGCCCCCGAAACATCCGGCCGCCGCGAACCGCCACCGCGCGATCGTCGGCAATGCGGCCCGCAAGCTCCTTGCCGGCATCGAGCATGTGCGCACCATCGAGGTCCACAGCGCCGCCGAGGCGCAGGCACTCGCGCGCGAATACGGGCGCGTGGTCGTGAAAGTGGAAAGCAACCGCTTTCCGCACAAGACCGAATTCGGGCTCATCGCCGGGCCGCTCACGCCGGATGAAGTCCCCGCCGCCTACGAAAAGCTGCTGACAGCTCGCACCAATCTGGGCGCAACCGACGAACCCGTGGTGCTGCAGCCCTGCGAGCGCGGCGTCGAACTTGCGCTGGGCGCGTATATCGACCCGCTGTTCGGCCCCTCCATCATGGTCGGCACCGGCGGCATTTTCCTGGAGATCCTGCGCGACACCGTGTTTGCCACCGCGCCGGTCAGCGAGGAGTATGCCCGCTCCATGATCCTCAAACTTCGCGGCGCGCCCCTGCTTCGGGGAGCGCGCGGCACGGCCCAATGCGACATCGATGCCGCCGCGCGAGCGCTGGCGGCGCTATCACGATTCATGGCCGGCGCAAACGGCGCCTATGAATCCATCGACATCAATCCGCTGATGGTGCGGAAAGAGGGAAAGGGAGCTGTTGCAGTGGACGCGCTGCTTTTCGCCCGCGTGGGTGGCGAATTCGCGATCAAGGGGCGACGGGGGTCGGAAAAAGACGACGACGGTGCATCAGCTGATTGTCATCGAATTTCTCCAAGCTGAGAATCGGCTGCTCAAAGAAAGGCTGTAAGCTAGATCTATCGCGTAGCCATCGGGGCCAGAGTCAATTTTAGTGAACGATAAATCACCTCACGGCCAATTCGCTGTTGGACTACGCGAATTTCGGTCCTTCGGCGGCATGCGGCGACAACTAGACGATTTGATAGGAATTTAAACGAGCCATGCCGACATTGAACTGGATTGGAATCTTGGCAGCGAGCCGACAGCGATGCAGATCGTGCGTGGTATAGCCGCCCCAGCCCCACTGATTTTTTGATTCATCGAAGCTGTTCTCACAGTCAGCACGATCGCGATAGAGTTGGGCAATGGTGAGTAATTCGTGATCCAGATTGGTCACCAGCACCGCATACTCGTACGCCTTATAAGCGCGCTCCGGCTCGACGAACGCGAGCGATAGCTGTTGATTTTCGTCAGTCAATAACAGATCCCCGCGTACGGGTCCGCTCAGGACCAAGTCATTTAGTCGTTTTTACTAACCGCCAACCTCTGAGCCAATATTATGGAAGCTGGAAACTTGGGGAAGTAAAACTCGATATACGAGACTTGCCAGCAAGAGATGTGATTGGCATCGTAATGTCTTCCGATAGACAACAACAGCAAAACGTTTTAAAGCTCAAGTCTCTAACTAATTCCCATTTGCGTTCAAAACAACAATAATTTTGTAGGGTGCGTTCCACGCACCATGACTGCCGGTGCGCACGGCGCACCCTACGATATTTCATTTTTTGATTGCGAAATGGAATAACACGAACTGGCGAAATTTAGTAGACCTTATATCAACCCAACACTTGCAATCTTCCGATAATGACGTCGGGCGTCTTCTCGGGTATCCCTCAAATCAAATTCAAAACGCTGCGGCGAAAATTGCAGCAGCCAGGAGCAATATGTATGGTGTAGTGAGGTTACTACACGATCCGAACAGCAGGGTGCTATCCGGAATCATTGGAGATTACAAGGAAGACAAGGCAGATCAAACTTCGGACGAGACGAAAGCGAGCGCTTCAAAAGCCACAGAGAAGTAGTGAAAGCACAAGGCCGCGCGTCGGACTCGTCTTGCGGCGTAATTTAGCAATTCGCTGAGCACGGGCATGGCATGTTGCCCTGGCATGATGTCATCCGTGCGGAAGGATCGACGAACCCACTCGCGGTTCGCGTTCGCGAAGTTGTTGCACCAGAACCCATTTGACCGCCACCCAGCCGCGCGGGGCGAGCATGTCTCTCATAATCTTGCGTGCATAGTCCCTCGAACGCGAGATCGAGAACGGCGGCCGAAAAACGGAGTAGACTAATCGCGGCAGTGCAGTGAATCGAGAGGAGGTCAGTCATGAAGCTCACCGTAAATCGAACAGACGTGTGGACGGCAACAATCGAGGACCGAGCCGGAGGCGCCGCGCAGAAACTCGAGCCGCTGGCGACGGCAGGGGCCAGCTTCGAATTCGTCTTCGCGCGGCGAACGCCGGAGCAACCGGGCATGGGGATCGTCTTCGTATGGCCCGTCAAGGGGGCGAAGGTGATCAGGGCCGCGCAGGAAGCCGGCTTCGCCAAATCCGGAAATATCCATTGGTTACGCATCGAGGGCGCTGACAAGCCGGGGCTGGGCGCAAAAATCGCGCGCGCATTGGCCGATGCCGGAATCAATTTCCGCGGGATTTCCGCGACGGCACTCGGCAGAAAATTCGTGAGCCACCTTGCGCTCGACTCGGCCGAGGATAGGGAGAAGGCCGTCGGTGCGCTGAAAAAGCTGCCCTAAGGACGTTGAAACCGTGAACGGCACTTCCTGAGCGCCGCGAGCCTTTAACTTGATAATACCGGTCGCTTCACGGCTTCTTCGGCCGGTAGTCGCGCAGGTCGAGGCAAGCGTCATAGTGCGCGCGCTCGATCGTGATCCAATCGGTGCGGTCGACGCCGCGCCGATTGCGCGCAGGCGGACTGACCGGGAATGCCGACCTCGCACGGTTGTATGGTGTGACGACGAAGGTTCTCAACCAAGCTGTGAAACGGAACTTCAGCCGTTTCCCGCAGGATTTTGCGTTTCAATTAACCAGAGAGGATGTGGTGAACTGGTCGCAATTTGCGACCTCAGGTTTGCAAGGCACTGATCTGAAAAGGGATATTACGAACTGGTCACAAATTGTGACCGGTTCTCCGACCGGCGCTATTTAACGGTGGCTTGAGAGACAGCATGAAATCGAATCCGTGCATTGAATCGGTGATCCTCAGTGTCCGTAGACAACGGGTGATACTCGCTGCCGATCTTGCCGGGATTTATGGGGTTGAGACGCGCCGGCTCAATGAGCAGGTGAAACGCAATTCCGGCCGTTTTCCAGGCGATTTTGTGTTTCAGATTACGCGGGACGAATTCGACGCTTTAAGATCGCAAAATGTGATCTTAGCCGACGGGCGGGTTGCTTTAAGATCGCAAAATGCGATCTTAAAGGCCGGGCGGCATACGAAGTATTTGCCGCTTGCCTTTACCGAGCACGGCGCGATCATGGCAGCAATGGTCTTGAACAGCCGGCAGGCCGTGGCGATGAGCGTGTACGTCGTACGCGCCTTTACGCGAATGCGCGAACAACTCACCGCCAACGCAATCATCCTCAAACGACTGGCCGAGATCGATAAAACGCTGCTGCAGCACGACGCGACATTGCGCGATATTTACCGCAAGCTGCTGCCGCTGCTGCAACCGCCGCCCGATCCACCGAAGCGGCGCATTGGTTTTGTCGGGGACGACCAATGATCACCCTTAAGGACTACCAACAACGGGTGCTTGACTCGCTGCGCGATTTCTTTGGTCGTTGCGCGCATTTTGGCCAGCCGGAAAACGCGTACGATCCTGGGCCAGACTGCTGACGCGTTGCGCGACCCGCGCCACTCCTATCGACGCGCGCTCGAACTCGCATGCGGTGGGGTAGCTCAGACGCCATTTTGTTTAGAATGAAGATGTTGCACCAGAACCGACTAGATCGAACATGAAGCTGAATCCGCAAGACCTGGAGAAAATCGCCGACGGCACGCTGGAACATTACAACCAGAGTGCCGAAGATTTCTGGGAAGGCACGCGCGATCACAACGTCAGCCAGAACATCGAGGCGCTGTTGCAATACATCGAGGGTAAACCGCCGTTCACGATACTCGATTTTGGCTGCGGGCCGGGACGCGACCTCAAGGTGTTTGCCGAATTCGGTCACCTCGCGGTAGGATTGGAAGGCGCCGCGCGCTTGGCCGTAATGGCGCGCGTCCACAGCGGTTGCGAAGTGTGGCAGCAGGATTTCCTCAAGCTCGATCTGCCGCATAACCATTTCGATGGCGTGTTCGCCAATGCCGCGCTGTTTCATGTACCCGGCCAGGAGTTGCCGCGCGTGTTGCTGGAATTGCACGCAACCCTGAAACCGCGCGGCGTGCTGTTCACTTCGAATCCGCACGGCCATAACGAGGAAGGCTGGAACCGCGAACGCTACGGCGCGTATCATGATCTTGAAACTTGGCGCCGCTATGTGTCGGCCGCCGGGTTCGTTGAGCTTACCCACTACTATCGCCCTGCCGGCCTGCCACGCGAGCAGCAGCCCTGGCTGGCGAGTGTCTGGCGCAGGTTGGCATCGTGAGCACGGTAGCCGCCGACTGGTACGCGTGATGTCACCGCGCACCCGAGCGCAGAATGGACTGCATCATGAGTATTCGGCAGCGCCGACCATCGTCTGCACCGGCGCGTCGGATCAGACCGGGCGGTGGATCGCGAGCGGAATGCGCCGGCGGCCAAACTGGCCGTGGAAGGACTCGAATGCGCCCGCGATTGCGGTCGCGCAATGCGGGCATTTGCCGTCGGGCGTTACGTCGTAAGACTCGATTTCGTACCAGTCGCGCACGACCAGCGGCTGCTGGCAGCCCGGGCAGTAAGTGGTGCCACCGGTGGTGTCGTGCACGTTGCCGGTGAAAACGTACTGCAGTCCCTCGCCCAGCGCGATCTTTCTGGCGCGCGTGAGCGTTGCCGGCGGCGTGCGGGAAATGTCCATCATCTTGAAGTCAGGATGGAACGCGGTGAAATGCAAAGGCACATCAAGCCCGACCTCCCTTGCGATCCACTTGCACTCGGCGGTGATTTCCTCGTTTGAGTCGTTTTTGCCCGGAATCAGCAGCGTCGTGA
Source organism: Betaproteobacteria bacterium (assembly GCA_016202615.1). Lineage (GTDB taxonomy): Bacteria > Pseudomonadota > Gammaproteobacteria > Burkholderiales > SG8-41 > PALSA-1004. Next base: position 23,237 of record JACQOI010000164.1, read on the forward strand.
TCTCGAACCAGACGTCGGTTCCGTGTTTCAGGTACACCAGCGTGTCGAGCACCGGATTCAGGTGCGCTCCGCAGAGCTTCACGTAAAACTCATCGGTAAACCCCTTCAAGTCGACGTTGGCGGCGTCCATCTTGGTGTAGAACTCACGCCGCGGCTGATCGTGCATGTAGCCGGCGGTGACGGAGACGGTCTTAATGCCGCGCGCATGGCACGCGTCGGCGATGTCCATCGCGTACTCGGCGAAAATCACCGGGTCGTTATAGGTGAACGCGACGCTCTTGCACCCGCTGTCGATTGCGGCCTGGGCGACCGCCTCGGGCGAAGCCTGGTCCATCAGCGTGTCCATCTCGCGCGACTTGCTGATGTCCCAGTTCTGGCAGAACTTGCATGCAAGGTTGCAGCCCGCGGTGCCGAACGAGAGCACGCTGGAGCCGGGATAGTAGTGGTTGAGCGGCTTTTTTTCGATCGGGTCGATGCAAAAGCCCGAGGAGCGGCCGTACGTCGTCAGCAGCATCTGGTCGCGCGTTTCGCCCGATCCGCGCTGGCGCACGAAACAGGCGCCGCGCTGTCCTTCGTGCAAGCGGCAGTCGCGCGGGCACAGGTCGCATTGCATGCGCCCGTCGTCCAGCAGGTGCCACCAGCGTCCAGGGTAAGTCATGTTTCAGCCATGCAGGTCGGTCTCACTCCATTTGATCACGGTGTAGTGCGATAGTTTTACCGTCAGGTACAAAAAAAAGGAGTGGCAAGCGGGTTTTGCATTACAAGATGGCCTCTCAATCGCTTCCACCTTCAACGGCGCGGCCTTCGGCACGCCAGCGCAGCATGCCGCCGGCCAAATTGGCCACGTCCGTGTAACCTTCTTTCTGGAGCATTACCACCGCTTGTGCCGAGCGTGCGCCTGAACGGCAGACCGTTACCACGGGATTGTCGAGATTGATTTCGCGAAAGCGTCGACCCAGTTCGCCGAGCGGGATCAATCTTGCGCCCGGAATATGACCCAGCGCGCCGGAGTATTCGCCGGACTCGCGCACGTCGATAATTTGAACCTGATTCCCCAAATCCTCCAGGAACTGCGGCTGTATCTCCCAGATTCCGCTGAAAGTGAACGTCAACGGCGCCCAAAGCGGATCCGTCATTTGCGGTTGATCCCCTTGAGGCTGACCGCATCTCAGATTTGCCGGCACGGCAACGTCGATTTTCTTGGGATGCGGCAAACCCAGGTTATTCATGTAACCAGCGAAGTCATTCGCGCCGATTTCTCCGCCGAGGCGCGGATTGAACAGTCTTTCCTCCTCGACGCTTGTTACCGTCAATCCACGGTAATCATGACCGGGATAAAGCAGGCAGGTTCTCGGCAACGTGAAAATCTGCTGGTGTATGCAGCATGCGGTCTGCGCCGCTGGCGCCGCTGTTTGCAGAGAGTCCTATCCTGCTTCCCAGACGACGTTTCAAAAGCCACGCCCCGGTGACATGGTCGGCATGAACATGAGTCTCCAGCGTCCACAGCAGGCGCAGGTGCAATTCATGGATCAATGCCGCGTCGCGTCGCGCCTGTTCAAAAACCGGATCGACGAGGACGGACTCTCCGCTCGTGCCGTCGCCGAGGAGATAGGTGTAGGTACAGGATTGTGGATCGAACAACTGACGGAAGACCAGCATACCCCTTCCTTTCCGCTGATTAGCCTACCGCCGCTCTTGCGTTTCCGTTCGTTGAAATGAAATATCGTAGGGTGCGCCGTGCGCACCGGCAGTCATGGTGCGTGGAACGCACCCTACAAAATTCGTTTTGAACGCAAATGGGAATACCCCTTCAGTACGCAATTTCGAACTCTGCCACGAGCATGTGGTGGTCGGAGGCGGGCGTCGGTTTCACCGCGTAACGCACCGGCCGCAGGTGACGGCTGTGGAAAATGTGGTCGAGCACGTAGGGGCGCCGGCGCCAGGTGACTTCCTGCGTTTGCACCGCCCGATAACCGGCGCTGGCAAACTGCCGCACCAGCGAATCGTGTCTTCTGACGTTGAAATCTCCCCCGAGCAGCGTGGGCCCATCCGATGCGCGCAGCTGCTCGACGACGAGTTCGCGCTGGCCGACGTGCTCCTCGCTGCATGAGTTGAGCATGAAAAACGCCAGCAGGTGCGTGTTGAAGATCCGCAGCTCGTGGCCGTCGAGCGTAGTCTTTGCGCCGATCAACAGGCGGTCGGTGGGCGTTCTTTTTTCACCGCCGAATTCGAACTCGATCGGCGGCGATGGCAGCTCACGCCGCAGGGTGTCGCGCAGCGGCGTCTTCGAGAAGATGGCCAGCCCGATGCCGAAGGGCAGCTCGCGCGGATCGGCTTTCGGAT
>JACQOI010000165.1 GCA_016202615.1 Betaproteobacteria bacterium
ATATCCGCGTGCTATTGTGCGCCTTCACGGTCGCATCCCGTAAACGGGTCCCTGCTCCACGCTCCGGCGCACCTCCCCCGTCAAGGGGGAGGGAATCAATGTTTATGACACAGTAAAACTAAAGGAGTTTGTCGGACCGCAAGTCCGACAAACTCCTTAAGCAAAAGGAGAACACGATGAGCTATTTCAAACCTACGGCCGGCATTGCGCTGGTATTGTTGTTGGCCGCCTGCGCCAGCGCCCCGGCCACATTCACCAACGGCGTGCTGACCAACAAGGCCGGCATGACGCTATACACCTTCGACAAGGACACCGCCAACTCGGGCAAAAGCGTATGCAACGGCCCATGCGCCAAGAACTGGCCGCCGTTGATGGCCGGCGCTGATGACAAGGCGGGCGGCTACTGGTCGATCATCGCGCGCGACGACGGTCCCAGGCAGTGGGCCTACAAGGGCAAGCCGGTCTATCTCTGGATCAAAGATCAGAAACCAGGCGACAGAACCGGTGATGGGTTCGCCAACGCGTGGCGCATCATAGCGGAGGAACCTCCCGCCCCCGCCGTCGACGGTGGTTATTGATTGGCGGCATGGAACAGTCGGCTGAGATCGCTCTGCAAATTCCCCGGCTACGCCGCTACGCGCGTGCGCTTACCGGGGAACACGCAGCGGCGGACGATCTGGTTCAGGATACGCTGGAACGCGCGCTCAGCAAGTTTCACCTATGGCGTCCGGGAAGCAACATGCGGGCGTGGGTGTTTACGATCATGCACAACGTCTACGTCAATCAACTGCGCGCCCGGATAGCGCGGCCGGAGCGTGAGTCGGACGACGCGGCATTCGAAGTCCAGGTGCGAGCCGATCAGGACGACGCGCTCGAAATTCGCGATCTCCACCAGGCGTTGCGCCAGCTTCCGGACGAGCAGCGGGAAGTTCTGCTGCTGGTGGGATTGGAGCAATTGACTTACGGAGAAACGGCAAAAGTGCTGGGTATTCCGATCGGTACGGTGATGTCGCGACTCGCGCGCGGTCGTGAACGGCTGCGCGCGGCGCTTGCGGGCAAGCCCGTGGTGACGCATTTGAAAGCCGTGAAATGAGCATGCTTCCTGTAACTGAAGCCGATCTGCACGCTTACGTGGATGGACAGCTTCCGGTGGCGCGGTGTGCCGAGGTCGAGGCCTACCTTGCCTCCTTCCCGCAGGAAGCGGAGCGGATAAATGCGTACCGCGGGCAGAACACTGCGCTGCACGCGCTCTATGACCCGGTTTTCAACGAAGTGGTGCCCGAACGTTTCCAGACGCTGTCACTTAAAACGCGGCCAATGCTGTGCTATGCAGCGATGGTGGGTTGGATAGTGCTTGGCGGAGTAGCCGGGTGGACTTTGCGTGGCGGGGACGACACGCAGATCCCTGAACCCGTAGTGATCGCGCGGCAAGCGGCGATCGCGCACGCTGTTTACAGTCCGGAAGTCAGGCATCCGGTCGAGGTCGGCGCCGACCAGGAAGCGCATTTGGTCGGTTGGCTGTCTAAACGCCTCGGCGCGAACCTTAAGCTGCCGCAATTATCCAGTATTGGTTTTTCGCTGGTAGGGGGGCGTCTGCTGCCGGGGGACAAAGGGCCGGTCGCGCAATTCATGTATCAGGACGGCCAAGGGCAGCGCCTGACCCTCTATGTGCGCACCGATGCCGTCGAGAACAAGGAAACCGCGTTTCGCTACGCCCGGGAGGGCAACGTCAGCGTGTTCTACTGGCTCGACGGGAAATTCGGCTACGCGTTATCGGGCGAAATCGACAAAGCCGAGCTGCTTCGCGTCGCCAAGGTCGTATACCAGCAGCTTAATCCCTGATCGGGCCGGCGCAGCCCGGTCCGGCTACGCCGCCTGCCCATGTTTTTCCAGGCAGCCCCCCACGGCACTACCTTAAGCCGTAGGGCGGCATGGCGCGCGGACTCGTTACCGGCGTAGCCGGCCGCGTGCAAGCAGCGCGCCCAAGCCCGGTTCCCGCAGGCGGGCGTTCCGCTAACGTGTCACGGGGCTATGCCGCCACCATCAATTGTCGGCAAAGGGTTGCCGACCTACGCTCTGTGGCGAGTGCCATTGGTGTGTGTCCCTTATC
>JACQOI010000166.1 GCA_016202615.1 Betaproteobacteria bacterium
ATCGCGTTCGACTGCAGTTGCCCGGACTGGGCCTCGATGTGCAAGCACGTTGCGGCTGTGCTCTATGGGGTCGGCGCGCGGCTGGACGAGAAGCCCGAGCTCCTGTTCGCGCTGCGCAAAGTCGACGAGAAAGACCTGATCGCCAAGGCCGGCCAAGACCTGCCGCTCGCTGTAAGAGAGCCGGCGGCCGGCAAGGTGCTCGGCGGCGTGGAGCTTGCCGAGGTCTTCGGCATCGAGATGGCGCAGGCCGCGGCGTCGGACGCGGTGGTTCGTGGCAAGCCAGCGAAACAAAAGCGTGCGACTTCGCCTGCCAAGCCGGCCGGCAGGAGCGCTACGACCGCGCGCAAGGCCCAAACCAAGACCCGCAGGCGCGGCGCGGCGAAACAGCGTTCGAAGAGATAAAGGGACCGCACACCACCGTCCCGGTGTTCCACATTAATGACGTATGGTGCTCCATTGGACGGCAAGCGCGGCCAGATCAGCGGCACGCAAAGCACGGTAGCAGGAATGGTAACGATCGCCAGCCGCGCGGATTCTCCGTCGCGATGGACACGCGTTTGTAACACAGGTGCTTCGCCTGCAAGCTGGGCGGAGCAAACAGGGTCGTCTGCGCTACCAGCCAACGCTGCATGTTCCTAGCAGGCATATAAAGCGTAGCTCGACTACAGTGAATCTATGTGGGGCACGCTACGAAAGCGCACAATCAATCACGCAAACGAGAATGCTATGCTTCTCTTCGGGTTCAAGTGTTCCCCGAAGGCGGTCTTCGAGTTCTTCCGCACTACGGGGTTTCTTACCGTCTGGCGGTGGTCGCATTCCTTTGCCGCCAAACCAGAAAACCAGGTAGATCCCGTACCCGTCCGTCCCTGGGTCACGAACATACTGCGCGACTAACTGCTCGCGTATCCCGGTCCACAGGTTGTCGTGATTGTCTTTCTTAATCTCGATGGGAATGTTAAATCCACTAGTCCCATCGAATGACACCCTAATGTCGGCGCGCTTGTCCTCTGCGTAATATCCCTCCTTTTGAGCATCAATGCCGAGTTTGTCGAATCGTTCCTTCAGGTCCGACAACAGCGCATCTCGACAATCGTTTTCTGGTTTAGGGTTGGCTAATTGTCTGTTGCTTTCGTCGTAGCTCCAGTACTGCCTGTAGTCGTTTGTGCTTCCATCGCGGATCTTTCGTGCGATATCACGCAAATAATCGAGAGCCAGGGCTGCAAGATCAGCCGCACTCGCGGGTTGAAGGTTGGCGAGCGTGCGGCTAACTTCCTCCGCTCCCAAGGGACGGAATGACGCCTTGCGCCGCGCGATGCGCTGGGAATGCAACGCGCCACGCAAGGAGTTATGCCATTGTGAAAAGGCGGATACTGTGAGCAAACGTTCAAGCTCTTGAGTAGCAGTTTCACTCGAGCGTCCGCCTAATGTGTCGATGAGGGAGCGCATCAGGTCGGCTGTATTCATTGCCTGGGTAACCCGGAATTCTCCCGTCGGTCGTTCGGGTGAGCAATCCGGAGCTAACATCTCGATTAGCCGAGCAAGAGCGGTTTCTGGCAAGGCTGCGTCTGGCAACTGACGCAGCCCGCGGCTATACAGGAAGTTTGCCAAATAGCGTTTACGAACCCCGCTCCTGCCAATGTGCCCAGCCAACGCGGCTTCGTAAGCTTTTGGGGCAATCACCAGCCCGCACCCGAGCCAATAGACCCTTTGCGCCGGATCCATGCTGCTCTGTCCAAGCTTGCGCTCTATGATCGCTCCGAGCACTTTCTTGTCAAGGTAGCGTAGCGCTCCCTTTAGAAGCGGATCGAGCGCATTCCCCAGTTGATTCTTGCGGGCCCGCAATGGAAAACCTTTAAGCAATGCTGGTAACGCTATGCGGGCAACCCCAGCATAGGCATCGTCATGAGCTAAGGAGTACAGCCCGGCGATATGCTCCTTTCCGGCACGCGCCATGGCAAGGGCATACCTGATCAATACTTCTGCCACCAGTGCTGCGCGCTCTCGAAGCAGCGCGATAAACCACGGCGGATCATCACCAATGTGATGAGTAAGGCGAAATGCTAACAGCCGCATTAGCACAGCATCATCGAGTCGCAGAGCGCTGGATGGGTCGGTTTGATACCACTCGTCCATACCCACTAAACAGGGGCGGCGAATAAAATGCATACGCCCCTTCACTTCAAGATCGACGATCTCGGTAACGGTAGGCAGATCGTTGCGTGCAAGGGCATGGCGAAAGCCCGCGTAGGCGGCTTCGATTAATTCCGTGTCTCCATCAAGGAAATCGTCAAGACGCTCACGTGGCGTCTTACCCTCAACGCCAATTAGCAATTTGTCGTAAACCAATGCAAGGTCGTGCAGCACCTTCGGAGGTGCGCCGCCTTCTCTAATCTGGGCAATGTGTTTTCGGAAATAGCTTACCCATTCACTTTTTCGTTTTTGCGACTCGGCTTTCCATTTGCGATCTGCGATGGCATGTTCCTGTTGCCAGTCACCGACGGGGCAAGTGATGAACGGTTCAAGCCACTTTTGGAAGGCGGGGTGCTTACTCGTCCAAGATTCGAGGAATTCTAGGCTTTGGAGTGTCAGGTCATGTTTCCCGCCTTGTTGTTTTAGCTGGAAAGCAGCTTGGTCAAAAAAATATCCGGCCAACCCACTCTGCCGCTCTGCTGTTGCCATCTCCAAGTACCAAGACACGATATCTGAAGGTGGTGTGGCATCGTAGAGCCTTGCGGTGCAGCGGTGCATGCAAAACCGCATGTTTTTGTGTTCAGCACAAAGCGCAGCGCTATGGGCGAGTATGGCCTTGTAGCGGTCGGGGCGATCCACGAACCACCGTGCGACGCTTTCGGCATGCTCTTTTTCAAGCCGGGGATGCGCGTATTTATCGAGACCGACACCAAGCCAATCGTGGAGCCGCTCATCAGTGATAGCGTCGCCGTGCGCGTCCAATCCTCGCGCAAGTAGGTTCCCCGCCATGCGGTTGATTTGATGCTCGTACAGGGTGTCTTCTAAAGCTATTCGTCTTTGCGCCAATTGATCTAGCAGGGTCGGCAAATCATCCTTAGTAGCTTTGGCCGGTAGATCGTGAATCCAAAACATAAAATAGCCGCCAATCAGGTTACGATCCTTCGGCGAGTGCAGATAGTCAAATATTTGTACAGGCGAAATGAAATGGGGATAGAGCTTGCTTAGAAGAACACCAAGCATTTCGTCGTCCCTATCTTCGACTACTCCTGTCCGGATATCCTCAGCAAGTCTTAGCAGATGAGAATTGTCGTTCTGCGTAACATGCATCAGCGCTTGCAATGCATCTCGGCGTATCGCAGGCCGATAGCTGGCATCTTGCACGATTGTTCTTAGCGAATTGGCCAGCATCGGCATGTATTCGCCGAAGCGTATTGCGTCGAGCACGCAGTCGAGCAGCGCTTGGCTGGCGTCGTCGCGCGAAGGCGAAGCGAGGTTTTCGCTGAAGACGGGTGCCATGTCTGTCGTGCCCAATGCGCCGAAGGGTTCAGGTGACCAGTCTTCGGAACGGAACCAAGGAAAGTCTCGGGCCTTGTCCTCCATAGCCGCTAAGATCAGTTGCTTGTCGGCCGTCGGGAAATGTCGCACGTCACCATACAGCACCACGCCCAGCGGGTCTCGCTCGATCAGGGCAACTCGTCCACTACCGCAATGAACCGATAGCCAGGCAGAGAGGCCACGAAGGTCAGCCACCACACCGCCATCCTGGCCCGTCATTAATGCGAGAACGCGACCGAACGGCAAGCCCCGGGTCTCGACGAGAGCGGCGATGTAGCGTGCACCGAGATATTCGGCGACGCTACGGTGGACGGGAATGCGCTGTTCCTCCCCGTCACCTTGGAACAGGTTGGTCTTGAGGGTTCGCATCAGAGGCAGATTGGCCGGGTTAGCGAATCCTTGCAGTCCAACGTGCTGAAGGTCGATCGCGTCGTCATCTAGCGCGTAGCCGGCAAGCCCGGACAGCAGTTGAATCGCACAAAGATAACCGGCTGCATCGAGCAATGTATCGTCCGGAATGGGGGTATCGCGCTTAGCCTGCCGATGCTCTAGGTTCGGGTCGCGCACCAATTGATGGCAAGCCATCTCGTAGGTTTCCTTCCGGCTTCGCGGCCACTCGTTGCCTCCTACCGCTTCGATCAGCAGCTTCAGGGTTTGCGGGTTTCGCAGCAGTTCGGCGAGCCTATGTTCATTGGCTTTGCTGACAAATGCGTCGGGGTCAATTTCGGTTGCCTCGTGCCGTAGAATTTCGACGATGTCATCGTCAGTCAAGGGATCGAGATGCAGCGCAACGACCGTCCCGTCCTGGGACACGCGTTTCAGCGCTTCGCTATCGCTTGCACCCAGCCAGTCGGCCTCGCGACAGGAGAGTCGGAAGCGAGGACGCTCTAGCTTCTCCAAATGTCTGCGTATGTGATCGAGGGGCGTTCTGCTATCGCCTGCACCGGCACGCATTTCATCGAGGCCGTCGATGAACAAGGTCTTGTCTCGGTACTCCTCTTTGGGGTCGAAAGTGGCGAAGTCGCGCGCCTTGATGTATTCGCTGCCAGATTCCTCCGCTTCTCGCTCAAAGGCTTTTGTCTTGCCTGCACCCGGGTCGCCAAGCAGCACATAAGCAACCCGGTCGCGATAGTCGCGCAGTGGGCTACTGATCCGCTCCTGACTTCCTTCCACGACGTGCGTGCAGGTGCGCGGGACAATGAAGAAATTGGCTGCGTTACCCAAGCCAATGCTCCGCCGGATAAGAGAAGAATTCAACAAGCGAAATGCCGCCCTCACCAACAACCAGCTTCCGGCACTTGCCGAAGTTCTGCTCAAATATTTCAAGGCCACCCGCATGGCCAGACGTCGTTCCGCTTTTTACTTCGATGGCGGCGAGTTTATTACCACACTCGATCACATAGTCGACCTCGTGCGGGCTCTCGCGCCAGTAGTAAAGCTTGCAATGCGGATGCCCAGTGTTATGGATATGTGCTCCGACTGCGCTCTCCACCATGCGTCCCCAGTAGCTGCGGTCGGCTTTGGCTTCCGCCTTGGTGTATCTCGATGCAGCGGACATCAGGGCTGGGTTGAGAACGTTAAGCTTAGGGACAGACGCGCGTCGACGGTGTTGTTGCCCCGCGTATTTCTGTATTCCGATGATCAGTCCGGCCTGCCCTAGCAGGTTCAGGTAATGGGCGAGCGTTACCGTGTTTCCGGCGTCCTGAAGTTGGCCAATCATCTTGGTATAGGAGAGGAGTCGCCCGGAGTACTCGCAGCCGAGGTAGAACAGTTGCTTGAGCAGGGCCGGCTTGTCAACCCGTGTCATCATCAAGATGTCCTTCTCGATGTTGGGCTCGATCAAGCTGGTTCGCACATAATCACGCCAGCGACTCTCGTCACGAATGAGAGAGGCGCTACCGGGATAGCCGCCGAAATATATGTAGTCATCAAGATCGAAGTCGAATGCCTCGTACATTTCGAGGAACGACCAGTGGGCAATGCGAATTAATTCGTAGCGGCCGGCTAGACTCTCGCTCATGCCTTTCTTCATAAGCAGGGGCGATGACCCCAACAAAACGACATGCAGGTTCAGTCCCTCGGCCCGGTCGGCATCCCACAGACCCTTGACGGTTTCCGACCACCGTGGGATCTTTTGGATTTCGTCGAAAACAAGGATATGCCTCTCTGCCGCTTGCCGAGCGGTTGCTCGGGCGCGCTGCCAATATTCGATCAGCCATGCGGCATCTCGTGGGCGCCCGTCCTGGGAGTAGGCGTCGCCCTCGGCGGCTGCGGTACCGGGAGCGTGCGTGTTGCTTTCCGGCCGATCGACGGGGACGAAGAGGTAACGGTCCTGACCGTAATTGGTCAGCGCATCACGTACTAACCTGGTCTTTCCGACTTGACGGGGGCCTTCCAAGAAGATCAGAAAGCGCGGAGGTTCGGAGAGCCGTTCCAGGAGAACGGAAGCTTCTTTGCGCCGGTATGGTTGGGCCACGATTCATATCCTGAGTAAATCTACTTAGAATATTAACATAAAGGTCGTTCATTTGAAAGTAGCATTATGAGTAAATTTACTCATAATGATAACTCTTAAGGGCTTATCCCAGAAGAAATACATTAAGCTAATGAATTTTTTATAAAAATACTATCTTTCTGGCCGTAATATTGCCAAGAAATTGGATAGGAGGACAGGCTGAGCTAACCTGGGTTGTGCGAATGTTCAATTGAGTTCGGGTCTCGAAATATCCGTTTTCCAGAAGCGTAAGTCGACTTGAATGGCCACTACCACGAATAATGGGGTCGCACCTTGCATTGACGTACGGCCCCCGAATTGGATCAAACTGCTCCCGGCTCAAGAACGCGGCTGTCAAGATCGGATTTCAGGTTGTACCAATCCGACTCCCTCGGCGTCACTTCGAAGGCGGGAACGCGCAGCGGAGGTTTTCCAGCAACCCTAGCGTAGGCGCGCGCTTGACCACTGCGATGACCCGCTGGCTGGTTATGGTTTTTTTACAGCACCAGCGAAAACACCCCGCCACGGGAGATCGTGCAGATAAACGGGCCAAAAAGGGGGGACATGGCCCGCGTTCGCTGATTACTCTGCGGCTTCCTATGCTTCACCGATCGGCAGCGAACGCACACGGACGCGGGATTCCTCGAAGACGATGACGGCACCTTGCTGGACGAACTGTTCCACGGCGGGCAGGTTCGCATGCAGTAATGCGAGCTGTCGCTCCGGGCGCCGATCAGCGCCGCGCCTGAACAAGATCACCGACGGCTTGCTTTGCTTTCTTAGGGCCAGCAGGGTGCCGAAATCAGTGTCCGCCGACAGGATGATCCTGTCCTCCTGCGCCGCCCGGGAAAAGATCTGCTCGTCTTCGGCCGCCTGCATCCCGTAGTCCCGCACGTGAACGGCGTCATGTCCGCTACGCCGCAGGCCTTCCGCCACCACGGGCGTCAAGGCGTTATCAACCAGGAATTTCACGGCGCCGCCAGTGGCAGCTCGCGCTCTCTCACCGCTTCGGCGGCATATTGCAGGGCCTCATGGATGTCCGCGGCCTCGAGGTCGGGATAGGCCTTGAGTATTTCCGCCTCGGTCATGCCGTCGGCCACCATCCCGACGACGGTCGCCACCGGGACGCGCAGCCCGCGGATGCATGGCACCCCGTTCATTTGCCTGGGGTTAACGGTAATCCGGGTGAATTTCATGGCGGTCATCTCCGAGCGGCATGCTCAAACGGCAATTTTACCCCCGGCAACGGAAAACGGGGACGTAGCCCGGTTTCTCTCTCGGCGTCACCCTCTAGGAACGCGCAGCGGAGGACTGTCAACGCAGAAACTCGCGCTGCCATTTGCGGTAGGCGCCGGCGTCGACGAGGCGCTCGTTGGGGACGCAGACCAAAAATCTTGACGGGGCGGCTTATCCCGGCGCTACGGAAGTTCAAGGCAGATGCTTTCCGGTTCTTCCCGCTTGAAGTTTACGTCCCCGGCTCTGGGGATTCAAGGAAGAAACTCCTCCCGACAATAGGTCTTGCAGTAGAGGACTTCTTCAATGTCCTCTTTCGGGCGGCCATAGTCCTGCGCCAGCGCGTCAAACTGCTTGCCGCTGGTGCATGACGGCGAGAATCAGGATGCGGGTGCGTTCGACCCGATAGATCAGGGTGAGGGGTGATCCCCTGACGGGCCATTCGCGCGTCCCGGCGCGCCGCCCGGGAGTTCCGATTCGCGGGTGCGCCCGGATCAGATCGAGCGCCCGTTCGATCCGCTCAGCGACCCGGCCCGGATCGGCCAGCTCCTTCGCCGCGACATACTCGATCTGTTCGTCAAGTTGGTCGAGCGCCGCGCGCGTCCACCCAAGCGGCTTTTCGCGAGCGCCGTCCATGCCGTGCGGCCATGGCGCGAAGCTCGGCACGCGCCTCGCTATCACTCACGATTTCGCCACGTCGGGCGGAAGCGATCCCTGCGTTCACGCGACGGACGAATTCCTCGCAGTAGGCGAACCCGTCGCGCAGCACGAACTTGAGCATTCGCTGCGGCGTTGAACCGGTGGCTGCGGCCAAGCGTTCCAAACGTTTCCAATCCGCCCCCGATAAGGCGAGCCGCGCGAAAGTCCGTCTGGCTGAATTGCTTTGCACGTGCATGGTGAACCTCTCGATCGTCCTTTCGATCATTTTAGCCGGAAGCCGCGTTAATGTCGGTTTGACCTGTGCATCGCAGCGGGTCGATGCGTGCCGAATAATGAGGTCGCCTTTTGCAATGACGTCCGGCGCCCGGATCGGATCGAGCGCCGCGCGCGCCCGGGCCGGAAAAACGGGCCGCAGTGCGGACGCAACGGCACGTGCGGAATCATGCGTAAAGCTCCTGGCCGTATTCGGCCTCGAGCAGCTTCGCCCGCGCCGCCGCGAGGCGTGCGATCGGCACGCGCGGCCCCGAGCACGACACGTAATCGAGCCCGATGTGGTGGCAGAAGCGGATCGCCTCGGGTTGCCCGCCGTGCTCCCCGCAGATCCCGACCTTGAGGTCGGGCCGCGCCTTGCGGCCCCAGTGCATGGCTATTTCCATCAGACGGCCGACGCCCTTCACGTCGAGGATCTCGAACGGATTGTCGCGGATGATGCCGCGATCGAGATAGAACGCCAGGAACTTGTTTTCGGCATCCTCGCGGCTGAACGAGAAGGTGGCCTGGGTCAGGTCGTTGGTGCCGAACGAGAAAAACTCCGCGACGCCGGCCATCGGTTCCGCGCGCAGGCAGGCGCGCACGACTTCCATCATGCTGCCGAATTTGTACGGCACCTTGACGCCGAAAGCCGCCTCGACTTCGGGCGCGATTTCATCGAGGATTTTCCTCACCTCGAGCAGCTCCCGGGGTGTGGCGACCTGCGGCACCATGATCTCGGGGTGCACGTCCACGCCCTCCTTGATGCACTCGGCCGCCGCCTCGAGAATCGCCCGGCACTGCATGGCGTAAATCTCGGGGTGCGTAATGCCGAGACGCACGCCACGATGGCCGAGCATCGGATTGACCTCGTGCAACTGGCGCACCTTCTTCAGCATCGCCTCCTTGCGCGCGATCTGGGCTTTTTCGCGTCCGGCGTCGTGCAACTGGCGCAGCGATTCCGACAGTGATTCGAGCTGTTTCACGTTGGACTTGGCCAAGTCCGCGTCGACCATCTTCAGCGTGTCGTGCAGCTCGTCCATGCTGACGACCGCGCGGTGCAGGTGGTGCAGATGAGAAAGTTCGTATTCGAGCTGCTCCGCCGTCGGCAGGAATTCGTGAATCGGCGGATCGAGCAGGCGTATCGTCACCGGCAGGCCGTTCATGACGCGGAAGATGCCGCGCAAGTCATCGCGCTGGATCGGCAGCAGCTTGTCAAGAGCAGCCTGGCGATCGGCGCGCGTTTCGGCAAGGATCATGTCCTGTACGATCGGCAGGCGGTCGACGTCGTTGAACATGCGCTCGGTGCGGCACAGCCCGATGCCATGCGCGCCGAAGCGCCGCGCGCGCGCCGCGTCGCGCGGCGTGTCGGCGTTGGCCATAACCTTGAGCCGCGCCGTCTGGTCGGCCCATTCGAGCAGCGTTTCGAGCTCGGCGGTAAATTCCGGTTCGACGGTCGGAATTTCGCCGGCGAAGACGTGGCCGCTCGTGCCATCGATGGTAATGGTATCGCCCTCGTGCAACAACGTTCCACCGACGCGGGCAACCCGCTCGCGCACGTTGATGACGATCGCCTCGCAGCCGGAGACACAGGGTTTTCCCATGCCGCGGGCCACGACCGCCGCGTGCGAGGTCTTGCCGCCGCGGCTGGTGAGTACGCCGACGGCGGCAAAGAAGCCGTGAATGTCCTCGGGCTTGGTTTCCTCGCGCACGAGAATTACGCGCTGGCCATCGCCGCCGCGGATTTCCGCGGTGTCGGCATCGAAGACGATGCGGCCCGACGCCGCCCCCGGAGAAGCCGGCAGGCCTTGCGCCAGCGGCGTCACGCCGTGGCCCGGCGCCAGCGCCGGCACCAGCAGCTGTTCCAGCAGCGACGGATGAACGCGCATCAGCGCCGACTCCCTCGTGATCAACCCCTCGCGCATCATTTCGACCGATGTGCGCACCAAGGCCTGTGCGTTCATCTTGCCGTTGCGGGTCTGCAGGCAGTAGAGACGGCCGCGCTCGATCGTAAATTCGAAATCCTGCACTTCGCGGTAATGAGCTTCGAGCTTGTCGCGCAGTTCGACCAATTGGCGATACTGCTCGGGCATTTCCTCGGCGAGTTCGGAGATGGGCTTGGGCGTGCGGATCCCGGCCACCACATCCTCGCCCTGCGCGTTGACCAGGTACTCGCCATAAATGACGTTCTCGCCGTTGCCCGGATTGCGCGTGAAGCCAACGCCGGTGGCGCTGTCGCTGCCGAGGTTGCCGAAGACCATGGCGACGATGTTCACCGCGGTGCCGTTGGCCATGTCGGGCGTGATCCGGAACTGGCGGCGGTAGTCGATGGCGCGTTTGCCCATCCACGAGCGGAACACGGCGCCGATCGCAATCTGAAGTTGCTCAAAGGGATCGGTCGGGAACGGCTTGCCGGTTTCCTCGCGCACGATCTCAAGGTAAGTCGCGGCAAGCTGCTTGAGGTGGTCGGCGGAAAGATCGACGTCCTGGGCCGCGCCAACCTGGCGTTTCAGCGCCGCCATCGCGTAATCGAAGCGTTCGTCCGGCACGCCCAGCGCGATCTTGCCGAACAACTGAATGAAACGGCGCCATGCATCGTAGGCAAAGCGTGCGTTCTTGGTCGCTGCCACGAGGCCTGCAAGCGTCTTGTCGTTGAGACCGAGGTTGAGGATGGTGTCCATCATGCCCGGCATGGACATGGCCGAGCCCGACCGTACCGACACCAGCAGTGGCTTAGCCTCGCCGCCGAAGGTCTTGCCGCTCTTGCGCTCGAGTTCGGCGACGTGGGTACGGACTTCTTCCATCAGGCCGTCGGGAAGCCGGTCGCCGGCGAGGTAAGCAAGACATGCCTCCGTGGTGATGGTGAAACCGGGCGGGACGTTGATGCCGATCTGCGTCATCTCGCACAGATTCGCGCCCTTCCCCCCAAGCAGCATCTTGTTCTTGCCGTCCCCCTTCTCGAACGAGTAGACATACCGCGTCCCGCTCATCACTGTCCCTTTCCCTTTTCTTGGGCCCAACACCCCATTTGATCGATAGATTGCATGATTTCTCCGGCCGAAGCGTGGATTTTCATCAGTCGCGCTTCTTCAGCGCATCCTTGCGGAAGCTCACCACCGCTTCCGGATCGACCTTGACGTGGATCACCGCCGGCTTGCCGCCAGCCATCGCCTGCCTGACCGCGTCCGCGGTTTCGCCCGGCCCAGTCACGAAATAGCCGGCGCCGCCGGTGAGCCTCATCACCTCGTCGAAGCGCGGCGAATGCACGTGCGCGCCGATGTAGCGGTGGTTGTAGAAATCGCGCTGGTAGGCGATCTCCGAGCCCCACGTGCCGTTGTCCATCACGATCGCGATGGTGTTGATCTTGTGCATCACCGCCGTCGCCATCTCGCCCATCGTCATGCCGAAACCGCCGTCGCCGGAGAGCGAGATCACGGTGCGCTTCGGCGCCGCGACTTTCGCGCCCAGTCCCGCCGCGTAGGAAAACCCGATATTGCCGCAGTCGAGCGGCGTGATCAGCGACGGCACGGTGTGGTATGGCAACTGGTCGGTGGCCTGCAGCCCGGTGGTTCCGGCGTCGACGGTGAACAGCGCATCGCGCGGCGCGACCTTGCGCAGCTCGGCATAAATGCGGTCGGGGTGCAGCGGCTTGGTTGTGCTCGCGCCCGAAGCTTCGCGGCGCTGCCGCAACTGCTGCCTGTCCTTGCTGAATTTCTCGTTGCGCGCGCGCCACGGAGCCTTGTCGGCAGCTATCGGCGCCATGAGTTCGGCGAGCGCCGCGGCCATTGCGCCCGCGTCGGCGGCAACACCGAGCGCGATCGGGAAATAACGGCCAAGCGCGATCGGCTCGATATCGACCTGAACGATACTCGCATTCGGCGAGAGGTCCGTGTGCTGGTAGAACGTGGTGTTGAAACCGAGCCGCGTGCCAAGCGCGAGTATAAGATCCGCCTCGCGCGTGAGCGTACTGGCGACCGGGTTGCCGCGCGGCCCGACACCGCCGGCGTAGAGCGGGTGGTCGACCGGCACGATATCAGCGTGGCCGGCGGAATTGGTGATCGGGATCTGCAGCCGTTCCGCGAGCGCGATCAGCTTGTCGCTCGCGCGGCCCCACTTGATGCCGGCACCGGCGTGGATCACCGGCGCTTTGGATGCGAGGATCATCTGCTTGATGCGTTCGAGCGTCGCACGGTCGGCGGCAGGCGCCGCATCCGCCGTCCGGCTGCTGTGGCCCGGGATTGCGACGTCGACCTCATGGTTGAACAGATCGCGCGGGATCTGCACCACCACCGGACCGCGCCGGCCGCCGTTGGCGATGCGAAACGCTTCGAGTATGAATTCGGGGATGCGCTCGGGGCGCGGCACCGTCATTACGCGCTTCGTGACCGGCAAAAACACCGCGTGCTGGTCGATTTCCTGGAACGCGTCGCGCCCGAGATGCTCGGTCGACGGCAGCCCGGTGATCACGACCACCGGCGAATACGCCATCTTCGCCGCGGCGAGCCCCAGCACCATGTTGACCGAGCCCGGCCCCGCCTGGCCGCAGACAAAAAGCCCCGGCGTCTGCGTCACGCGCCCGTAGGCGTCGGCCATGTGCATGCCGCAGTTCTCGTGGCGCACGCCGACGTATTCCATGTCTTTCGCGTCGTAGAGCGCGTCGTACATCTCGAGCGTGCTCGAGCCCATCAAACCGAAGATTCTTGTCACGCCCGCGGCGCGCAGCGCCTCGACCGCGGCGACGCCGCATTTCATTTTTGCCATTATACCTCCCGAACCCAAGCGGTATACGGTTATGTCTTCCCGCACCCCGTTGGTGGCTCACCCACCACCGTGCCGGGTCTCCCGGGTTCCTTGACCGATCTCTCCACGCGCGCTGTCACCTTCCACCCCGGAAAGCCCGGCGAATGCATTCACCCCGTTTCTCACGTCCTTCGCGTCCTCCGCGGCAAAGCTGTTGTAGCAATCAACCGCGCGCAAGCGGCTTCCGCTCTTCGACGTACTGCCGCAGCACTTCGCCGGTGCGTCCCCACGATCTGGTGCGCGGCTTGACGAGCATCGCCCAGCCCATCTTGATTGGGCCCAGGACCGGCAACCGCGCGAGGAACGCGCCGATGCGGCCCTCGCGCAGCAGCGGCAGGTTGTTCATGCGCGCGACCATGATGCCGAGCCAGCCGGTCTTCACCAGCGCCACGATATCCTGCCCGGTTTTCCTGAAGAAATTCATTACGACCTCGGTATCCTCGATGCGGCCGCACTCGAGGCACTGGCGGGTGAATTCCTCGTCGAACTGGATCGAGCTCGATTTCGGCACGTGGCCCTCATCCTCGAGCCAGTGCTGCAACGCCTTCATCACGCCTTCGGGGCGCACGTCCTTGGGGCAGATGTTGGTGCACTTGTGGCACGACACGCACTGCCAGATGATGTCCTTGTCCTTGAGCAGCTCGGCCGGAAGACCGAGATTGATCAGGTAAATCCAGTAGCGCGGGTTGAAGTCCGTGTTGATCGCATACACCGTGCACGAGTTGGTGCACGAGCCGCACTGCCAGCAGCGGTGCACGTTCTCGCCGCCGCCGTAGCCCCGGATCGTCCGGCAGAAATCCGGATCGTAGTCGCTGATGTAGCGCGGCTTGATCATCGTGTTCCAGTGCCCGGACACGTCGACGCCGTCGACCACCAGCTTGTCGGCGGTCAACAGGTCTTCGGGTGCGATCAGCGATTTCTCATGTATTGCCATTTTGAAATCCCGTGAACGGCGAAAAGTGAAAGGTGAAAGGTAAAACCTTCAGGATTCCCGCCTCACTCATCACGCTTCATTCCTCACCAAAGAGTCCTTCTTGACGCGGCTCAAGCCGGCGCCGCGCGCGCGATCGATGCCGAGCAGCTTGGCGAGCTGCTCGTGCGGTGTGGCGCCGCGTCCGAAATCAGCGCCCAGGCCGCCTTCAGCGACCGAACGCAGGTAGTTCGTATAGGCCTGCGCGAGCATAAGGTCGATCCACAACGGCATGTCACGATAGATGCCTTCGGTGCGCAGCTGATCGGCAAGCCAGGCGCGCGCGCCTTCGAACATTTCGGGCGCATTGGTCAGCGGAATTTCTTTCATCGTATCGTTGCCGCGGATGAATTCGCGCAGCGCTCCGCTTTGCGTCGATTGATCCCACACCCAGCGCGTCATCAGCGGATACTTGTCGGCATCGCTGAAGTGCAGCAGCTCGGCGGCGAAGTCCCACGCCGCACGCCGCAATTTGTTCGCGGCCTTGATGCTCGCGCGGTCCATGCCCACGGTGCCGGGCATCGCGTCGACGAATGTCTGCAGCCGCTCGGCGACCGGCAGCGTACCGTGTATCAGCTGCGCGAGCACCGCCAGCACTTTTGCCGCGCCGGCAGCCTCCAGTGCCGGGTATAACCGACGCCGCGCCGTAAACACCCGGTCGAGCAACGACTCGACTTCGCTCAAACCGGCGGCTGCCAGTGCCCGCTCGAACGTTGAGGCCATGGCGCGCTGCTTAGCCTGCAGCCGCCCGATCAGCGCCGCGGCACCGCCGCCGGCTTCGGACTGCGCGACCAGGTGGTCGAAATAGTGCTTGAAAAACTGGCTGTCGAGCGCGATCGGCAGCGACCGCGGCACGACGATGTCAGCTACCGCAGGTAACCTCTGTGCAGGAGACTGTTTCCTTAACCACAGCATGGCCGCGCTCGTCAGCAATGAAACGGCGGCTTACGCTGCCTTTTGCGCGGCGGCGCTCAAATCGCCGACGGCGAGCATTGCCATCGCCAGCCCGTGCGAAACACAGGTATCGACGTCTTCGGGGCCGAGCGCGGAGCCGCCGACGTAGATGCCGCGGCGCGTGCTGGCAAAGCTCGCGGTGTAATGTTCGCCGCGGTCGATAAAGCCGTGCTTCTCGAGACCGACGCCGAACACCTTGGCGAGCTCCGGGTTGTCGAGATTGGGGTCCATGCCGATCGCGTGCACCACGAGGTCGAACGGGATCACGATCGGGCGCTTGACCAGCGTGTCCTCGCCCTTGACCAGCAGCCGCTTGTCGGGGCCCTGCGTGACTTCCGCGATGCGTGACTTGACGTACTTGACGCGAAACTCCTCCTGCGAACGCCAGTAATACTTGTCTTCGTAGAGGCCGAAGGTGCGGATGTCCATGTAGTAGATGTAGACGTCGGTCTTGGGCGAAAGCTCCTTGATCTCCATCGCGAGGTTGGTCGATACCGTGCAGCAGATCTTGGAGCACCACTCGCGGCCGATCTGGCGGTCGCGCGAGCCGACGCACAGCAGTATGCAGACGCGCTCCGGCACGCGCCCGTCCGATGGACACACGATCTTGCCCGCGCCCACCATCTGCTCCACCTGGGTGGTCGTCACGACGTCCTCGTAAGTGCCGAACCCCCACTCGGGCTTGTTGATCGAATCGAAATGCGTAAAGCCGGTGCCGAGGATCACCGCGCCGGCGTTGATGCTCTGGCCGCTGGCAAGCGTCGCGGTGAAATTGCCGGCTTCGCCGTCGAGCTTTGCCACCTTGGTGCCTTTGTGTATCGTCACCAGCGGGTTGTCGGTAACGCGCTTGACCATGCGCCCGATCGCGTCTTTCGCCCATTCGCCGGACGGCACGAGCTTGGCGTAGCGGGACAGGATCGGCGCGCCGCCGAGCACGTTTTCCTTCTCGATGAGCACCACTTTCCTGCCGACCGACGCGATGCCGGCGGCGGCGGACAATCCGGTCGGCCCTGCGCCGACGATCAATATGGTTTCGGACATATCGAACAGTTCCTTTTTCCAGCGACGGCGTGAACGAGTGAACGAGTGAAACCCCTCACCCCGACCCTCTCCCCGGGTACGGGGAGAGGGAGCAAGTCCTGCGCCTTCACTCCTTCACCCGTTCACCCGTTCACTCGTTCACCTGCTTATCGCCAGCGCGGGATCGTAGAGATACTCGATGCGCCCCGCCTCGACTTCCTTCAGATACGCCTCGAAATTGCGCTTGGCCTGCAGCCACGAGATACCCATTTTCTCGACCACTTCCTCGCACGGGCTCGCGTGCCACTGCAGCTGCACGATCTTGAACGGGTCCGCGCCGCACGCGAGCGCGGCGAACTGGATGTCGGCCATGATCGGCATCGAGTAGTTCTGGCCGTGCGCCTTGCCGATCCACTGGTTCTTGTCCATGGTCGTGATGCAGCCGGTGTCGATGCCGAGCATCACGTCGGCGTTTGCTTCCTGGCGCGCGACCTTGATCTTCCTGTCCATGGTGAACGAGCGCGTGAACTCGCGCTCGGAGATGATGTGGCGGAAGCCGAAGCCGCAGCAGTCGTACCACGTCGAATAATCGATCACCTGCGCGCCGAGCGCCTGTGCGATCGAGGTGCCGACCGCGGTGCGGTTGCCGCCGAGCACGGTGTTGTCGTAAATCGCGTCCTCGTGCACCATCTTGTAGTAGTGGCACGCCGTATGCACCGTGGTGCGGATGTGAGAGACGTCGATCTTCTGCAGCTCGGAAGCGATGCGGTTTCTCATCACGTGCACCCACTCCGAGTAGTGCACGACCTCTTCCGGTATCACGATTTTGCCGTCGACCAGGCGCCCGAGCTTGGCGAGAATTTTTTTCACCTTCTCGCGCAGTTGCGGCATTTCGATCAGGTATTTGCGCACTTCCTTGTAGTTGCCGTACGAAGTGCCGCAATGCACCAGCGGAAAGAAGTGCCCGAGCTCGTGGCCGTGCTGCTTGCCTGAGACGTAGGCCTGGTGAAAGTTGCGCAGGAACACCGCGGCGAGCGACTCGAGATTGCCGATACCCGAGCCGTGGTAGTTCCACGCCGTGCACGAAGTCTGGTCGGTCTCGTCGAGATAATCCCTGCCCGGCACATGGCCGAGCTGGTTCATGGTCCACAGCAGCGCGGTCGGATAGCCGGGGATATTGCCGCACTGGCCGCACGACTTGTGGTGCCACAGCTGCAGGGTCGGGATTTTCTTGTTCCAGCCGAACAGCGTCTTGACGTCGACCGGGCGGTGCGCGTCGGAGACGCGATGCACGATGATTTCGCCTTCCTTCTCGAGCTGCCACATGTGGTCGCGCACGTCGTCCATGCGGGGACCCAGGTCGAGGGTACGGCGATCGACGTGCTTTTCCACCCAGGCGGTCGCCTTGACGGCGTTCTCGGGCGTGAGGTTGGTCGGCTGGAAAAACGCGCCGTGGCCGGCAATGCCGGAACCGTCGCCCGGGTGCTGCGGCGTGTTCACGGCGTCTCCTGCGGAGACGAGTGCGGAATGATGAGTGATGAATGATGAATGAATTGCACCGCGGCCCGCCTCCGGCCGGTCTCACTCATCGCTCTGCATTCAGCGCTCATCACTGCTTCTCCGACTGTTCTGCGAGCAGGTCTTCGTATTCTTCGCGCTTCTCGTCGATGAAATCCTCGATCACGTCGTAGAGGTTTTCATCGACGGTCTCAAGCGATTTCAGCACGCCGGTCATCTCCCAGATCGTGTACATCTCGACCGAGGTCTTGAGCGAGACTTCCCACGCGGTGTCGGTGGTCTGCAGCGTGCGCATGGGGATCGCCTTGCGCAGCGTCTTGAGGTCGCCCTTGACCTTCTGGATGTTGGGGCCCCAGTCGGGGAAGTGGTCGGGCTGGATCATGTCGGGAGACAGTTGATTGCCGGTCGTGATCAGCTTCAGCATCACGCGCCCGAACGGCCGCAATACATCCTTCGCCGATTGCATGCCGTGCTTGATCGCGACCTCGCGCATGATCGCGACCAGCCCGCCGGGCGAGTTCTTGAACGGGCAGCGCGCGGCGCAGGTCATGCACTGGGCGCAGGCCCAGATTTTCTCCTGCATCGCGTCGTAGATCTGCTCGACATTCTCGGTCCACAGCAGCTGCACGATCTCGCGCGGGCTGTAGTCGTAGAAATGCGCCGAGGGACAGGTCGCGGTGCAGATGCCGCAGTTAAGGCAGCCGTTCAGCTCATGGTCATAGCGCAGATCGGACTTGATGTCCTCGAAGATCTCGCGCATTTCGGCGTAGGTGGCCACGAGCCGTTCCGATGCGGGCGGGTGTGCCGGCTACTTCTTCTTCATGAAGAAAATGAATTCGTTGTCGGCGGTTTCCGACGCCAACAGCTCGTTGCCGGTCTGCTTGGAGAACGCCTGGAAGTCCTTTACTGAGCCGGGGTCGGTGGCGAGAATCTTGAGCACCTGGCCGGTCGTCATGTCGGTCAGCGATTTCTTGCAGCGCAGAATCGGCAAGGGGCAGTTCAGTCCCCGCGCGTCGAGTTCCTTGTCGAAATTCATGCTTCAAACCCTCTCCAAAATTAGTTTAGAAAATGCTGATGTTCTTGTCGGCCAAGAGCTGCGACAGCCGCGTGTTCGCCATTGACAGCCGGTCGACCAGCATTTCGAGGAAAGCGCCGTTAAAATGATGGCGGCACAGTTCGGACGCCCGCGCCAGCGCCTCCGATTTGATTTCAATCACCGTAATGTCGGTCGATGACGTGACGCTCGCGGTGCGCTTGAACTGCTTCTTGACAAGGTGGGCCATTTCCCCGAAACAATCGCCGACGCGCAGCACGTTGAGCAGTTTATCCTGCTTGGTGATCTTGACTTCGCCCGCGGCGAGAACGAAAAACGACTTGCCCACGTCGCCTTCCTTGATCAGCACATGACCCGGGCCATGCTTGTTCCAGGTGGTAACGCGCAGCACCTCCCATAATTCGACATCGGCGAAGTTCTTGAAGAAAGTCAGCTGGCGCAGCGCGTTGAATTTCTCGCTGTCAGGCATGCTTTTTTCGGGTTTCTGCAAGTTGCCAAACACGGCGACCAGTTCGTGCGACATCTCTTCCCACGACTGATAGCGGTCCGCGGTGTCTTTCTGCAACGCGCGCTTGACGATCGCATCGAGCTGCGGCGGCGCTTCCGAACGCAAGTCGCTCGGCGGCGGCGGTTCGGTGTTGATGATCTGGTAGATCATGCTGTAGTTGTTGTTGCCCTGGAACGGCAGCTTGCCGGTCAGCATCTGATACAGCACCACACCGAGCGAGAAAATATCGGTCTGGAGGTTGAGCGCCCGCTCCTTCACCTGCTCGGGCGACATGTAGGCGGGCGAGCCGATGCCGGTGATCTGGGTGGTTTCGGTGGCCGAAGTCTGCGCCGCGCCGAAATCGGTGATCTTGATGTCGTTCTCGCCCGACAACATGATGTTGGCGGGTTTGATGTCGCGGTGGATTACGCCCTGCTTGGCGGCGTAGTCAAGCGCCTTGGTGCACTTGAAGATGATCTCGATCACCTTGTTGATCGGCAGCAGGTGCTCGGCGCGGCTGTATTGCTCGAGCGTGGTGCCGTCGACATACTCCATCACGATGTAGCTCGCCTCGTCGTCGGCGACCGCGTCGTAAATATTGACGATATGCGGGTGCGACAGCTTGCCGGCGAGCGACGCCTCGGTCAGGAAGAGCTTCTTGTAACGCTTGCCGTGCTCCTTGTCGCCGAGCGCCTCGGGAAATACCACCTTGACCGCGACGTGGCGGTTGACGAACGGGTCGAGCGCCTCGTAGACGGCACTCGTCGCGCCCTTGCCGAGCTCACGGATGACTTCGTATTTGCCGATTTTTTTCAACATGGAGCGCGCCGGGGCGGCCTCGTATCCCTGATCGAAGCGAATATGCAAGTAAATACAATACCATAAAGCGCGATGTTTGCGCTGCTTCTGATGTTTGCAGCGCTACTAGAACCCATCTCAAAAATCTGAAAAGCAATGGCTAACCACAGATGAACGCAGATAAACACCGATAATAATCAGGCGTTTCCAGGCCGCAGCACACACGGAAATCACGGCGCTAACCACAGGGAAATGCACGTTTTCCATGCTTGGGACTCTTAGCGTCGACCTTATCCGCGTTCATCCGTGTTTATCTGTGGTTTCATCGGCCTGCTCTTTTTTTGGGATAGCTTCGAGTATCCTGCACGCGATGTCGGTGGTGATGAAA
>JACQOI010000167.1 GCA_016202615.1 Betaproteobacteria bacterium
GGCCTGCGCGATGCTGGCAGCGGCGCAGAAAGCGAGCAGGGCGAGTATGTTCATCACGTGGCTCAGGCGGGCGGGCGAAGTCATGTCTGGTGTCCTCGTTCTGACTCGGGTTACAGCGACTTCCTGTCGCCCTTCAAGGCGACATCTCTTAGCGGACTTCTTCGGGTCAACGGTATACTCGATTCCGAGTTATTGTCAAATTCGTGATAGATTTGCGGTTCTCTTCCAAAACAAAAAAGCTTCACCGCCAAGGATTCTTTTTAATACCCCCTTGAGGGGTACGCTAAGGACGCCAAGGAAAAGCAATTAAGAGGTAAACGTGGTGATAACGATGAAAATGTCAGAACCCACTCTCGCCCGCAGCGGCGGCCAACTGCTGATCGACGCGCTCAAGGTACACGGCGTCGAGATGGTCTTCGGCGTTCCCGGCGAAAGCTATCTCGACGCGCTCGACGCGTTCTACGACGCGCGTAACGACATCAAATTCGTGATCTGCCGCCAGGAAGGCGGCGCCGCCAACATGGCCGATGCCTACGGCAAATTGACCGGCCGTCCCGGCATCTGCTTCGTCACGCGCGGCCCGGGCGCGACCAACGCCAGCATCGGTATCCACACCGCGTTCCAGGATTCGACGCCGTTGATCCTGTAAATCGGCCAGGTCGCCGGTGAAGTCAGCGAGCGCGAGGCGTTCCAGGAAATCGACTACCGGCGGATGTACGGCCAGATGGCGAAATGGGTCGCGCAAATTGACCGTCCCGAGCGCGTGCCGGAAATGGTAAGCCACGCGTTCCACCTCGCGGTGTCGGGGCGTCCCGGACCGGTGGTGCTTGCGCTGCCGGAAGACATGCAGTCTGCAACCGCCGCGGTCGCGGACACCGCGCGCTACCAACGCGTTGCCGCGCATCCCGGCACGGACGACATGAACAAGCTGCGCGAGATGCTGGCGCAAGCGCAACGGCCGTTCGTGATGCTCGGCGGCGGCGGCTGGAACAGGCAGGCGTGCGACGACATCCAGGCGTTCGCGGCGGCGAACGCGCTGCCGGTCGGCTGCGCGTACCGCTGCCAGGACCTCATCGACAACCGCCACCCGAATTACGTCGGCGACGTCGCGGCCGGCTTGAATCCCGCGCTCGAGAACCGCATCCGCAATTCCGACCTGCTGCTGGCAATCGGCCCGCGCCTCGGCGAGTGGACCACCATCAACTACACGCTGATCAACATCCCGCGGCCGAAACAGAAATTCATCCACGTCCACGCCGGCGCCGAAGAGCTCGGCCGCGTCTATCAGGCCGACCTGCTGATCAACTCCGGCATGCCGGAGTTCGCCGCCGCAGCGCGCAAGCTCGCGCCGGTGAAAGCGGCGTGGGCCGAGGCGACCAGAACCTCACGCGCCGAATTTGAGGCGTGGCAGCAGCCGGTCGCGATGCCGGGCGCGCTCAACCTGAGCGAAGTGATCGCATTCCTGCGCGAGCGCCTGCCGCCCGGGACCATCGTCACCAACGGCGCGGGCAACTTCACGCTGTGGGTGCACCGCTTCTATCAATACACCGGATTCCGCACCCAGCTCGGGCCGACCAGCGGCGCCATGGGCTACGGCGTGCCTTCGGGTGTCGCCGCCAAGCTCGTGCATCCGCAACGCCCCGTGGTGTCGTTCGCGGGCGACGGGGACTTCCTGATGAACGGCCAGGAACTCGCGACCGCCGCGCAATACGACGCGAAAGTGATTTTCATCGTCGTCAACAACGGCATGTACGGCACCATCCGCATGCACCAGGAGAAATACTATCCGGGGCGCGTCAGCGGCACCGAGCTGCGCAATCCGGATTTCGCCGCGCTCGCGCGCGCCTACGGCCTGCGCGGCGAGATCGTCGAGAAGACCGCCGACTTCGCGCCGGCGTTCGAGCGCGCGTGGAACGCCAAAACCGCTTCGCTGCTCGAGCTCAGGATCGATCCCGACGCGATCTCGCCGCGCACCACTTTGTCCGCGATCCGCGCCGAAGCGCTCAAAGGGAAAAAAACGTGAGGAGTGAGGGGTGAGGAGTGAGGCGAACCGGAAACCCTCACGAGTTTTTCCACCTAACGCCTCCCGCCTAACGCCTCTCGCATCATCCTAATATGGTTCGGCACATCAAAGAACAGGAAGTCCAGCAGATCCTGACGATGCTGAAAACGGTAAAGCTCGTCGAGGCTGCGGTGCAGCGCTGCGCGCGGGTGGTGGTCGACGCGCGCGGCACTGCGCGCAATGTAGCATGCGGCACCAATAGTGTACCCGCCGCGCAGCGGGGCCACGCTTGCTGAAAGGAGCGTCTCATGCGCACCATCGACGCCGTCGCGGAGATACTCAAGCGCGAGGGCATCAACATCCTGCCGTCGTTCCCCACAACACCGGTTATCGAGGCCGCAGCTGCGGCGGGCATCAAGCCCATCATCTGCCGGCAGGAGCGCGTCGGCGTGGGCATCGCCGACGGCTGGAGCCGTGTAAAGAATGGCAAACCGGCTGGCGCATTCGCGATGCAGTACGGACCTGGCGCGGAGAACGCATACGCCGGCGTCGCCACCGCCTTCTCCGACGCCGTCCCCATGCTCCTCCTGCCGCTCGGCCACCCGCTTGACCGCGACCGCGTCTTCCCCAACTTCTCGTCCATCAGGTCCTACGAGTCCGTGACCAAGTTCGCGGAGCAGGTCAACCAGCCCAAACGCGTCGGCGACACCCTCCGCAGGGCGTTTACCCAGATGCGCTCCGGCAGGCCCGGCCCCGCGCTCGTCGAAATCCCCGTCGACGTCGGCAATGCGGAGGTGGACCCTTCGGTGGTGGAGAACTACCGTCCGGTGAAGATCGCCAAGGCGCAGGCCAACCCGGAAGAGGTGATGGCCGCGGCCAAGGCGCTTCTCGGCGCCAAGCGGCCGGTCGTCCAGGCAGGACAGGGCGTGCTCTACGCCGAGGCCACGCCGGAGTTGATCGAACTGGCTGAACTGGTCCAGGCCCCCGTCTACTCCACGCTCGCGGGCAAGAGCGCGTTCCCGGAATGGCACCCGCTGGCGCTGGGCAGCGCCGAGGCCGCGATGAGCGGCACGGCCTACCTCTTCCTCAGAGAGGCGGACCTTGTGTTCGCGGTCGGGTCGTCGCTGTCCCGGCACGGTATGGCCACCAACATCCCCGACCGCAAGGTCATCATCCACAATACCGCCGACACCATCGACCACAACAAGTCCTACTACGCCGATTTTCCGATCCTTGGCGACGCTAAGCTCGTGCTGCGACAGTTCATCGAAGCATGCAAGGATCTTCTGACGGGCAAGGCGCGCGACGGCGCGGCGGTGCGGGCCGAGATCACCAAGGCGCGCGACGCGTGGTTGATGCAGTGGACGCCGAAGTTGACCTCCAACGACACGCCCATCAACCCGTACCGCATCATCTCGGACTTCATGCAGGTGGTGGACCCGGACACGGCGATCGTCACACACGACTCGGGCGGCCCGCGCTTCCAGTTGATGCCGTTCTACCGTGCCGGTGGGCCGAGGTCGTATGTGGGCTGGGGCAAGTCGCATCAGTTGGGCACGGGTCTGGGCCTCATGATGGGCGCGAAGCTGGCCGCGCCGGACAAGTTCTGCGTGAACTTCATGGGCGACGCCGCGTTCGGCATGACCGGCCTGGACTTCGAGACGGCGGTGCGGTCGGGCATCCCCATTCTCACGGTTGTCCTAAACAACAACACTATGGCGGTCGACACCGAGCACCTGAAGACGTCGCACGCACTGTTCCGCACCCGTGACCTGCTGGGCAACTACGCGGACGTGGCGAAGGCTATGGGCGGGTGGTCGGAACGCGTCTCCGATCCGGCGCAGATCAAGGACGCCATCCAGCGGGCGCGTAAGGTCACGGAGAGCGGCAAGGCGGCGCTGCTGGAGTTCGTGACGGCGGAGGAGAACACCATCTCCCACCATCGCGCGTTTCGTTTTGATTGACCTCACCCCCGGCCGCCCTCGCTTCGGACTACGTGCTTGCTAATTGCTGCCACGCTTTTGCAACGGTGCCGTTAAGCGCTGTAGAGCGCTGTTATGCAAAATTGGCAACCGCCGGCCTAGGAGTTTGTCGGACTTGAGTCCGACAAATTCCTTTACGTTCGTAAAAACAACCCGTTAGAGTGCAGGACTTGGCTATGAACCAGGGGTCGCGGGTTCGAATCCCGCCGGGCGCGCTTAAAAAACAATTACTTAGACTACAACCGGGGGCGGGCAATTAAGGCTGGAAGCGCGCTGGAAGCGCGAATCATCCCCGCTGCCAGCGCCCCGCTGTTACGGCTCGGTAGAGCGGCAAGGCATAGAGGCAGCCCGCGCGCCGCTGCGACGCGCAGTGGCGTTCCTAGCAAGCCGTTTAAGGTTGCTAGCGGGGGCGCGTCGTACGTGGGAAACGGCGGAGTGTTTTATTTCCAGCACGCCAACTTACTACTGGCTGACGCTGTTCGGGAAATCTTATGGCTCGCGGATCTTGAACTTCCGCTCATAAGCCCTGTCGTCCAATTTCAGAATGACCCGATAGGGGCCAAGCTTGTACTTGAATGGAATTAATTTAAACACCAGATTCGCGTTGCGTCCTGGAAGTTTTTCGACTTCCGACGCCAGGGCATTCCCCTTTAGTACCGCCTGATTATCAGGATCGATTATACTAAATTCACTCTTAAAGACTCCCTCACCATCTGTAATCCCAAACAGGAATGCCATTGAAGCGATTGCTGCATTTTGATGGTCTTGCTTAGGTACAATAAGTTCAGTGGCTACGCTCAAGCCCAGGACAGTCACTTTTCCGCCAGTTTCTTCCCTAACGTCGTCAGAGATCAGGAACAGCATTTTGTCGTCGGAAGGATATTGCTTAGTCATGCGGCCGCCAGCAATTCGTTATAAAAGCGATAAGTATTATTTGAATGTCCAAATGTTCGTTTTATTACTGAACCGCCTTGAACATTAACGACCATACTGTCCCTAGAAATCAGAAATTCCTCCGATAAATCGGTAGCAGGGTCGCCATAAAGAGCATATGTCTTGCAGATAATCTGCGAAGAACTGGCCTCTAATATCTTTGAGGCATCAATAATCAGGCTATCGTGTTCATTGTCGCCGACTCGATAAGCGATAAACGTTGACGAGCGTTTAAATTTTGGACCCAAATCAAAGCTTACGCCGGGCAATAGACCGACTTTAATGCATACATATACCGCCAACGTAACCAAAAGAAAACTTGCAAGCGCAATCCCACCTAGCATTATCAAAAATGTAATCATAGTTATGGATTTAAATGTTTAAAGTGAACGTTAATACATGTGCCGCGATTAGAAGTACCACAATTGCCCACGAGCAAATAAACCACACTAGAGGAAAATCCGAATATCGGTGATTGCGTCCGTCATATGCATCTATTAGCTTTCGCTCAAAATATCCAATGTTAACGACCCAGGTTGCAAACCCCAGAAACGTCAGCATCACGAAGATTGCATTTAACTGATTCCGGAAAGAGTTTGACACAACGAGCGGCTGAAAGTTTTCGTGAGCAATTAAAACTGCGCCATCAAAAGTAAGTAGGAATAGTATTAAATCAGCTCCCGCAGTAATTGGCACTTTACCAATATGTCGAATCGCAATGTTGGCAACTACGGCGCATACGGGGACGCCGATCGCACCTACCAACAAACCAATATATTCCATTCCCGACGGCCATATCCATATAGCGACGCTACTCACCCTACATGAGTTGGCTCTAACAAGTCAATTAGACGTCGTTTTCAAGGTGTTTTGTGTATAAATTCACTAATGCCCGCCTCCTACGTTAAGCGCGCCTGCTCAACTCTTTCCCGCTTTCGTGGGCGGCGCTGGCCCGCCAAACGCTTCGGGGTCACCCGCGCCCGCGCCGGCAAGGTTCACGACGACGGCGACAGGTTAAACGCCTAGGCCAACATCGCTGGCCAGTCCGGCGCGCCGAGAAAACGCACAGTGCCGCGCCGGTTCAACTCGTCGATCACGCGCCCGCGACCGGCGTCGCGCAAACAGCGTTGAATATCGCGATAAGTTCAGCGACATCCGCGCTTGCCGCGCTCATCAGGTCAACGTCCATCGTCGGCCGATGCGGCGCATCGCTCCAGACCGAAAACAGCAATGCGCCCTTCAACACGAACCGGTCGCGATGCTTGGATTTACTTAGCCGATAAAGCAGCCGCTCAAGGCCATACTCGACCAGCACGCGCTGAAACGGCTCGCCGCGCGCATCGGCGATGTTGGTAAGCCGCTGGCGCACCGACGCGGGAAGATTCTTGATCTCGGGTTTCGTCACGCGAGACTTTCGAGGTAAGGACGCATCACGTTGGCGACGCGGCAGATCTCGGCATATTTCCACAGGTCGTTTGAAGTCGCGCGCCGGCTGCGCCACGCTTCGCGCAGCGCTTCGAGCGCGACATCCAGCCCGATCTTGTTGCGGTATTTGAAGCAGTCCGCGACTGTTTTCGCGACGTTATATATCGGCACTCGCACTCCCTCGATCTGGCGGTGCTCGATGCCCTCGGAGAGGGCCATGCCGGAAAAACGTACGACCCGCAGCTTTGCCGCGCCGGATTTCGGCAGCCGCGCCTTGCGATCGATCGCGATCCATACTTCGTGCGGCGATTGTGTAGTGAGGTTTTGAGCGCGCAGCGCCGACAGCAGGCAGATCACCCCTTGCGGCACGCGCTTCGCAGCCTCGGCGAGGCTGTGATGTTCGGTGAATTCATGGCCGGCGAGCGCGTACACGCCGCGGCTGCGCTGTTCGAGCAGCCCGCGGCGCGCGAGCCGCCACAGTGCGTCGCCCGGCAGCTTGTGCGCGCGCAGGTCGCGCGGGCGAACAATGCCGAGGCGTCGCACCAGACGCAGCACTTGTTGTTCCCTGGAAGATTGCATGCCGGGCAGCATACATAAAACGTCGGCATTTATCAACAAGTGCCGACGTTTTACTTATCGCTCCTGCGGGGCTGAGCTCCAATCAGCGCGGAAGCAGCGAATTCTCCAGTACCGGCAACGAACAGATTAGCATCAGCAGGCTGCCGCCCGCGGGCACCTCCAAGAAACGGGACTACACGTGTTCACGCACGTCGATCTTCCCGGTGACGGCGACGGAGATCAGGACGGAGCGGTATCAGATCGAAACGACATCGCGCCAGTGCCCATAGATGGACGCCCCCGGTTTGTCAAGCGATCAATCGATGACGGCGGGAAGGTTAAGATTACAGCCATAGATCCGGACTTTGCTTGAGGCGTTCGCCTCGGTCCCTGATGGAATCGGCTGACGGAGCCCTCATCAACTTCGCGCACTCGAGGTGCGGTGGGCACTGCAGGTTCACCCCGTCACGGTCTTA
>JACQOI010000173.1 GCA_016202615.1 Betaproteobacteria bacterium
GTGACAGCCGTCGGCAAGAACCTCACGCGCGACGCACGCTACCTCGGGCTCGCGACGCGTATCTGCGCGGAACTTGGCTCGCAGGTGGTCAAGACCTACTACTGCGCCGAAGGCTTCGAGACGGTGACGGCCGGCTGCCCGGTGCCGATCGTCATGGCCGGCGGCACGAAATTGCCCGAGCTCGACGCGCTGACGATGGCGTACAACGCCGTCACCCAGGGCGCGGCGGGCGTCGACATGGGCCGCAACATCTTCCAGTCGGACGCGCCGGCGGCCATGATCCAGGCGGTGGGAAAAGTCGTGCACGAGCTGATGAAGCCCAGGCAGGCCTACGACTGCTATCTCACGCTCAAAAACGAACAAGCAAGAGCCAGGAAGTAGGCGCGTGAGCGCACATCATCCCACCAGGCGGCAATAGCCGAGCCATGGATCAACCAGCTGCTCGATGCGGTCAGCAAGGCGACCGGCATCACGGGACGTCTCATGAAAAAGCGCGGTGAACCTCATCTCTGGACGGAGGTCTATGAGAACGTGACTTTCGAGGTGAAGTTCGAGCGGGAACTGGCGGAAGCCGTGGGAAAACTCAACGCCACCGGGTTCCTGCAGACCGGCGCCGGACCACATATCGAATGTTTTGAGGAGCCGTAAGCGGTAAGCCGTGAGCAGTGAGCCGATTTCTCCGCTTACCGCTTACCGCTTACCGCTTACCGTTTACCGATTACCAAGTTTATGTGCCTGATCATATTCGCACACAAGGTTCATCCGGACTACCCGCTGGTGTTGGCGGCGAACCGCGACGAGGTGTATACCCGCCCCACCGCGCCGGCTGCGTTCTGGGAAGACCACCCGGACATCTATGGAGGCCGCGATCTCGACCATGGCGGCACCTGGCTCGGGGTTTCGCGCAATGGCAGGATCGCGGCAGTCACCAATTTCCGCGACGGTTATGCTACCAGGAATGCCGCGCGCTCGCGCGGTGAGCTGGTCAGTAGCTTCCTATCCGGCAATCAGCCGGCGGCGGATTACGTTAATCGCGTCGCCCGCGACACCCATGCCTACAACGGCTTCAACCTGATCGCGGGCGATCTCGACGAGCTGTATTACGTCTCCAACCGCGGCAGTCACGTGGCCGCGATTGCGCCGGGCATACACGGCGTGAGCAATCACCTGCTCAATACGCCGTGGCCCAAAGTCGAGCAGGGAAAGAAAAACCTTGCCGAGCTGTTGCAGCACGGGGCCCAGGAGTTGATCGACGGCCTGTTTGCGGTGCTCGCGGATCGCACGATTGCGCCTGACCACGCACTGCCGGACACCGGCGTGGGGTTGCCGCGCGAACGCGTACTGTCCCCCGCTTTCATCATCTCGCCGACCTACGGTACCCGCTCGTCGACTGTGATCCTGGTCGACAACCACGGGCAGGTGATTTTCATCGAACGCAGCTTTGGCGAGCGCGGCAAGCCGGAAAAGTCAGTTACCGCCCGCTTTGCGCTGGAGACGGTGCCTACTCCCGCTTCAGTTTAATTGCGGAATACAATTCCATGCAAAGCCTGTGGAACGACCGGGAAGCCGCCGGCTACCAAAGCGATCTCGCGCAGCGCGTCTATACCTCACGCCTGCTCGGCTGCGATAAATCGCTGGTGCTGTACGGCGGCGGCAATACGTCGGTCAAAATCAGGGAGCGCAACCTCGTCGGCGACGATGAGGACATCCTCTACGTCAAGGGCAGCGGCTGGGACCTCGAATTCATCGAGGAAGCGGGCTTCGCGCCGGTGCGCGTGGCACATCTGCTCAAGCTCGCGCAGCTCAAGGCGCTGAGCGATCCACAGATAGTGAACGAACTCGTCACCCACATGACGCGCGCGGCGGCGCCGGCGCCTTCGGTCGAGGCTATATTGCACGCACTGCTGCCGCACAAATACGTCGATCACACTCATTCCGATGCCGTGCTGGCGGTCACCAACACCAGCGACGGCGAGCAGCGCATCACGGAAATTTACGGCGACAAGGTCGTCATCATCCCCTACATCATGCCCGGCTTCGACCTGGCGCGGCTGTGCGCCGAGTTGTTTTCCAAGCGCGCCGGAAAAAACACCATCGGCATGGTGCTGCTGAAGCACGGCGTGTTCTCGTTCGGAGCGAGCGCCAGGGAATCCTACGAGCGCATGATCGAGCTGGTTGACCTCGCCGAGCGCTATCTCGAGCGGCATGGCGCCTGGCATCTCAGGCACGCGGCGAACGGCGTTTCAAAAGCAGCGCGACGGGTGGAAATCGCCACACTCAGGCAGCAAATCTCCCGCTCGGCCGGCAATCCCTTGATCCTGGCCACGCACCAGGACGCGCGCACGGCATCGTTCGTGCGCCGCGCCGACATCGCGACCGTTTCGCAGCGAGGGCCTGCGACGCCCGATCACGTGATCCGCACCAAGCGCGTACCGATGCTGGGGCGCGATGTCGACGGTTACGCGCAGTCATACCGCACCTATTTCGAGCAGTACGCGCCGCGGGCGAAGGAGCCGAAGACGATGCACGATCCGGCGCCGCGCGTGGTGCTCGATGCCAAATTGGGAATGTGCGCGGCTGGACGCACGGCAAAAGACGCCGCTATCGCCGCAAGTCTCTACGCCCACACCATGGACGTGATCGAGCGCGCAACGCTGCTCGGCGGCTACCAGGCGCTGTCGGCGGACGCTATTTTCGACGTCGAGTACTGGGACCTCGAACAGGCGAAGCTGGGCAAGGCCGGGGGCCCGCCGCTGTTCGCCGGCGAAGTCGCGCTCGTCACCGGCGCTGCGTCCGGCATCGGCAAGGCGTGCGTCGATGCGCTGCTCGCTCGCGGCGCCGCGGTCATCGGGCTCGATATCGACGGCCGCATCGAGTCCCTGCACCAACGCCAGGATTTCCTCGGCATCCGCTGCGACGTGACATCGCAACCGGAGACCGTCAGTGCGCTGGAAAACACGGTTCGTGCCTACGGCGGACTGGATATTCTGGTGCTCAACGCCGGGATTTTCCCCGGCGGCACGGCAATTGCTGCGCTCGACGATGAAGCATGGCGCAAAGTGATGAGCGTCAACCTCGACGCCAACCTGATGCTGCTGCGCGAATGCCACCCGCTCCTCAGGCTCGCGCCGCGCGGCGGGCGCGTCGCCGTGATCGGCTCGAAGAACGTGCCCGCCCCGGGGCCCGGCGCCGCTGCATATTCAGCGTCGAAAGCGGCCCTGACCCAGATCGCGCGCGTCGCGGCGCTCGAATGGGGCGCCGACAATATCCGTGTCAACACGCTGCATCCTGATGCGGTATTCGACACCGGCATCTGGAGCGACGAAGTGCTCGCCGCGCGCGCCGCGCACTACGGACTCACCGTCGAGCAATACAGAAAGAAAAACGTGCTCAAGACCGAAGTCACCAGCCGCGACGTCGCCGAGCTTGCGGCCGAGATGTGCGGTCCGCTGTTTGCAAAAACCACCGGCGCGCAGCTGCCGGTGGACGGCGGCAATGAGCGCGTGATCTGACATGTTTTCATCGCGCCAAGGTAACTGCATCAATTTTCCTTCCCCCTCGATGGGGGAAGGACAGGATGGGGGTGAATATAGTACACAATCAGCAGCTGACATTATGCTGTCACCCCCTCCCTCACCCTCCCCCGTCAAGGGGGAGGGAATTACTTTTTGGGGCCCGCCGACTCATCATGTCTAAACCGGGCAGCAAAGTCGAAACGCTGCGCTGGCGCGACGGCGGGCTCGAAATGATCGACCAGCGCGTGCTGCCGGCTGAATTTCGCTACCTGCAGTTTGATTCAGCCGCCGCGGTCGCCGACGGCATCCGCAGCATGGTGGTGCGCGGCGCGCCGGCGATCGGCTGTGCCGCGGCCTATGGCGTCGCGCTCGAAGCGCTGCGGTTACAGCACCAAGCGCCCCCCGCATTCAGCGCCGGGCTGGAAGGCGGGTTCACGGCACTGGCAGCGAGCCGCCCGACCGCGGTCAACCTGTTCTGGGCGCTCGCGCGCATGCGCAATGCCTGGCGCACCTTCAGCGGCAGCACGCCGGCGCAGATCGCGCCCATGCTGCTCGCCGAAGCGCATGCGATTCACGCCGCTGACGTCGAAGCGAATCGCCGCATGGGGCGGCATGGCGCAGCGCTGCTCAAGGATGGCGCGCGCGTGCTGACCCATTGCAATGCGGGTGCGCTCGCCACCGCCGGCCATGGCACTGCGCTCGGCGTGATCCGCTCGGCGGTAGAGGCCGGAAAAAAAGTCAGTGTCATCGCCAACGAGACGCGGCCGGTCCTGCAGGGCGCGCGGCTCACCGCATGGGAGCTGGCGCAGGACGGGATACCGGTGACGCTGATTGCGGATAATGCGGCCGGCTTCCTCATGAGCCGCGGCGAAATCGACGCCGTCGTGGTCGGCGCCGACCGCATCGCCGCCAACGGCGATGTCGCCAACAAAATCGGCACTTATGCGGTGGCGGTGCTCGCGCAGCGCCACCGCATCCCGTTCTACGTTGCGGCGCCGCTGTC
This sequence comes from Betaproteobacteria bacterium, assembly GCA_016202615.1. Classification (GTDB taxonomy): domain Bacteria; phylum Pseudomonadota; class Gammaproteobacteria; order Burkholderiales; family SG8-41; genus PALSA-1004. The sequence goes on from JACQOI010000173.1 coordinate 4,519, forward strand.
GACGATCGACGCCGGCATCGCCAGCGGCGCCGACATCCCGATCGAGGAACGCGGCGCGGATGAGATCAGGGGTTATGGCGCCACGCGCTGGGCGCCGGATGGGGTCGCGGTGCGCAACCCGGTGTTCGACGTGACGCCGGCGGAACTGGTGACCGGGCTGATCACGGAGAAAGGCGTGGTGCCGGCGCCCGACGCCGGCAAGATCAGAAAGCTGCTGAGCGCCGCATGATGGTTACTGTGCCTGGATCGCCATCCCGCGCTAACGGTCGAATTTGGGGAAAAGCGCGGGCAAATTCGCTTATCTGTTATCCGCTTCTCCAATTCTACTGGCCCCGGTTTTGCGTTATTCTATTTCGCAATCAAAGATGAAATATCGTAGGGTGCGCCGTGCGCACCGGCAGTCATGGTGCGTGGAAC
>JACQOI010000168.1 GCA_016202615.1 Betaproteobacteria bacterium
GCGCGCCCAACTCATGCGCGCCGATGCGCCATGCGCATGCGCGCAATCGCCTGCGTGCCCGGTTGTCGTCTGCGCGGGAATCGGCACAATCGCGGCCCGCAGTTTGGCGTGAGGCGCGAGCACTCCGTGAAAGCGGATGAGATGCAGGCGCGGGCGCGGCACGAGGGCGGCCAGCCGTTGCATGAATTCCAGCGGCGACATCACGAGGTGGCTCGTGCCGTCGCGATAAGACGTCTTCAGCTTGAGCACGACCTGCCCGGCGGGGTTCACACTCAACCGTTCGTTGGCGATGGCCGGGCGCGTGATGTAACGGCACAAGTGCTCAAGCTCGCTGCGTTGCTCGGCGGCGCAGCGCACCCCCGCATCCAGGCTGAATCCGTGGGCGCTGGCGCACAGGGGGTGGGTCATCGGCGCGGCGCGAGCGCGATGCGCCAGGTGCAGGAGGCGGCTTGCAGGGGAGCGAGCACGTTGTCCGCATCAACGATCCCGTGCGCATCCGCCACATAAGTCACGCCCTCTTCTTCGACCAGATGCCCCTCGCGGGTCAACAGCCGCAGCACGCGCGTAATGATCTTGCCGAACAGCGCCTGCAGCTTCTCGCTCGTTAGCGCAGGCGCTGCGTGGAATACGGGCGCACCTTCTGCGCGGATGTGATAGACCCCGTCGAGCACCAGACCATGCAGGTGTATGTTCAAATTGGCGGCGGAGCCGAAGCGCTGAATGAGGGTGACGGCGCCGGTGGCCGCTTCCCTGCGTTTGACGCCCGCCTGCCTGATCAGATGCGTCGCGATCACTCAGTGGATGATTTGCAATACCGGCGCGAGCAGTTCGGGACGCACTGCGAAGAGGCTGCGCAGCGGAATGGGGAACGACAGCACCCATTGCCGCACCGGCACTTTGGGGATGACGTGATCAACCAGCCAGGCGGCGCTTGCCGCCATGCGCCGCGCCCCGCACGAGGGGCAAATGCCGCGCCGCTTGCAGGAAAATGCCGCCAGCTTCTCGTGCGCGCAGTCAGCGCACCGCCGCTGATTTCTTGATATGGACGGGCCGTAGCCGACCCGTTGCCGCTGTTCGATTTTCTACATGGCTGCGTCTCGTTGATGGCCGGAGAGACGTTATGCGCTCGCTGGTAGCGTGCCCGACAGGCCCATGGAGATTCTTAACCGGATCCCAGGATACGCCTTACCGCTGATGCTTGAGCACGAGCGATTCGTGGCGACGAGCACAGAAGAACCTCGACTTCATTGCGATATCCGCAGCGCAAGGCACAGTGGGCAATGAGCGGAACCAGGCGTGGTATGATGTGCTTACCTTAGATCAAGGGAGGCGCGTCATGGGGAACCAGTCCGGTAGTAGATTCAGAAACAAAGCGAAAGTTATGCAAGAATCATGGCGGAACATATTCCGAGTGTTCGTTGTAATCTCCGCGTGCGTCAATCTGGCTATTTTTGAAGCGGCAGCCCAAGATTTCCCCGTGAAACTGATTCGCATCATTCATGGGTACACCGCGGGCACCGGCACTGACGTGATGGCGCGCATGGTCGCACAGAAACTGTCCGAAAGCCTGGGCCAGCCCGTGGTCGTCGAAAACCGCGTCGGCGCCAGCGGTTCGATGGCAAATGAGCGGGTTGCCACGTCACCGGCGGACGGATACACGCTGCTGATGTGCCAGGCTTCCTGCACCATTCTTCCGGCCCTGCGCACCAAGCTTCCCTACGACCTGACGCGTGATTTCACGGGCGTATCGCTAGTGGCGACTTCGACGTACGTCCTCGTTGTTCACCCGTCGGTCCCGGCGCGCGATGTCAAGGAGTTAATTACGATCGCGCGCGCAACGCCGGGCAAGCTAAGCTATGGATCCGCCGGAGTGGGCACTTCATCACACTTGGCGGGCGAACTTTTCAACTTGATGGCCAAGGTAAGTATCCTGCATGTGCCCTACAAGGGTACGCCGGAGTTTGCCGTTGCAAATGCATCCGGCCAGGTTGATTTGGGCTTTTCCAGTATCACGCCGGCGCTGCCGCTTCTGAGCGCAGGCAAGTTGAGGGCGCTAGCGGTCACAAGTGGCAAGCGTACATCGCTGATGCCCTCGACACCTTCGCTCAATGAGTTGGGACTGGCCGGTTACAATCGCGTGGCCTGGTTCGGCGTGCTTGCTCCAGCCGCGGTCCCCAAGGATATCGTCGGCCGCCTCAATGCGGTGATCGTCAAAGCCTTCAACACCGCCGAAGCGAAGGAACAACTCTACAGGCAGGGCCTCGAGCCCCAGACCACGACGCCGGAGCAGTGCTCGACATTCGTACGCGAGGAAGTCGCGCAGAACGGCAAGTTGATCCGCTTGATCGGCATTAAGCCGGAAAACTGATGCTGCCATTAACACGAATATGATTGAAGTGAGGTGTGAATGATTTCCCCAAGCCTGTACTTCGCGAATTCCTAGTTACGCGGGAATGGGTGTGTGGAAGAGGCCTTGGCAATGCTGCTGCCATCCGTAGGAAACAAGCGCAGCGCAGGCAGGACGAGGTTTACCGGACTGCTCCTCGGGGGTGTTCCCATTTAACGACTGATGAATGCGACTGCGGTTGTAATAGAGGGTGTACGCCTGCAGCTTTCGCTCCAGATCAAGCGCATTCCAGAAGAACATCCGATCGAGATACTCGCGGCGTAGAGTGCCGATTAGCCGTTCGACAAACGGATGCGAAGCGGGAATCTTGGGAACCGACTTGATCTCGTCGATCTCGAGTACGCGCAGGTTAGCGAGCCACCTATGAAAGCGAAACAGCGGATCATGATCGGTGCTGACGTGTTTCGGTAAGGGCTGGCAAGCGATGGCGTGGTTAAACATGCGACACACAGAAATGCCGTCGATGTCAGCACGCTCGACGCCAAATCCGATGAGGCGGCGCGTAAACACGTCCATGACCAGCAGCACCCAGTAACTGCGCAGCAGGATCGATTTGCAACGGAACAAGTATAGGCTCCAGAGGCTATCCTTGGTCTGGGCGATCAGTGCCAACCAGGAGGGGCCACTGGATCCGGAGTCGCCCGGCCGATAGTACTTTGCGAGCACGCGACGCACGACATCTTTATCGATGTCGAGGCCGAAGGCGTGAGAGATCTGCTGGGCGATCTTTATATAGCCGAACTTGGGATTGCGCCGCTTCATCTCGACGATTGCCGCAATGAGTTCGGAAGACGGGCCTTTCGGTCCGGGTTTGCGTGGACGACCCGAGGACGAGAAGAGTATGCGGTACTTTCGATCGACTAGTGCTTTGTGGAACTTCAGTAACGTGGCCGACTTAACAATTCTGGAGAGCTTTGGGATGCGGCGTGGGCTCACGAAGAGCGTAATGAGTCCGAGCACAAAGCGATCGAGGGTGGTCAGGTTCGGGGCTCGCTGTCGGGAGCGATTGCTAACGATGAGCTGCTGCCTGAGCAATAATGATTCCGCGGCGACGGCACGGACGCCGCCGGGGCGCAGGAGTTTCGCTGTGGTTACGAATAGGTGTATCGCCAAGAGGAGCAGATCGCGCATGGGTTGCACGTTATCACGCCCGCCAATCTTCGCAAGACTGCACCGCGAGGGCTATTCGGGCTACACTTTACCAGCTATTCGGGCTACACTTTACCAATTCGCCAGGGACACGGCAAAGTGCCCGGCATTGGCATGCAGAGCGGCGCGATGGCCGGGTACTGGCGCGAGCGAGGATTTCGCATCCTCAACGTTGGCAATGATCTTGGAAATATGAAGTCGTCGCTCGCCGCTCAGTTGGCAGCGGCGCGCGGCGCGGCAGGGCGATAGGAAAGAAGATCGAATGGCGACGGCACAGCAACGTGACTATAAGATCATCGACGCGCAGATTCACGCGCCGGACCTGCCGCACACCGTCCACGTTAGTGGGCTCGACAAGGAGCCATTGCTCCGAGAGCTCGACACCGCGAGAGTCGATGGCTGCGTGATCGTGCCACTTGCCGCGCCTGGCGACGACGTGAGCACTTATAACGGCCCAGCATTGAAGATCGCCCAGGAGCTGCCCGACCGATTTGCCGTGATGGGCCGTTTCCAACTTACTAACCCGCAAAACGAGCGCCTGATCCCCAGCTGGCGATCGTCGCCCCGTCTTCTCGGCATGCGGATCTCGTTCGTTCGCGATCCGAACCAATCGCTACTTATGGAAGACCGGATTGACTGGTTCTGGCGCGCGGTCGATCGCGCCGGGCTGCCCGTGATGGTGCTGGTCACAAACGAGATGTTGCCGAAGGTTGGCGAGATCGCGGCGAGATATCCCGGCGCGCGGCTGGTCGTCGATCACTTTGGGTTGACGCCCTACGTGATTTACGACGATCTCGACGAGCCACTCAAGCCGCTGCTGCGTTTAGCTGAGCATCCAAATGTCGCGGTGAAGGCCTCGGCGATCGTCGATTCGGTCGCGGACACGTTCCCGTGGCGCTCTCTGCACGAGCCAATTCATCGGGTCGTCGATACATTTGGGCCACGGCGCCTCTTTTGGGGATCGGATCTGACGCGTTTAAAGTGCCCGTACGTCGAGGTAGTGAAGCTCTTTACCGAGGAGCTGACCTTTCTAACTCCCGACCAGAAGAAATGGATCATGGGGCAGGCGCTGATGGATTGGATCGGCTGGAATTCCGGCCCGAGCGCCTAGCCGGCGCGGATGTGACTTTTTCAGGAGGAGACCCTTTCGACGATGAGCGCAACCGATTTTCTCGTTAATAAAGTCATCGACGACGTGCGACCGATGCTGACACCCGACGGTGGAAACGTCGAGCTTGTCTCGATCAGCGATGGCGTCGTGACGGTCAAGTACGACAAAGGCCACAACGAGCATTGTGTCGACTGCGTGATGCCGCCGGAAGATTTTCGCCTCTACCTCCTCGACATGTTTCACGATCGCGCGCCGGGCGTGCTCGACGTCGAGGTCATCGCTCCTTCCGAAGCATCCTGATCGAGGTCTCCCGTGGCGGTAACTGTTCGCGGCCTGAGTAAGACGTTTCAATCCAGCCGCGGTCAGATGGTCCGCGCGGTGGACGACCTCGCGCTCACCGTGGAAGACAGGGAGTTTCTCGTCATCCTCGGCCCAAGCGGAAGTGGCAAGACGACCCTCCTGCGCTGCATCGCGGGTCTGGAGCGCGCCGACGCGGGTGCGATCAGCATCGACGGGCGAATGGTCTATTCGTCCGCCGAGAAAGTCTGGATTCCACCGGAACGGCGCGGCATCAGCATGGTGTTCCAGAGCTACGCCCTCTGGCCCCATATGACCGCCTTCGAGAACGTCGCCTACCCGCTGCGGGCGTGCGGCATTGGCGGAGACGACTTGCGAGCGCGCGTCACGAAGGCGCCGCGCTCGTTGGGTGCGGGGCATTGGAGCGGCGCCATCCGACCGAGTTGAGCGGCGGCCAGCAGCAGCGCGTGGCGCTGGCGCGGGCGATTGTCGGCGGCAGCCGCGTCGTCCTGTTCGACGAGCCGCTGTCGAACGTCGACGCGCGCGTGCGCGAGGAGTTGCGCCACGAGCTGGTCGCGCTTCAAAGGCAGCTTGGCTTCACGGCAATGTACATCACCCACGATCAGGTCGAAGCCATGGCGATCGGTCACCGCGTTGCCGTGCTCGACGACGGCAAGATCATCCAGGTCGGTCCCCCACGCGAGCTGTATCGGCGTCCGCGCTCCCGCGCTGTCGCGACGTTTATGGGGGCGACAAATCAGCTCGCGGGCGCCGTCGAAAAGCGGAATGGGACGCGCGTCGTGGCAACCACCGACCTGGGCCAAGTTCTCGCGACGGTCGAGCACATTGATCTCGCCGCAGAAATGCCGGTAACGCTGGTCTTCCGCCCGGAAGATTGCCAGGTCGTGACCACGGCGCCGGACCGCGATGCTCCTTTATCTGTCGGCGGTTGCTGTGCTGCCGATGCTCGGGCTAGTTCTGGTATCGTTACAGGACTTCTGGACGCCGCAGATCGATTGGTCGAAGCTCTCGTTTGCCAACTACGCGAGCGCGTTTGGCGTCAGATCCGGGCTCGGACAGGCGTTCGCGAACAGCCTGGTTCTGGGCATCGCGACGGCAACGGTCATGGTCGTCGTCTGCCCCGTTATCGCCTGCTACGTCGCGAACTCGACCGGTCGAATCGCGCGGCTCGTCGATGCTCTGACCGGTTTGCCGGCGAGCGTGCCGCACGTCGTCACTGGCGTCGCGTTTCTGATCGCGCTTGGCAGCGGGCGCTACAGCTTGAGCGGCACACTCGTGTTGCTTTTCCTGGTATATTTCGTTGTGACCTTGCCACAGGCGAGTCGCTCGGCTAGCGTCGCGCTCAGCCAGGTCGGCAAGGAGCTCTGGAAAGGATCGCTGATGTGTGGGGCATCGTGGGTACGGACATTTCTGCGCGTGCTGGTGCCTTTGATGCTGCCAGGACTCATCGCTGGCTGGGCGATTGTGTTCGCTCACGCCTTCAGCGAAATTTCGGCCTCGGTATTTCTTTCGAGCCCGGCGAGAAATCCGGTCTCCGGGCCGGCAATCGTAGACGCGTTTCTCAATAGCGGCACGTTCTCGCAGCTCGCCGCGCTGGCTGTCTGCGTCACACTGCTCCAGACGGCGGTCGTTCTCGTGGTCCAGATCGCGGGGCGCCGCCGTCTGAGCTGTCAAGTTTAGGATTATAGACGGGAGGTACTCGTTCTATGGCAAAGCTCATCGTGGCTAATCCCTTGGCGGAGACGACGGTCAAACCGATCGCGCCGGCTCCGCGCCCAGCGGATTTCAACGGCAAGACGATCGCGCTCTACTGGAATATCAAGGCTGGCGGCGACGTCGCGCTCGACCGCACCGAGATGGTCCTGAAGGCGCGCTATCCGGAGGCGAAATTCGTTCGATTCCTCGGCTCGATCGGCTCGACGGTGCGGCATCTGACGCCGTCCGACGCCGATAAGATCGCGGCGACCTGTCAGGGGGCGGTGGGTACCACCGGCGATTGAGGGGGGTGCACGTCGTGGCTTGTCCACGACATGAAGGAGCTCGAAAAGCGCGGAGTTCCTACTGTTGCGCTCGTGGCCGATCACTTTGTCGACGACCACCGGCGAAGCGCTGAAACGTCCGGCATTCCGTCGTTGCCCTATGCCCGAATGCCGTATCCGTTCGTGAACCAGGTGCCCGAGATGATCAACGAGATGGTCGATCAGGGCGCCGATGCGATCGCCAAAGCACTGACGACAATGCCGTCAAATGGCAATCAGCGCAGCATGCTGAAGCTGATCGAAGATCCCTGGCTGACGTTCGAAGGTGGCGACCTTCTCGATGCGCTCGAGAAGCTGAATGCTTCGTTCCTTGAATGGCAGTACAGCGACGGTCTGCCGTTGAAGCCTGCGACCGCCGAGCGCGTCGAATGGATGCTGTCGGGCACGACGCGCGCGCGCGACGAGGTGCTGGGACTACTCGAGCCTGGCGATGGCATCGCGACGGTCGAGAAAGTCGCGATTAACGCGGTGATGGCCGGATGCGCGCCGCGCCACCTGCCGATCGTTCTTGCCGCGGTCGAATGTCTGGTCGATCATCAGATGGGCCTGAAGCGCAAGATCATCTCGACCGCACCGTCGGCGCCGATGCTCATCGTGAACGGCTCGGCTCGTCACAAAGCCGGTCTGAATCACGGCCCGTGCATGCTCGGCCCGGGATCGCCGTCGCACTCGAACATTGTTATTGGTCGCGCGGTGCGGCTGTGCTTGATGAATGTCGGACACACCTTTGCCGGGATCTCTGAAATGGATACGATCGGAAGTCCCAGCAAGTTCAGCATGTGCGTAGCCGAGAACGAGGAGAACTCGCCCTGGACGCCTTACCACGTTGACATCGGGCTGGAACCTGGCGACAGCAGCGTCACGATAAACTTCCTCTACGGTTACTCCGATCTCCAGGACTTCAAGAGCACGGCGCCGGAGATCGCGATCAAGAAGTTTGCCACCGCCGCGAAGTACATGGGGGTGAACTCGACCGGCCACTGGCTGACCGGGCGCCGTGAGGACCCGCGCTACGGCAACGTGGAGCAGGAAAAACACTTTGTCCTGATGGCCCCCGAGCATACGAAGATCTTCGCCCGCGCCGGCTGGGGCAAGGCGGACATCAGCGACGCGCTATTCCGCGAAGCGCGATTGCCGTTCGGCTTCATCGCCGAGCGCCTGGAGCGCGGCGCGATCAACGCCGGCCACCCCGAGCTTGGATGGCTCTGGGATAGCCCCGACAGCCTGGTGCCGGTGCTGGAAGATCCCGGCTGCTTCAACGTCGTCGTCGCCGGCAGTCCCGGTAGCAACCGCAGCGGCTTCGCTTGGGGCATGGGCGGCCCAGTCACGAAGAAGATCACTCCGGAGGATTTGGAGCTGTAGCAGGCCTCGGCGAGCCTCCGGCGGCCGGCCCCGGGGACAATTGTTGCTTGCTCGCGACGACGAACATGCCGATCGAAAATGGCCAGATTCGCCCGTGGTGCGCGAGCGAGACGATGGGAAATCCGGACTGTGCGAGGAGCTCGCGGAGCAACGTGGGGGTGAAGAACCGGATGTGTGGGCCGTCGAGGCGAAAGTGCTGCTCGAATCCGCTGAGCACGAGCATGAGGTTTTTGATCAAGCCGTGGTAGGGTGTCGTCAGCGCTACGAAGCCGCCCGGTTTGAGGATGCGATGCTACTCGTCGAAGACGGCAAAGCACTCATCCGTGATCCGCTAAAAGGACTTGCCCTCACGCACCATCGCCTCACCGACGACCAGTTGGCTGAGCGGCAGTTTGAGTTCTTCGCCGAGCGCCACCAACTCACCCAAGGTCAGCACTTTGTCCTTGGTTCCGTCGGCAAGGCGCGCCAGATGGCGCTCCGAGAGCATATTTATGGACATCTGTGATTCCTTCAGCGCGGGAAAAACTCGCCGCTTTTGCCGCGACAAAAAACCGCCAACTAAACATAGCGTCATAAATAACGCAGCATGTGCCCCAGAGCCTTACTGGCGAATCACCCACTTATGCGGCGTTACTTATGTCGTCGTGTTTAGCGAGCAGCTTGATTCCTTAGGCTTACAAATTCCGGCTAGCGCTGCAACAGGGAAGTCAGCTCCGAGACGTCATCCACTTCGTCGAGTCTCGAAATAGCGGCCCAGATCGCCTCGCCGCGATTGTGTGAAACCGCATCGCCTACGAGTGACAGAAACTTGGCCTTGAGTTCCTCATCAGAAATCGGATACTCCGGCTCACCCTTGGGCAGGTCGCGGCGCGCGATCAGCAATCTGCCATCCTTCGTCTTGACCTCCACGATGCTCGGCCACTTCTCGTCGTAGAGCGCTTCGAGCTCCATATCCGCTTCGACTTCAACCCGCGACGCGAGCTCGAGCAACGACGGCTCTGCAATCAACTCCATCGTGTACTGCTCGCGCTGATTGCGACCAAGCGCGAGCGCAAGCGCAATGGTGTACGGCGCACTGTATTTGGCGGCAGGCACGGATGCGGGGCGCTTCGTGGTGCCACGGCTGCCCACCACGAAAGTCCGCAGACTGACCGTCTCGACTTGATCGGCAGTGAGTCCGTGGCGTTCCTTGAGTTCGAGCACGGCATCAATCGCGCTGTGATGCTGCCGGCAGCAGGCATACGGTTTGATGCCGGTGTGCATGATGTCGAAACGCTCACCCAGCGCGTCGTGCAGCCGGTTCATGTCGTAATGCGCGGCGACGGTCTTGCAAAAGCCGAAATCGCCTTCCAGCGCCGTCTCGGGCCCGCTAAATCCATCCGCCGCAAGCTCGGCCGCGTAGAGCCCGCAGAAGTTCGCCCAGCCCATGATCGTGTCCTTGGCCGGCGCGCCGAGGCGAAACGACTCGAAGGGCGCAAGCGGGCCGATGTAGGATGCGGCGCCCAACGCACCTGCCGTGGTTGGTTCGTCGAGCTTGAGCAGCTTGGCAGCAGCAGCCGTTGCACCGAATATCCCGAGCGTCCCCGGCGCGAGGTAGGTACGCTCCGTGTATATCGACGGACTGACCGCGAGGCCCACTCGAATCTGCGCGCGTACTGTTCAATAACTGCGCCGAGCATCACGCGGCGGCTCGATCATAATAATTCAGCAATCCTCCCAGTCGTTGCCGCCGCGTCACGGGACCCTGATTGGACCTTTCTGCGCTGCTCGGCGTTAACAAAGCGTTTCCGACACCCTGATGGTTACGTTCTCGATGGTAATGCTCGAGGTATTCGCGCAGTGCGCGGCGCAGCATCCCCTCTCCGATCGGTATTATCTTCGATAGACACTCTTCTTTCACTGAGCGCACGAACCTCTCAGCGTATGCATTCAGATTCGGCGATCTCGGCGGCAGCCTGATCACTTCTATTCCGTCCCGCACAGGCATTTGCCTGAATGCTTCGCAGTACTTCGTGTCGCGATCAATAATCAAGTATCGCTTGTCCAACAGCGCTCCATCTACCGCGTCCAGCGCATTGCGTCCTATCTGCAGCAGCCAGTTAGTATCCGGGTGCGTCGTGATGCCACCGATCCACACCTTGCGCGTCGCCAGTTCGATCGTGAAGAGGACATATTACGTAACCAGACCATACCAGCCCCAGACGTCGACGCTGAAAAAATCCGATGCAACCAGTGCTTTCCAATACGCCTTCAGAAAAACCGACCACGGCATGTGTTTGCTACGCTCAGGCGCAGGCTCTATGCCCTGCTCCTTCAGAATATTACGCACTGTACCTCGCGCAAGCATGTACTTGAGATTCGCCAACGCACCCTGAATCGGCGTATAGCCCCAGCCCGGATTCTCCGTAGCCATTCGCACAATCAGCTCTATGATGGCATCGCGCGTAAGCGGTCTGCCCGGCTTTCTTCGCTCCACCAAGGTTGATTTGCGGGCCACCAACTCACGATGCCAACGCAGCAACGTATCGGGCGTCACGCTCGTATCCAGATCACCAAGTCCTTTGCGCCCCACCCCCTTGGCTTTCTTTGCGAGCTCTCGACGCTCAGCGTCGGTAAACAGAATCCGACGCTTGCCCAGCCGTTCGCGCGGCATCCGATTCTCAGTCTTGAGATACTCGATTGCCGAGGCCTGGTAACGTTGCAACCAGCCTGAAACGCCCAGTAGCAAGAACTGAAGAAGATTTGCGCGAGCAGTCATGTCAATCGGATTATCGGCTGCTGAAATGCCGCTCGTCGACCTCCCGATTGACACTGAAAAATGCTAGGCTGAGTTTTTGAAGTGCGACACGAAGTCGCTTATGGAAGTTGTTCCTACTTTAATGGAGGGAACCATCCGTGTCACCGGATTAATCTAGAAGGGGCCTGAATAAAGAGCGGCCCTGACAACGTAACGAGGCACCCACAAGGTTCGGGGTATCAATCGCGAGAGGCGTACCTTTCTGGCAGCCACACGCCGGATGAATGCTAGCGTTGTTGGCGCCCGTTCAACCGTGCCGCCCCCTGGATACTGCCCACCGCCTTCCCACGCATCGCCCTTCCCCCTCTCCGTAAAGAGAATGACCATGCCCGACCCGGGCGCTTCACTTCAAGACGGGGATTTGGGGACGCTTACGCCTAACCTGTTAATTTAACTCAGTCTCGAATCCATTGTCCCCAGATTGTGATTCCGGTTGTCGTGGGTTCGAGTCCCATGAGCCACCCCATTCTTTCAATAAGTTAACAGCGTTTCGAAGATTCTGCGCTGTTAATATTCTGCCATTTCCTCAGACAAATAAAGCGGTGGCTGAAGCGCCCATCGATTGTCGCCAACGACTAGGCGGACTCCTACCGTTACAGTCGGCGCAGCAGTATTGTGGGATCGGTATCGGATTAAGGCCCTCTTCACCAACACCGATCCGATCGGCCTTGCGGTCGTAGTTGCCGTGTACCCAGAGCTTCCCGAAGCCGCAGTCGGGACATGAATGCGGCCGATAGACCTCCGGATTCTGGCTTAACATCTGAAGATGTTGTTCAAGGCTGGTAATACCAATTACTATTCGTCGCATAGGCTGGACTCTGCGCTACCAAGGGTTGGGTTAGAGCTTCCCAAGATATCAGAGATGTTCCGGCCTATATTCAAGCCTCTTCGTCCTGCCTTGCTTTAGACCACGTTTTTACATTCAGTCTGATTCACTGCGGAATTCAACTTGGGCGCTGATCCGCAGGAAACCACGCCGGAGCAATTCAAAGCGTACATCCGCAGCGAAATTGACAAATGGAAAAAAATAGCTCAGCGTGCAGGCATTAAGTCCGATTCCGAGTAAGAACCCATACCAGCCGATTTTCAATGAATACAAACCAGCAGGACCCGCGCATCGCACGCGGCATGAAAACGCAACTCGCACGCCTTCATGAACGCCTCGCCGCGGGCGAAAAATCCATCGGCTGGAAACTCTCCTTCAGTTCGCCGGACAGGATGCGGAAATTCGGCTTGAAGGCGCCGCTGACCGGTTTCCTCACTGACAAGGCGGTGGTCGCGTCCGGCACGTTGATATCGCTTGCGGGCTGGACGAAGGCGATAGCGGAACCCGAGATCGCGGTGCACATAGGTAGCGATTTACCGTACGGCGCGGACCGCGAAGCCGTTAAGCGCGCAATCAAAGGCATCGGACCGGCGATTGAGCTTGCCGATTCCGTGCGCCCATCGGAAAACGTCGAGCAGATACTCGCAGGTAATATTTCTCAGCGGGGTGTCGTTCTCGGGCCCTGCGATACTACACGCGCCGGCGGCAGGCTCAATGGTGTGCGTGCGCGCGTGAGCAGGAACGGTAAGGAGATCGTGGACACCACCGATCCGGAAGCGTTGCCTGGGGAATTGATCGGCCTCGTCGGGTGTGTCGCTGACCGGCTCGCGGAATGCGGCGAGATGTTGCGGGCAGGACAGGTCATCATTACCGGCTCTATAGTGCCGCCTCTCGTAGTTGCAGCGGCTGGCGAGGATATCGTCTTCGATCTTGACCCTATCGGCACGGTTTCAATTCGGTTCCTCGCGAAACCCGGCGCATTATGCGCGTGAGCAAGCTGAGCCTGATTGCCGACACCGATAATGGTTAACAGTGGATAGAAAAATCTATTCGCATCCCCCATGGTGCTCGTCGCAAGCTGCAATGCTTGCGTCGCAGTACGTCGCTCACCCGGTCCAGGAGCCTGGGTTTGGCTATCGTTTGGGGACGCGAATACGGCCTATACGGATAGTCATTTTAAACCACATTTTTCACCCAATGGCACTCTACCCCGCGCCCGGCGCAGCGGCAAGCGCGTGAAAAATTCACCGAAGCCCCGCTATTTCCCCTAAACCTTTGCCTGTCGCAGCGTCCGCTTTTCCTCAATCCGCACGCTTGCACACGCACAAGCCGAGCCCACCCATCGGCTCTGGCCAAAACCCGTCCGGGTTTGCGTATCAAGCCGCGTGAAACAGTTCGAACCGCCGCGCCGGCGCGCGAGGTGGCGGCTGCGCCGACAACCCCAGATGCCTGAGAATGCGCTCGATCACCGCTAGGCCTACAGTTTGAAAAAATCCAACGTCGCGAAGTAATCGTCTATTGTTTCCGCGCGCCGAATCTGCATGACGGAGCCGTCTTTCCGCAACAGCAGCTCGGCGCAATGGAGCTTGCTGTTGTATTGAAAGCCCATCGCGTAGCCGTGGGCGCCGGCATCGTGAATGACGAGCAAGTCGCCGGCGTTGATTGCGGGGAGTTGCCGGTCAATCGCGAACTTGTCGTTGTTCTCGCACAGCGAACCGACCACATCGTAGGTATGGTCCTGGGGGGAGGCCTCTTTTCCTAGCACCGTTATGTGGTGGTACGCACCGTACATGCCAGGCCGCATCAGGTTGGACATGCACGCATCTACACCAATGTATTGTTTGTAAGTGCTCTTGTGATGAATCGCCTCGGTGATGAGGTAGCCATACGGACCCGTGATACAGCGGCCGTTTTCCATAAAGATCTTCAGAGTGAACGCATCACGCCGGCAAAAGCTTCAACAAGTTTGCTTTGACGTAGCTTCCAGCGGTCTGCGGATCGTAGTTGATGCCGTTGCGTAGCAGCGGTTCCATGTCCGAACA
>JACQOI010000172.1 GCA_016202615.1 Betaproteobacteria bacterium
GTGCAGCGCCTTTTTCACCGCTTCAGCGACGTAGAACGGGATGCGCTCGGTCGTCTCCAGGCGCTCGGCGTACTTCGCGTACGGGCGAAGCGGCGTCAACTGGTCCGCCTCCTGGAAGAAGCCCGTGCCGTGGCCGCCGCGCTCGTAGGAGCCGCCGAGGAGGAGGAGCGGCCAGCGGTTCGCCCAGGCGCTGGCGAAGGCGCCCACCGCGTTGAGCACGCCCGGCCCGGAGACCGCCAGCGCCGCGCCGATGCGGCCGCCAAGATACGACACGGCTTGCGCCGCGTAAGTCGCCGGCATCTCGTGCCGCATGCCGATGTACTCGATGCCCTCGCTCTGCGCCGCGCGGGCGACGCCAGTCACGGGAATGCCCACGACACCGAACATCTTCTCGACACCCTGCTGCTTGAGCGCGCGCGCCAGGATGGTCTGCCCGTCGATCTGCGCCATGCCGCACCCCCCTTAAACGATAAACAATAACAAGATCAATGCGCCCGCCGCCGGCGTCTTGTGCCAGTGCAACGCTGCCGAGCATCGCGCCGGAAAGCATTTTGCCGCTGGGCTCGGCCGATTGCAATGCGTGAAGCCTGACACCGCCTTCATCCAACAGGTATTGTAATGCTGATTGCAAGTGTGCTAGCTTCTCGCGGCAAGCATTTTCTGAAATTGGACAGGCAAGGCCAGCGCAACGCCGATGACAACCACTAGGCTCAAACCCGTCGACGCCGTCGTGGTCGGTGCCGGGGTTGCCGGCACGATAATCTGCAAGGAGCTGGCCGACGCCGGCCTCCACGTAGTCGGTCTCGAGCGCGGGCGCATGGTCGACCCCCGGCATGATTTCGCGATGCCGTACGTGCATGACGAGCTCAAATACGACCGTCGCAGCGATTTGATACAGGATTTGTCGCGCGAGACCATCACGTTCCGCAACGCGATGAATGAGACTGCGCTGCCGATGCGCGAGATCGGTTCATTCAGGCCCGGCGAATGCGTGGGCGGCGCCGGTGTGCTGTGGGGCGGTGTGACCTGGCGCTTTTTGCCGTGGGACTTTGAAACGCGCAGCCGCACGCTGGCGCGCTACGGCAAGAACCAGATCGCAGAGGACTGCACCAGCCAGGACTGGGGCATCACCTACGATGAGCTGGAGCCGTATTACGACCAGTTCGAGCACCTGTATGGCGTCGGCGGCAAGGCCGGCAATCTCAACGGCGAAATCCGGGCCGGCGGCAATCCTTACGAGGGCCCGCGCTCGCGCGAATATCCGAACCCGCCAACCCGGCCGACGTTCGCCGGCTCGCTGTTCGCAAAGGCCTCTGAGTCCTTCGGCTACAAGCCGTTTTCGACCCCTGCTGCGGGAATGACGCGCCCCTATGCCAATCCCTATCAGCTCATGCTGGGTCAATGCGTGCGCGGTGGATTTTGTTCGAGCTACGCGTGCGCGGCGGGCGCGAAAGGCAGCCCGCTGACCACCGTGCTGCCGGCGCTCGCCAAGCACCCGAACTTCGAGCTGCGCCCGCTCGCCAACGTCATCAAGGTGAATCTCGATTCCGACAAAAAGCGCGCGGTGAGCGTGACTTACGTGGATGCGCGTGGACGCGAGCTGGAGCAGCCGGCCGAGCTGGTGATACTCGCTTCGTACACGTTCAGTAATACGCGCCTGATGCTGCTCTCCGGCATCGGCAAGCCGTATGACCCGGTCGGCAACCAGGGCGTGGTGGGCCGGAACTATTCGTATCAAACGGTGGGTGCGGTAACGCTGTTCTTCGAGGACAAAGTGTTCAACGGGTTCATGGGAGGCGGCGGGCTCTGCACTTCAATCGATGAATTCAACGGCGACAATTTCGAGCATGCCGGTCTCGGCTTCATCGGCGGCGGTTATCTGATAGTCAACAGCCGTGGGGCGGCGCCGATCCACCTTCATCCGGTGCCGCCGGGCACGCCGCGTTGGGGCTCGGACTGGAAGAAAGCAGTGGCGCACTATTACGATCGATCGTTCTCGATCAGTTCTCATGGCGGCTGCCAGAGCTACCGCACCCACTATCTCGATCTCGACCCGAGCTATCGCGACGTTTATGGTTTGCCGCTCATACGCATGACCTTCGACTGGCGTGAGAACGAGCAGAAGATGTCGATCTACATCACCAACAAGGCAGCGGAGATCGCCAGGGCAATCGGCCCCTCGAAAATGAGAGTCCATCCCGTCTCAGGCAAGTACAGCATCGTGCCGTATCAGGTCAACCACAATTCCGGCGGCGCGGTCATGGGCGCTGATCCCGCAACCAGCGCGGTCAACAAGTATTTGCAATCGTGGGACGTGCCGAACGTGTTCGTGATCGGCGCCAGCGCCTTTCCGCAGAATAGTGGGAACGCCCCGACCGGCACGGTGGGGGCGCTCGCGTGCTGGGCGGCGGATTCGATCAGGGACCACTACCTGAAGCGGCCGCGGGCGCTGGTGTAAAGCGATGCGGGAGCTGATACTCGTTGCGCTGCGCGGGATAGCGGAAGTCGAGCGCGGAGCGCAGCTCCCCGAGTTGCTATGCTCGGCAGTCGAGCGCGCAGGCGAAACCCTTGCATCCGGAGACGTCGTGGTAGTCGCGCAGAAAATCGTGTCGAAAGCGGAAGGCCGTTCGGTGCGCCTCGCCGAGGTCACGCCATCGGCGCGTGCGCTCGAGCTGGCGCACATTGTCGAGAAAGACCCGCGGCTGGTCGAGCTGATGCTGCGCGAGTCGCGTGAAGTGCTGCGTGCCAAGCCGGGCGTGCTGATCGTGGAGCATCGGCTCGGGTTCGTGATGGCGAGCGCCGGCATCGATCAGTCGAACGTGCCGGGCGGGAGCGGAGAGGAAACCGCGTTGCTGCTGCCCGAGGATCCCGATGCGTCCGCACGCCGGATAAGGGAAGGCTTGCACGACGCCTGTGGCGTCGAGGTCGGCGTCGTCATTAACGACAGCTTTGGGCGCGCGTGGCGCAACGGCGTCACAGGTATCGCGGTCGGCGTGGCGGGTGTCCCTGCGCTCGTCGACTTGCGCGGGCGCCCGGACCGCGGGGGCCGGCCGTTGCGCGTGACTCAGGTCGCGGCGGCGGACGAGCTGGCCGCCGCGGCCTCGCTCCTCATGGGGCAGGCGGACGAAGGGTGCCCGGCGGTGCTGGCGCGCGGATTCCCTTACGCGCTGCGCGCAAGCTCTATCGGAGAGCTGATTCGGCCGCGTGCGGAGGATTTGTTCCGGTGATCGTGGCGCTTGCGGGGGGAGTCGGCGGCGCGCGCCTCGCCGTGGGCCTGGCGGCGGTACTGCCGCCGCGTAGTCTGACTGTCGTCGTCAATACCGGCGACGACTTCGAGCATCTCGGGTTCGCGATCTCTCCCGATCTCGACACCGTCATGTATACGCTCGCCGGCGTCAATAATCCGGTCACGGGCTGGGGCCGCGCGCAGGAGACGTGGAGCTTCATGTCGGCGCTCGAGCAACTGGGTGGCGAGACGTGGTTCCGGCTCGGCGACCGCGACTTGGCAGTGCATGCGGTGCGCACATCGGCGCTGCGGCGAGGCGTATCGCTCTCCGAGATTACGCGAATGCTCGCCAGCCGGTTCGGGATCCGGCATGCGGTGGTTCCGATGAGCGACTCCGCGGTTCGCACGCGGGTAAAAACCGACCGCGGCGAGCTTTCCTTCCAGGATTACTTCGTGCGCCTCCGATGCCGGCCGCGCGTCGAAGGGTTTCGTTTCGCCGGCAGCCGTAAGGCGCGGGTTCCATTGGTGTTGCAGCGGATCATGCGCTCCGGGAAAGTGCAAGCCGTGGTGATCTGCCCTTCCAACCCCTACATCAGCATCGCGCCCATCCTGAGCGTTCCTGCGATACGCGCATGGATAAGAAAGCGCGATTTCCCCGTGATCGCGGTGTCGCCGATCGTCGGCGGCGTCGCGCTAAAAGGCCCGGCGGCCAAGATGATGCGTGAGCTCGGCAGTGCCGCGACCGCGCTCGGCGTCGTGCGATACTACGGCGATCGGGTCGACCGCTGGGTCATCGATCAGCAGGATGCAAGGCTCGAGCACGCGATCGAGCGGGAACGCAAAGCCGTGCTGGTAACCGATACCGTGATGAGCAGTCGCGGCAAGAGCACGCGGCTTGCGAAGCGCGTGGTTGCGTTTGCGCGGACGCTAGCGAGTGGTAAACAGTGAACGGGAAACAGTGAACGGTGAACGGCGGATAAGACACCATTCCTTTCCCGTCAGAGGGAAGAAACCATCCCTTCCCCCTCGATGGGGGAAGGTCAGGATGGGGGTGCATCAGCTCGATTGACCATTATGACTTCCGAGATCTGGACCATCGTGCCGATGCACGGCATCGAACGCGGAAAATCGAGGCTCGCTGCCGCGATCGGCGCCGCCGGTCGTGCGCGCCTTAATCGCTGGCTGCTTGTTCGCACTTTGAAGGTGATCGAGCGCTGGTGCGGCGACTTGAAGCATTGCGTTGTCGTCAGCCCATGCGATCAGGCGCTGGAACTGGCGCAGCGCGCGGGCGCAGCAGTTGTGCGCGAAATGAAAGACGCGAACGATCTGAACGGCGCGCTGGCCCTCGGCGTGTTGTATGCGACCGCAAACGGCGCCGACAAGGTTCTGGTGCTGTCGTGTGATTTGCCGGATCTGACGGCCGAGTCGCTGCGCGCGTTCACCCGCACGGCAGGGCATCCGCAAGAAATGGTGCTCGCACCCGACAAAGCCGGGACGGGCACGAATGCGTTGCTCGTGGACGCCCGCCGGGACGTTGAGTTCCGTTTCGGCGAGGAGAGCCTCGCACAGCACCGGGAGTGGGCCGCCGCGCGAGGCTGGCAGGTTTCGGTCATTGCGCGGCCGGAGCTCGGGTTCGACCTCGACACACCGGATGATCTGACAACATGGCTAAAGCGCGGTGTGAAAGATCTGCGCAAGCTGGATTTGAACCAGTTTTGAAGAGGGTTGGGCGTGCGCCGTTATCGTTTATTGTCGAAGCATTTCGTCCACTGACATTGAAAAGAGGAGCTCAGATGTCTAACTTTGCCGATTACAAGGATGCGTTCGAGACGATCAAGCTGGAGCGGACCGAGAGCGGAATTCTCCAGGTCACGCTGCACACCAACGGAGGTCCCTGGGTCTGGGATGCGAGGGCGCGTCCTGACGGCAGAGCCGGCCTTTCCCACCAGGAGCTCGCCGACGCGGCCGCCCGGATCGCGCGCGATGCCGGGAACAGGGTCGTCATCCTGACGGGTACCGGGAACGAGTTCGCGGGCCCACCGGCGAGCAAACGCACGATGTCGCGCGGTGACGTGAAGCACTGGGACCGAGTCCAGTTCCTGGGGAACCACACGATGATGGACCTGCTCGATATCCCGGGACCGGTAATCAGCTGCCTCAACGGGCCGGCATACCGCCATGCCGAGATCCCGTTCATCGCCGATATCGTTCTTGCCGCGGACGATGCGTTTATCCAGGACTCCGCGCACTTTCCGAACCGCGTCGTGCCGGGCGATGGAATCGCGGTGCTTTTTCCGTACCTGATGGGGGCGAATCGCGGACGCTATTTCCATCTTACCAACCAGAAGCTCTCGGCCGCCGAGCTCAAGGACATCGGTCTTGTCAATGAAGTGATGCCGCGGGAAAAACTCCTGCCTCGCGCCTGGGAACTCGCGGAACAGCTCATTCAGA
This sequence comes from Betaproteobacteria bacterium, assembly GCA_016202615.1. GTDB lineage: Bacteria > Pseudomonadota > Gammaproteobacteria > Burkholderiales > SG8-41 > PALSA-1004. Next base: position 5,678 of record JACQOI010000172.1, read on the forward strand.
ACAATCCCTACGTGCTGCGCTACACGCGGATGCTGCTGACCGCTCCCATCAAGGCGCTGCTCCGGCAGCACCTGCATTACGGTCACGCGATGGAGGCGCTGGCTGCGGTCGATGAGTCTTCACGGCCGCTCTGAGAGCGGAAACCGCGAGCGATATTGACTGCGATGTAATGATCCCGTCGCGGTCCGTCGCGTCGCGCTGTCGCGAAATGATAGTGTCATGGCAGCGAAAATGACGCAAAATATGCCCATCCGAGATTGTCAGGAAAACGCACGGAGACAGGATGCCCGGTACTGCATATCAACTTGAAATCAATCCGCGACTGCCGGAACGGCTGAGCCGCCTCACGGAACTGGCCAACAACGTGTGGTACAGCTGGGACGGGCCCACACGCACGCTTTTTTCACGCCTGCATCGCCCGTTATGGCTTGCCGTTGGCCACAGTCCGAAGGCGTTCCTGAAGCGAGTCGATCAGCAGCGGCTGGAGGACGCCGCCGAAGATCCGGTGTTTCTGAACAGCTATCAAAGCGTGCTGTCGGCCTACGACACCTACCACGGCCAGGCCCCACTCAGCGAGCACAGCGAACGCCTGGCGCCGGGCGATCTGATCGCCTACTTCTGCGCCGAGTTCGGCTTCCATGAAAGCCTGCCGATCTACGGCGGAGGGCTCGGTATCCTCGCCGGCGACCACTGCAAGGCCGCGAGCGATCTGACGCTGCCGTTCGTCGGGGTCGGGCTGCTTTACCGCCAGGGCTATTTTTCCCAGACCATCGACATCGAAGGCCGCCAGCACGCGCTTTACGCCGATTCCGACTTCGATGATCTGCCGATCACACCGGTCACGGGTGTTAACGGCGTCGAGTTGCGCGTCACGGTTGACCTGCCGGGGCGCAGCGTGATCGCCAAGGTGTGGCAGGCGCAGGTCGGCAAGGTGCGGCTGTTCCTGCTCGATACCGACCTCGTGGAAAACAGCGTCGCTGATCGCAACATCGCGCACCAGCTCTACGGCGGCGACCGCAGCACGCGCATCGAGCAGGAAATCGTGCTCGGCGTGGGCGGGGTGCGCGCGCTCAACGAAATGCATCTTATGCCCACGGTGTGGCACATCAACGAGGGCCACGCCGCGTTCCTCGCGCTCGAGCGCATGCGGCAGCTCACGTTGCAGGGGCTCGATTTCGCGGCCGCGCTCGAGGCAGTGGCCGCCAACACGGTATTCACCACGCACACCGCGGTGCCGGCCGGGCACGATCATTTCAGCGAAGACATGATCCGGCGCTATTTCGAGGGCTGGTGCCGCGACCTCAAGATCGATTGCGATGAGCTGGTCGCGCTGGGGCGCGGCCCGGACAGCCCGGATTTCAACATGACGGCGCTCGCGGTGCGCGGCTCGCGCTTCCACAACGGCGTTTCCCGCATCCACGGCGGGGTTTCATCGCGCATCTGCGCCGGCCTGTGGCCGCAGATCGACCCCGAGGACAACCCGGTCGATTACGTGACCAACGGCGTGCACGTGCCGACGTTCCTTGCGGATGAGTGGCACGAGCTGTTCGACCGCCGCCTCGGGCACGGCTGGATCCAGCGCTTGGGCGATGAAGATTGCCGGCGCGCCATTTACGCGATTCCCGATTATCTGTTCTGGAGCGTGCACCAGTCGCTCAAGGCGCAGATGTTGTATCTGATCCGTTTCCGGATCACGCAGCAGCATGCGCGCAACCAGGGCTCGGAGGCGCACCTCGACCGCATGCTCAAGCTTGCCGACCCCGGTAATCCCAACGTCCTCACCTTCGGATTCGCGCGCCGTTTTGCCACCTACAAGCGCGCGACGCTGCTGTTCGAGGACCTCAACTGGCTGCGCGAGATCGTTTCCGATCCGAAACGACCGGTGCTGTTCCTGTTCGCCGGCAAGGCCCATCCGGCCGACCAGCCGGGGCAGGACTTCCTGCGCCGCGTGGCGGAAATCGCGCGCCTGCCGGAGTTCGAGGGCCACTTCCTGCTGGTCGAGGGCTACGACTTGCAGCTCGCGCGGCGGCTCGTCTCGGGCGTCGACGTCTGGCTCAACAACCCGGTCTATCCGCTCGAGGCGTGCGGCACGTCCGGCATGAAAGCGGGGATGAACGGGGTGCTCAACGCGAGCGTGCTCGACGGCTGGTGGGGCGAGGGCTACGACGGCAAGAACGGCTGGGCAATCAAACCGGCCTCGGCCATGGTCGACGAAGCGCGCCGCAACCAGGAGGAAGCGCGCACGCTTTACGAGATCCTGCAGGACAGCGTGGTGCCGCTTTACTACAACATCGGGCCGGCCGGTTACTCGCCGGGCTGGCTCGCGATGGCCAAGCACTCGGTCGCCTCCATCCTGCCGCGCTTCAATTCCACGCGCATGTTCGGCGAATACCTCGCCAAGTTCTATCAGCCGGCGGCGCGGCAATGGCCGCGCTTTGCGCAACACAATTTCAGCGGGGCGCGCGCGGTCGCGAGCTGGAAGGCGAAGGTGCGCGCGGCCTGGCCGAAGCTCGCATTGCGCCGTATCGACAGGCCCCGCCGTCGCATTGCGTTTGGTGAGAACCTGCGGTTCGAGGTGGCGGTCAACCTGAACGGGATGACCTCCGAGGACGTGGTGGTGGAGCTGCTGTTCGGCCGGCCGGGCGACGGCGCCCAGCCGCAGCAGGCGCAGTCGTATCGCTTCAAGGATGAAGGGCTGGTCGCCGGCGGCGCCGAGCATCTTTATGCGCTCGAATTCAAGCCCGAGCTGTGCGGCAGGATCGAGTATCACATCCGCGTCTATCCTTGCCACGAGCTGCTCACCCATCGCTTCGAGATGGGCATGATGACGTGGTTGTGACGGCGCTTGATGCCGCGACCGATGCCAGACACCCGTTCTGGTGAGCGCGCAGACTCACCACGCGTGTTGTTCGCGGTCGCCGAACTCGCGCCGTGGATGAAAACCGGCGGTCTGGCGGAAGTCGCCGCGACACTGCCGGTGGCGTTGCGCGTTGCCGGAGTCGATGCGCGCATACTGGTACCCGCCTATCCCGGCGTACGCGAAGCACTGCGAGGCGCGCGTGTCGCCGCCGAGGTGACGCAGCCGGGCGGCGCGTATCCACCGGTGCTGCTGCTTGCCGGCGCCACCCCGGCTGGCGTGCCCGTATTTGCGGTGGACTGTCCGACGCTGTATGCGCGTGGCGGCGACCCCTACTGTGATGCCGCGGGGCGAGACTGGCCGGACAATCATCTGAGATTCGGCCTGCTCTCGAAAATCGCCGCGCTCGCGGCAGCTGGACTGCCCGGCCTCGAGTGGGTCCCGCACATACTGCATTGCAACGACTGGCATACCGGCCTGGCGCCCGCCTATCTGCATTTCGCGGGCACGCCGCACCCGCGCAGCGTGTTCACGATTCACAACATCGGCTACCAGGGCATCTTCCCGCGCGACACGCTCGAAGCTCTCGCGCTGCCGCCGCGCGCTTTTGCGATGGACGGCGTCGAATATCACGGCAAGCTTTCGTTTCTGAAGGCGGGCATCCAGTACGCTGATGCGCTCACTACCGTGAGTCCGACTCATGCCCGCGAGATCCAGGGCGAGCAGCTCGGCTTCGGGATGGGCGGGCTGCTGCGCGAGCGCGCGGCAGCGCTGACCGGCATTCTCAATGGGTTCGACACCGAGCAATGGAATCCCGCGACCGACATGCACCTCGTGCAGCGTTACGACAGCGGGACGCTCGAGGCGAAGGCCGCCAACAAAACGGCACTGCAGCGGCGGGTCGGGCTTCCGGTCACCGACGACATGCCGCTGTTGGGAGTGGTCAGCAGGCTCACCCACCAGAAGGGTCTCGATCTCCTGCTCGCCGTCGCGCGCAAGATCCGCGAATTGCCGGCGCAACTCGTGGTGCTGGGCTCGGGAGACAAGGCGCTTGAGCGGCAATTTACTGCTTTGGCGCGCACACGTCGCGATCGCTGCGCGGTAATCATCGGCTTTGATGAGGCGCTCGCGCACCTGATCGAAGCGGGCGCGGACATTTTCGTGATGCCGTCGCGCTACGAGCCGTGCGGCCTGAACCAGATGTACAGCCTGCGCTACGGCACCCCGCCGGTGGTGCGCGCGACCGGCGGGCTCGCCGATACCGTGGTTGACTGCGACGAAACGGCGCTTGCCTCGGGCACGGCAAATGGATTCGTGTTCACCGAGCGGACGCCACAGGCGCTGCTCGCGGCGCTCGGGCGCACGGTTGCCACATGGCGCGACCGCACGCGGTGGCGCCAGCTGCAGCGCAACGGCATGCGCGCCGATTTCAGCTGGCGGGCCAGTGCACAACGCTATTGCGAGTTATACCGCACACTCGTTGTTGCGGCTTGAAGAATTGGTGGGTGGTACTGGGTTCGAACCAGCGACCCCTGCTGTGTGAGGGCAGGATAAGGCGTCAAAGGAAATCCAGCAAAATACATAAGTAATTGATTAAACAATAAACAATGTCTATTGCAATCCAACCAAGTCCAGCGTAGTATTTCCGTATGGATTCCGTATAACCGGCGATACGGAAAAACGGAGGTTCTTATGACTGGCAGAATCGACACGGTAACGGGGCGCGGGAGGTTGAAGGCGCGGCGGGAACCCTATTGGGCGCGGATTGAGAAAGGCGCTTTCCTCGGATTCAGAAAACTACCCGAAGGCGAAGGCACCTGGATTGCGCGCTGGCGCGATCCGGAGGGCAGGCAACATTACCGGGCGCTTGGCCATCATCCTGACTACGATGTAGCGGTCAAGGCGGCGCGGCAATGGTTCACCCAATGCGAGGGAGCGACACCGAAGGCGGTTACAGTCGCCGAGGCGTGCCGGCAATACGTCGAGGATCGCCGCGGGCGCAGCGGCGAGCTATCGGCGAACGATGCCGAAGGCCGGTTCAAGCGGCACGTCTACGACGCCAGAATCGGCAAGCTCGAACTGGCAAAGCTCAAAGCTGCCGATATTGAAAAGTGGTTGCGCGGCTTGATCCGCAAGAGCGATAAAGACCCCGACGCGGAGCGGCGCTCGAAGGACTCTGCAAACCGCGATCTAGTCCCCTTGAAAGCGGCGCTTAATCTCGCCTTCCGGTCCGGGCTGGTTGCCTCTGACGCACAGTGGCGCATGGTCCAGTCGTTTGGGGGAGTGGCAGGGCGGCGGGAGCGATTCCTGACGCTCGCGCAACGCAAGCGATTGTTTGCTGCCGCTGCGCCGGAACTGAAACGCCTGATAAAGGCGATCGCGCTTATTGGTGCGCGTCCGGGCGAGATTGCGGACGCGCTCACCGGCGACTTTGACGCCAAAGCCGGGACGCTTGCGTTATCCGGCAAGACCGGCCGGCGCACGATCCCCCTTTCACCGGATGCCGTGAAGTTCTTCAAGTCTTGCGGCACGGATAAAGAGGCATCCGCCCCGCTTGTCGCGCGCGACAACGGTTCGGCATGGACTCGCTTCGCGTGGCGCGATGAAATGCAGGTAGCAGTGAGGGTCGCAAGGCTGCCGGATGACGTTGTGCTCTACTCAGTCCGACACGCCGCAATCAGTGAAATGATTGTCTCGGGAATGGACTTGCTGACCGTCGCGCGCATGACGGGAACGAGCGTAACGATGATTCAGAAGCATTACGGGCATCTTGTGCAGGATCACGTCCGCACGCAGCTTGCGGCGGTCAAGGTGTTGTAGGGCAGTACCCGCCCCGGCCGGCAGTCGGGAAAGCGGGGTGCAGACGGATATAAGCTAGGCGCACCGCTAACGATGCGAAGTATTGATTGATCAGTTATGCCAGCCCTACCGCGACGGCGGGAAAACCGAGACACCCTTGCTCGGCTGGGCTGGCTCCCCTCTCAAGGGTGACGTGAAGGGGCGCATGGTGAGCGAATCGTCCTACACCAAGTCCGCTTCGCTTGCCTTTGAGGTCGCGAAGAAACGGCGTATCAAGAAACTGCGAGCCAAGGGGCGCCAGTTCACCCGACGCGGGAAACTCCAGTGGATCAACCGGCAGGCAAGAAAGGACACTGCCGGCGTCCTGCTGTCCGCACTTCGCGAGATAGAGAAAATCCTTGGGCGACCGGGCGCATCCTGGACGCCGAGCGACAAAGCGTATGCTCAGAAATGGGTTCCGCGGTTTCTCTTGGGTGACCTGTACGAAGCGAACAGAGGACGGGGGCGCCCTAAACGCGGACCGGGGCTTATCGGTTCGGTGCCAGCTAAGCGAGGGCGCAGGCCGTTAATTCCCGCCGCAAGGGCGCAGTGGTGGTGTCGTTTTGTGCTCTTGGTGAAGATGGGAAGATATGCGCGTATTGAAGGATACCGGGACACAGCCCATCTCGAACAACAAATATTTTGTGGCAACGTTTCCATGGCGGAGATCGATAGGGGCATACCAACTGCATTGGCGCTACGCCTAGTCGCTGATCTCGTCACCTCAAAGACTGGTGCCCCTCCCGACAAGAGCGAGCTAGCCTACGTCAGCGATAACTACGATCGCCTCAGGCGTCGATTCCCCTTCCAGTTTTGATCCGTCCCGCCCCCGCAATATCAAAGTGGGGGGAATTTCTCTCGAATTAAGTCGTATCTCCATTACGCCATTATCGCGGCACTACACTGCGCGTATGCATTCAAGGAAATGCAGTTGGACTCTCTTTCATACTTTGGCAAGTTTACGAAACGAGGTAAAGATGGGATACGAAGTTATTGAACTATGGCGCGAGCCGCGAGTTGTCCAAGTAGTCGGCCTCGGACGCAGCACACTCTGGTCATTGGTCAAGGATGGTGAGTTTCCAGCACCCGTGCCGATTCATGATGGCGGACGCGCCGTTGGCTGGCCCTCGAACGAAGTGATTTCCTGGGTTCAAAATCGTATCGCGGCTGCGCGGACCAAGGCCGAGTGAGTGCGCCATGTCGCGAAAATCGTCAAAACGTGTTCAGCTTCGCGTCCGGTTAAAGCGTGCGCTGGTAGCTGCAGGAATGGACCGCCTCGCTTCGCGTCGCGTCATTCGGGGCATTTTGATTATGCTCGGATTGGAACGGGCATGATGGAACCCGGCCTGCAAACCTACCGGCGGCTATTCACCCGCAAACCCGGCGCGGCTCGAAAGTCTCTCGATCACGGATCGCTGCCGGCGCCGCTGCAATATCTGAGCGAGCGCGGCCTGTTGAAAGGCAAGCCACGCGGCGAATGGGCGGCTGTCGTTTGCCCGGCGCACAAGGGCGGTGCGGAAAAAACTCCGAGCTTGAGAGTAAGTCTGACCGACGGGCATTACCGCTGTATGGCCTGCGGCGCATCCGGCGGCGATGTTATCGCGCTGCATCGGCTCATTACCGGCTTGGGCTTCCGCGATGCCGTGCGCGAACTCGGAGGGCGCTTCGATGACTGAGACACCGAGGGAAGCCGCTCGCCAACTGTCGCGGCCGTGGCTGGATCGAGGCTTCAAGCCTGTCGCCTTGCATACCTACACCGACACCGAAGGCAATACGCTTTATTGGCGGATCCGCGCCAAGCACCCCGACACCGGCGACAAGTGGATCAGGCCCATGAAGTTGAACGGGCAAAGCTACGAGCTCGCCGAGCCGAAATTTACAGACGGCAAACCGCTTTACGCTTTGCATCGCATCGCCGGCAATCCCGATGCCGCTGTCTGGATTGTTGAGGGTGAGCAAAAGGCCGACGCGCTCAACAAGCTCGGGCTGGTAGCGACAACCAGCGGCGGGGCGACAAGTGCTGGTGCTGCCGACTGGCAACCGCTACGCGGGCGCGCAGCGCGGATATGGCCCGATAACGATGATCCCGGCAAGGCATACGCAGGCGAAGTCGCAAACATCCTGCTCGGCATGGGCTGTGCCGTGTCCTGCGTTGACGTGGATAAGCTCGGCCTGGGCATCGGCGATGATGTAATGCAATGGCTCGCCGCACATCCCGGGGCCGCTGCAGGCGACGTAGAGGCATTGCTCAGGCTCACTTCTCACCCCCAGAGGAACAACGCTGCTGGGGGCGAATCTGAAAGCCATATCGCGTATAGGCGCGTAGCTGACATTCAGGCGAAGCCGATCCGCTGGCTTTGGCAGGGACGCATAGCGCGAGGCAAGGTCTCAATGCTGGCAGGCAATCCCGGCCTGGGCAAATCTCAGGTTACCGTGAGCATGGCGGCGGTGGTTTCGACCGGCGGCACTTGGCCAGTGGATCGGACGCACTGTGAGCGCGGGCATGTGATCTTTCTCTCGGCCGAGGACGATCCAGCGGACACGATCCGCCCACGATTGGAAGCGGCCGGCGCTGATCTGTCTCGGGTATTCATCCTTGACGCGGTAGTGGAAAATTACCAAGCGGATGGCGGCAAAGTGGTGCGCGCCTTCAATATGAAGACCGACCTTACACGGCTGGGAGCACTACTCGCCGAAATCGGAGACGTGGCCTTGATCGTAATTGACCCGATTACCGCGTATCTCGGCGAGGCGGACTCTCACAAGAATGCCGAGATTCGGGCGCTGCTGTCCCCGCTGTCCGACCTGGCGGCCAAGCACGGGGCAGCGGTGGTGTGCGTTTCCCACCTCAACAAGAGCGGCGGTGGCGATGCCTTGACGCGCGTAACCGGCAGCATGGCATTCGTCGCGGCCGCGCGAGCTGCATTCATTGTGGCGAAGGATCAAGAGAATGAGGCCCGGCGGCTGTTCTTGCCCCTGAAAAACAACATAGGCAACGATCAAACTGGGCTGGCCTTCGCGGTGCAGTCGGCGCAGGTCAAGAGCGCGGCTGGACTGATCGAGACTTCCCGCGTGCTGTGGGAACCCGAGCCTGTAACCGTAACCGCCAATGAGGTATTGGTGCCGCAGGGCGATCCCGAAGAACGAAGCGCGGTCGAGGATGCAAGGCAATTCCTCGCCGGGTTGCTGGCGGACGGGCCGGTGCACGCCGGCCAGATCAAGAAGGATGCGGACGGGGCCGGGTTCAACTGGCGGACGGTCCAGCGGGCTGCGGATCGGCTCGGCGTCGAGCGCAAAAAGGCGGGTATGCGCGAAGGCTGGGTATGGAATCTTGCCCCGAAGGTGACAGGCAAAGCCGAACGCGACACACAAATAATGGTGGCATCTTCGGGAAGTGTTGTCGCCTTCGAGGGTGGTGCCGAGCGGGTGGAGGTCGAGATATGACCCCGGCGGCGATTATCAAACAGGCGACGGCGGACGGGGTGCAGCTTGAATTGTCCCCAATTGGCACCATCAAGGCGACCGGCAAACAGGCGGCGGTGACTCGCTGGCTTCCCTTGATCCGGCAACACAAGCCCGAACTGCTGGAAGCGCTTTCGGGTGAGCCCCCAAACGTGCCGGCCGCAGCCCCTACCACCGGGCCAGCCGAACGCGCCCGGCTTGGCGATGCCGTGGCGCCTGAGGCCGAACTAATCGCCCTGGTGGACGCCGTGGCCGACTTTCACGGCTTCAATCCAGAGCAAAGGGCGGAGGCCAAACAGATAGCCTTGGCCGATCTGGAAGCGGCGCTCGAATGCTTCCGGGGCCTGGCAGCCAAGCAGACTGGGGCGGAATTCAAGAAGCGACTTCAGCCAACCAATGGGTACACGAAAAGAGGCAATCATGCTTAAAAATCGAGTCAAGAAATTAGAGGAACGACAGTCGCGGGTAGATATGCCGCCACCGCGGATTATCATCGCGGGCGTGAGTCCTTGCCCAGATCAGTGGGGCTCTTGTCAGCATGTCCGCGCCGCAAAGGTGGGAGGCAAGGTGTTTCAGAAACGCCCGGGCGAATCGATCGACGCCTTGACCGATCGCGCAACTGCTGACGAAACCGGGCCAATGATCATTGTCGAATACGAGACGACCCACGGCGATATGGCCGAGAGTCGGGACAACTGAAAACAATCAGGAGAAATCAGTCATGAAGAATGGTGGTAGGAGACCCGGCGCAGGCCGGAAGCCAGGAACTGCGAACAAGCGCACGCGAGAGATTGCCGATAAGGCGGCAGCCGAGGGCATCACCCCGCTTGAACTGATGCTGCGCATCATGCGCGACGAAGCATGCCCTGAAGACGCGGACCCCGCGCAAAAGACGGTGTTCCACTCGCTTCGATTTGAAGCGGCCAAGGCGGCGGCGCCATATATACATCCGAGGCTGGCGAACGTTGATAAGCCCGTCCAAATCGAGCCGCTGACGGGATCGCTTTCTGACCAAGGTAGCGCGGTGCTGACTGCGGTGTCAGGCGGCAAAATCACGCCGAGCCAAGCAAGCTCGCTCATGCAAGTTCTTTCGGCCCAGGCGCGGGTCGTCGAGGTGACGGAGCTGGAGAAGCGAGTAGCGGCCTTGGAGGCAAGCAAGCATGAGAAATCTTGAGACAAGAGTCAAGAAACTGGAGGCGGAGTCCGGGTTGCTCGGCGATTCGCTGACGCGCCTATCCGACGCGGAACTCGACGAGGAGTTTGTTCGCGCATACGCCGCCTCATGCGATGCCGGCGGAGTGGACGACATAGAAAGGCTGTTCTTCAACGATCCCAAGGCCGAACCGGTATTGTCCGTGGAGCGGCAGTTCTCGCCGATGGCTGCTGACATTATGGCGCTGGCACTAAAGCGGGCTGGTCGAGTGTTCTACGACGAATGCGCGGACCTGTCAGTAGAACAAATTCATTCGAGGGTCAAAGCGCACATTGCACGACTGAGCCTAAAGGAGTTGAAAAATGAGAAACCTGGATACCCGTGTCAAAAAGCTGGAGAAGCAATGCGGCGAGACTGGCTACAAGTTAGTGGTTCTTGAGGATGGCGAAACAGAAGAAGAAGCCCGAGCGCGTGCGGGGCTGGCAGACTGGCCGGGGCATATCATATTCATAAGCCCAATAGACGCGCGCGCCTAACCCTTGTCTTTCGTCAGCCACCATAACGCAGCAGCGACAATGGCCACGGCGAACCATTGCACGAGCAACATGGCGATATCGACCGATCCGTTGCCGTTTGGGATGTCAAACAGAAAGCTGTAACCGAGATTTCTTGTTGCCCCTCCTGCCCCTCGAATGAGGAATGGCGGATACAGCAGCATCGCAACGATCACGATGACGGCACCGATTACGACCTTCTTTTGATTTTCGTTCATAGCTACCTCATTGTTTGATCGGCTCCGGAACGAAGCGCCTACCATAATCAGGATTCACAACTTACCGTCGCGGGGCTCGAGGTGCGGCCGGGTCGACGCTTCCCGGCTTGCCGGTGTAGGGATTTACGTTTCCTTTCGAGCTGTAGTTATTCGCCTTGCTCTTGTCGGGTGTAGTGCGGTTGTGCGGTTGAACGTAGACGCCTTTCTTGGTGACGTGGCCGCGAACCGAGGCGCTGCGGCCGAAAGCGGGGAAGGTGAATGCGACGAGTAGAACAGCAACTATGATGCGTTTCATGGTGCCCGATTTATATTTTGCTACAGCCTTTCAGTCTGGGCGGCCTGTTCTCTTGCCACCCGCTCCAGAACGCGAGGGGCAACATTACTGCGCACCCATTGAGCAAGATCGTATGCCTGTTCAAACTCGTAAGTTTGCCCGTCTAGCGTGACCACGGATTTTTCTGTCACGAAAATGCCGGAAAATGTTGGTCGGTTGTTAGTTTCGCATTTTCCACCGATCATTTGAATCAGTTCTATTGCATCACTCACCCATCCATCGGAAGTGACCTTTTTCGCCAACGTTTCTAGTCGCTCGCGCTCATTACGGCGTTCTTCCTCGGTTTTCATCGCCTCACGGCGGCGCGCATCATCTTCTCTCTGCTCTGCTTCACGGCGGCGTTGTTCTCGCAGTTTCTCCGCCTCAATCCGCGCTTGCTCCTCCGCCGCCGATGCCTTTAGCTTTTCCACACGGTAACGAATATATAACGCCTTGGTTTTTGCGTCGTTACCTTCAGCGTCGGCGATGGCTCTTGCCCACATTGCCTTGGCTGTTTGCCCCGTTTCTATTTCCCCGAGGGCTTGCTCGTAATAATCATCCTCCGTTGTCGTCACCACATTTTTCGGGGCCTGGATTGCAGCCGGCTCACACGCGCCTGCGGCCGTCTGCTGAGTTGTGGTCATTGCAGGTATAGCCGGTGAAATCGGCGATACGAATTGTTCCGAGGCACCTTTCGCGGCAGGTAGTACGGATCGCGCTAGCAACCTCTGGGTCAATGTGCTCGCGACCACGAACCACAGGCCCGCAATAATGATGGAGATTACGTACGCCCATGCCTGCAACTCGGTCGCACCTATGGCCTGTGGCAGCGTAACGTCGTCGCGCATCGCCCCTCTAAACAACTGCCTACTGATGATCGTTCCAACGAAGTGCGTCACCGCCCAGAATATCCACCATGTCAACAGGAGACCGGAGCTGTTTTCCTTTTTCCAGTCATCCGATGCCGTATAGGTTGGCGCTCCGGCCTTGTAGATTTCATTGACGATCTGATAGGGCTTGAACAGGTTGAAGATAGGTATGATCCAACCAGCCGCGGTCCAGCGTTCGTTCTTGAACCCTGTCGCGCCAAGCGAATCCTTTGCGAAGCGATAGCAAGAGTTCAGCCACTTCACCAATCCAAGGCCAACGCCGATCATGGTTAGGATGATCAGCGTAGAGAACCCGTCCCAGAACTTCAGACTGCTGAGCAGGGATTCATCTACTTCCCGGTTGCCTGACTGAATGTCCTTCAAGGTGCCAATGGTAGAAAAGGCATTGAGGCCGACCAGTACGGTGATAGCAATGTCGACGCCAAGCAGAATAAAAAATAGCTTCTTGGCGCTCTCAAGTTCTTCAGAGCGGTGAGAGCCCCCTAAGAATTTGCCACTTTCATTAATGCCCTTTGTACGTTGAGCCGCTTCACTGAGAGAAGATGACTTGCTATTAGATACCTCAGGAAGCACCGCTGCGTGGACGGCACCGGAAAGCGGCGGAGGAGTTCGACTTCGCTGTTCGCGCAGAGTTTCCAGCACTTGACTTCGAATTTCTTCCAGATTAATTAGTTTTCGCCATTCCTTCCAGCCCGGTTGCCAGACAAGTGTATTGAGATTGATTCGGTCATCTGCAAGACGCTTGAGCAGATCGGACAGCGGAAGAGGACCTGCCTTCTCATCCCCGTCGGCGTACCACCATTCCTGTTCCATGTTTCCCCGTCTTCCGTGACCGCTAACGTTGGAACATCAAACAAAATGACGCCATTGAATGCAGAACAAAGTTGAATGTCGTTCGCACCGGTTTATCCATAGCGTTGCGCAGCTATTCCGTCTTATCCTTGAGCTTTGCCGCCTGCGTCGTCTGCCACTGCATGTTGCCCGGAGCATCGGCGCCGCCTCGCTTCAATGGCGTAACGTGATCAATTACATAACCCGGACACGAGCCAGATTTGCGGCCGGTCGACGGGCATGGATGGGACCGCTGAAAGTGGTGCTTTGCATTGGAACTGCGCGCTATCCGCCCGTGGTTGTCTCGTCGCACACCAACGGCTGCGCGTGATCCGCGGGAACTGGAAGAGCGCGAACCTAAGTGACCACCCCCTCTCGCATCAGCTACTTGGGAAGCGCCAAGAGCAAGCGCGAGAACTGGAATGGCAAACAGTGTGCTAAAGCCCACTCACGCCTCCCTTGTGGTTGTCGCTCGCCGGGGCAGCTTCTAAGCCGTTGTCATACTACGCCGTCCGGAGTATCGTTTCAAGCGCGGGAAGGATTGCCGCTTGAAGATTGGAGAAACGCTTATGAAGCCGTTGAATTGCCTGACACTCTTTCTGGAATCCGGCAGGCGTTTCAGGCTGGCTTCGGGCGAGACCTTCGAGCAGTTGCGCCAGCCGAGGACAGATTCAAAGTCTTCAACGGAATCCGCGGCCCGCAATCCCCCAACGCGGTCTACGTCAACGCGGAAACAAACCAAGGCATAGTCACCGTCGTCGGCCGCAGCGCCCCCCACTCGTACAATGGCGTTTACGAAGCAACTGGTTCAGAATCTCGAAAGGAGGTTCGGCAATGAAATCAGCAAAATCTTCGGCGCCGTCCCCGCGCGTCCTGCAACTGGCGAAGCGGTTGCTACGCCTGCGGTGGGACAGGGAAAGCCAGCCGCCGAGCTCACCGCGGCCCAAGCCGGATACCTCATCGGATTCCGAGATGCTCACTCCCTCAGAAATCGAACAACTACGGCAAGAGCAGAGCGCGCAGATCGACTTGCTGCAAAAGGAATTTCCGAAGGCCAAGATATTCCGCTGACGGACGGCATGATCATGGCAGAGAACAGTGGGGTCGCAAAGACTGAAATCGAGAACATTGGCGTTGCTTGAGGAAAACCATGTCCTGGCCCGTCACCACTTTCTACTGCACGAAATGCGACTTTAAGCGGGGCGACGTTCGCACCTGGGGAGCGAAGGAATATGTTCTCACGAACGGTGCGGCCGCCGGTGCGAAGATGCCGGAACTTAGCCGGTTTGAAATTGCTGAGGGATTTTGACGGGCGCATGGTTTGCGCAAGCAGTCGGCCGGTGAACTGAGCGGTACTTCAGATCTCGATCTGATCCTTCGATCGATA
>JACQOI010000181.1 GCA_016202615.1 Betaproteobacteria bacterium
CCTGGTGCGCAGGGCGCACCCTACAGGAGTTGTTCGGCGCTCGCGGGCGGCGGGCTTAAGATAGTGCCATTGATCTCTATGCCCTTTCTCTTAAGGTAGTGCCATTGTACACTGACCCTACCTAGTTACATTTAATCACGCAGTTGAAGGCGAACGGTGATCGCTACGAGATTTTTCTAAGACGCAGCTGATCTCCCGCTCAAAGCTGGGTCGAGGGGATAAAGGAGTATTCGTGGAAGAATTATTGCTTTGCGCCGTCGGAGACGTCGCGGCTTTTTTTAAAGAACCGGAATCGATGTTTGTTCACACCGCCGATATCCTCAACGAAGCCGATATCACGTTTGGTCAAAACGAACGCCACTACACCGACCGTTACACCGAACGCGACCTTCTTCCTGGAGTCCCGATTACCGAAATCAGCCCTTTAGCGCACGCGGCGGCACTCAAGCTCGGCGGCTTCGACGTGATGTCTTTTGCCAGCAACCATTGCATGGACCTGGGCGGCGACGCCATGCTGGGGACCATCGCGGCTTTGAAAGACAACGGTTTGGTAGTGATAGGCGCCGGCAAGAACATCGAGGAAGCGCGTAAACCCGCGATCTTCGAGCGCAAGGGAACGACCATCGCTTACCTCGCCTACTGCTCGGTAGGGCGCACCGGTTGGGAAGCGGGCGTCGACAAGTCGGGCTGCGCGCCGATGAGGGCTTCGACCTTCTATCAACAAGTCGACTATCAGCCGGGAACGCCTCCGGAGATCATTAGCGTGGCCAACCGCGACGATCTCGCCGCGGCGATAGAAGACATCAAGAAAGTGAAGGCCTCGGCCGATATCGTTGTGGTTTCTTTTCATTGGGGCCTGCATCATGTGCGGGGCACGCTGGCGATGTACGAAAGAGAGGTCGCGCACGCGGTGATCGATGCGGGGGCGGATTTGATCGTAGGCCACCACCCGCACGTGTTGAAAGGAATCGAAATCTACAAAGGCAAGGCGGTCTTTTACAGCATGGGAAACTTTGCTTTTGATTTGCCCCTATCCGTTCGAACGCAACGACAGAAGAAGTTGGGCGCAAAGCATGCCTTTAATAAAGTCACGGGCGATCCTGAATATGCCGATTGGTATTCTTGGCCGGCCGAGAGCCGGGTTTCCATGATCGTGAAATGCCGTGTCGCGAACAAGAAGATAAGCAGAGTGTCCTTTTTGCCCGTCCTGATCAACAGCAGGGCGCAGCCGGTTGTCGTTTCGCAAAAGGACGGCTTTGAAAAAGCGCTGGGCAATATACGAGAGTTATCTTCCAGCCAAGGCTTGAATACCGAGTTTTGCGCCGAAAGCGGCGAGATCGTAGTTCGGACCCGGTCGCCTGTCCCTGCCGAAGAGGAAAGTTAATAAAGTCATTACCTAAAGCCTATTCCGGCATGTAGGGTGCGCCCTGCGCACCGGTTCGCGTGGTGGTGCGCAGGGCGCACCCTACAGGAGATGTTCGGCGCTCGCATGCGACGTACTTAAGGTAGTGCCATGGGTCAGTGTACCTTTTCCTAATCCTAACGGCTTGCCTTACTGGAAGTCCTCCTCGCGCTGGTGCCGGACAGCGAGGATATTGACCGTAGTGCCTGGTTCAATTTCAAACATTGCCACGTATCCCCCGGAGCCAACAGGAATGATGAGCTCTCTCAGAAACGGGCGGTCGGGGAGCGACTTGCGGCAGGAAAACCGCGAGAAATGCAGCAGCTCGACGGTTCCTTTGATGGCTTCCAGAGCGCGTTCTGCGGCTGTGACGGTAAGATATGTCGCATGAACGCGGCCATCGTTTACCTACACGGTTTCAACAGCTCGCCGGCATCGTTCAAGGCGGCGGTGATCCAACGCGAACTCGCGCGCCGCGCACCCGGCGCGGTTTTTCTGGCGCCGGCATTGCCGCCTTCGCCGGCTGCCGCATCGCGGCTGCTCGCGGACTTGGCGCGCAAGCACCCGCAAGCCTCGCTCGTCGGCAGCTCGCTCGGTGGTTATTACGCGACCTGGCTCACCGAGCAGTTCGCGCTGCGCGCCGTGCTCGTGAATCCCGCCGTGCGGCCATACGAGCTGCTCGCCGGCGAGGTCGGCCGCCAGAAAAAGTTCCATACCGGCGAGGAATACGATTTCACCGCGCAGCATGTCGCCGAATTGCGCGCGCTCGAAGTCGATTCGATCACCGCCGAGCGCTACCTGCTGCTGGTCGAAACCGGCGACGAGGTGCTCGATTACCGCCATGCAGTCGAAAAATATCGCGGCGCGCGGCAACTCGTGATTGAAGGCGGCGACCACGGCTGCAGCGATTTCGAGCATTATCTTGACACGGTGCTCGCTTTTGTCGGAAGGTGAGTGGTGCCATCCCACGCTCGCGCGCCGGAAAATACCGATGCCGAATGCCAATTCCCCCAGCCACGCGGCCGCCGACGATGCCGCGCTGCGCCTGCTGCGGCTCATCGAGCAGCTCGTAGCTGAATCGCATCCCCAGCGCGAGATTTCGGTCACGCTCGACAGCTCGTTCGAGCGCGACCTCGGGCTCGACAGCCTGGGCCGCGTCGAGCTGCTGCTGCGCGCCGAGCGCGCATTCGGCGTGAGCCTGCCCGACCAGGTGCTGAACACCGCGGAAACGCCGCGTGATCTGGTGCGCCTGGTGCTGTCCGCGCACGGCGCGCCTCATGCGCTCGCGGACAAGACCGTCAAGGCGCTCGCCGTGGGCGGCACGCAGCGTGTTCCCGAGTCCGCGCTGACGCTGCCCGAGGTGCTCGACTGGCACGTCGCGCAGCACCCGGCGCAGTTGCAGATCTATCTCTACGGCGACGACGAGCAGGAACAGCAGACCAGCTACGCCGAGCTCGCGGACGGCGCGCGCGCGGTCGCGGCCGGGCTGATCGAACGCGGCCTCGAGCCCGCCGCAACGGTGGCGATCATGCTGCCGACCGGGCGCGATTACTTCGTCAGCTTTCTCGGCATACTGCTCGCCGGCGGAGTGCCGGTGCCGATCTACCCGCCGGTGCGCCTGTCGCAGATCGAAGACCACATGCGCCGGCACGCCGCAATCCTCGCCAATGCGCGCGCGGTGATGCTGATCACGGTAGCGGAGGCGAAACCGGTCGCGCTGCTGCTGCGCTCGCAGATCGATACGCTGAAGAACGTAATCACCGCCGGCGAACTCGCGGTGGCGGGAACGCAGCCGGTGCGGCCGGCGATATCGGCGAACGACATTGCGTTCCTGCAGTACACCTCCGGCAGCACCGGCAACCCGAAGGGCGTGGTGCTGACCCACGCCAATCTGCTCGCCAACATCCGCGCCATGGGCCAGGTGGTGCACGCCAATGCGAGCGACGTATTCGTGAGCTGGCTGCCGCTGTATCACGACATGGGCCTGATCGGCGCGTGGCTGGCCAGTCTCTACTTCGGCTTCCCGCTGGTGGTCATGTCGCCGCTCGCGTTTCTCGCGCGGCCGCAACGCTGGCTGTGGGCGATCCACCGCCACCGCGGCACGCTTGCGGCGGCGCCCAATTTCGCCTACGAGCTGTGCCTGCGCAAGATCGACGACCGCGACCTCGAAGGGCTCGATCTGAGCTCGTGGCGCTGCGCGTTCAACGGAGCGGAGCCGGTGAGCCCGGAAACCATCACCGGTTTTCAGCAGCGCTTCGCGAAATACGGCCTGCGCCCGGATGCGATGGCGCCGGTGTATGGCCTCGCGGAATCGACGGTTGGGCTCGGGTTGCAGCCACCCGGGCGCGGGCCGGTGATCGACCGTATTCAGCGCGATGCGTTCATGAGTTCGGGCGAGGCGCTGCCGGCGCGCGCCGACGACGCCAATGCGCTGCAGTTCGTCGGCTGCGGCGTGCCGCTACCGGGGCACCAGGTGCGCATCGTCGGCGCCACCGGCTTCGAGCTCGGCGAGCGGCAGGAAGGGCGCCTCGAATTCAAGGGGCCGTCCTCGACCAGCGGGTATTACCGCAACGCCGACGAGACGCGCAAGCTGTTCGACGGCGAATGGCTCGACACCGGCGATTACGCCTATCTCGTGGGCGGCGAAATCTACCTCACCGGCCGCGTCAAGGACGTGATCATCCGCGGCGGCCGCAATATCTATCCGTACGAGCTCGAGCAAGCGGTGGGCGACATCCCGGGCGTGCGGCGCGGCTGTGTCGCGGTATTCGGCAGCGCCGATCCCGCTTCGGGCACGGAACGCCTGGTAGTGCTCGCCGAGACGCGTGAGACCGATGGCGCGGCGCGCGATAAGCTGCGGCGCGCGATCAACGATTGCGCGGTCGATCTGCTCGCCATGCCTGCCGATGACGTGGTGCTCGCGCCGCCGCATACGGTGCTCAAGACTTCGAGCGGCAAGATCCGGCGCGCCGCAAGCCGCGAGTTCTATGAGCGCGGCGGCAAAGGTACGCGGCCTGCGCCGGTGTGGTGGCAGTTCGCGCGCCTGGCGTGGGCCGGCGTGCTGCCGCAGTTGCGCCGCTTCAAGCGCGGGTTGAACGAAGTGCTGTATGCGGCCTACGCATGGGCGCTGTTCTGGGTGCTCGCGCCGCCGGTGTGGATGATGGTTGCGGCGAGCAGCCGGCCGCAGCACACGCGCCCGCTGATATGCCGCGTCGCGCGGCTGATACTGCGCCTCACGCGTACGCCGCTGATGGTGTCGGGGCTCGAGCATCTGTTGCGCACGCCGTGCGTGCTGGCGGTCAACCACGCGAGTTATCTCGACGGTATCCTGCTCAGCGCAGCGCTGCCGGCTGATTTTCCGCACGCGTTTGTCGCCAAGCGCGAGTTCCTCGGCCATTTCGTGTCACGGCTCTTCCTGCGCGGCATCGGCGCGGTGTTCGTGGAGCGGTTCGACGCGCAGCTGGGCGTCGAGCACGTGGAAGACGTGGCGAGCGCGCTCGAACAAGGCTCCTCACCGGTGTTTTTTCCGGAGGGCACGTTCGACCGCCGTCCCGGGCTGCTCGCTTTTCGCAGCGGCGCGTTCTCGGTTGCCGCCAAGGCCGGCGTACCGCTGGTGCCGGTCGCCATCCGCGGCACGCGCTCGATGCTGCGCAGCGACAACTGGTTTCCGTATCGCGGCGCGGTCAGCATCACGTTCTGCGCGGCAATTCATTCCTCGGGCGCCGAGTGGCGGGACGTGGTGCTGCTGCGCGATGAGGCGCGCAGCGAGATCCTGAAATACTGCGGCGAGCCGGACCTCGCGCGCTAGCAGTTTGTTGAAATTCGACTCGTCACCCCGGCGCAAGAGACTGTGTAAAAACTCTACGCATTGATGTCATCCTGATGGTTCGTTGTACGTTGAGTTGGTATTGGAGACAACCCGGAGACGAGTATGGGGCACCAGCATAAGCGAGGTCTGGCG
>JACQOI010000182.1 GCA_016202615.1 Betaproteobacteria bacterium
GCCTTATTCCAATTCCACTTCAGAAGTTACATTATTTCAGTGTAGGGTGCGCTTGCGCACCATACGGCAATAGGTGCGCAAGCGCACCCAACACCAATTATTAATTCATTTTTTATTTGGAAATGGAATTAGTTATCGCTCAAGTTTCTTTGCGGCTGGCCGCATAGCTGCCCGCGAGCCTGCCGGAGGTAAAAGCCCATCCGATATGATGACCATGCCCCTTCAGGAGCAGCCCGCCTTGCCCCACCGATCCGGCTGCATAAAGCCCGGGTATTGGATCACCCTGTGAGTCCAGGACTTCGAGCCGTTCATTGATCGCAAGCCCGCCATCCGTGAAGCTGATGTAATTCTTCACGGGTCCGAGTGCATAAAAGGGTTCGGACCGGAGCTCCGGTCTCTGTTTGCGCGCAGGCAAGCTGGATGCGCTTGGTCCTGTCTCGTTCGACTGGTTATATCGCTCGACGGTCTCGATGAGCTTCGCGGGGTTGGCGCCCATCAGCGGTGCAAGCTTATCCAGCGTCTCCGCCCTGTAAACCAGGTCGGGCCGGTTCTTCTCGTAGTCGCCAAGATACGCATACGCAATGCCGGGCGCCGTAGAGATGTAATACGGCCACTTGGAGATTTTCTCAGCTACCGCTCCATCGAACAGGATGTAAGCGACTCCATCCGGCTGATACGCCAGCTCGAAGATCATCGCCGCCGTTTCATCGGCGAAACGCTCTCCGTCCTTGTTGACGAGGATAGCGCCAGCGTCGAACAATTCATGTGATGGAACCATTACGGTCGTGAGAAACCCCATAATAAATCGCCGTACCATCGATAGCGGGGCAAGACGCAACGCAAAATTCGCCGGTCGCATCAACCAAGTCGACGGCGGCAGCCTGCTGATCCACGACGGTTTCGCCGGAGGCGCGAAGCGGACTCCCCCGCCAAACAAGTCGCCGTTGATTATTTTCGCACCGAGCTCGATCGCCATCTTCTGTCCGTCACCGGTGCTGGCGGGATTGACGGGTTCCGTACGCGCGGCTGCATCGGAAATAAGCGCGCGCTTCATGTCCGGATTGGCCGCATAGTCGCCCGAGGCAAGTACCACCCCCCGTGATGCATGAACCACTTGCCCGGGCTTGTCCGGCTGGTCAAACTCGACCCCCGCGACCTTGCCGGCGCCAACCAGCAACCGCCGCGCGCGCGCATTCGTGAGGATCCGGACACCCAGACGCCTCGCCCGCCGTTCCAGGTGAAATATGTACGCGCGGGAGTTCGGCAGCACATTGTGCATGCGCGGTTTCTTATGCGGGGGTTCCTCCACCGGGCCGAAAAATTCCACGCCAAGCGAGGACAGCCATCTGAATGTTTCAGGAACATTGTCCGTCAGTAGCCGACGCAAAGCATCGTTGTCCGGCCGGGATACGTGCCTGGCGAACAGCTCCATATCGCGATAGTGTTCCTCCGGGGAATCGATGATACCCAGGCGGTCCTGGTGGGGTGTACGCGTTGCCGTAATGGAGCCGATTGAGCGGGCGGTTGTCCCGCCAAGCGCGGGATTCTTTTCCAGCAGCACGACATCCGCCCCGCTGGTTGCCGCTGCTATCGCGGCCGCCAACCCGGATCCACCGCCACCGATCACGACCACTTCAGTCCTCGAGGGCATATCTTTCCCCGTATCTAGCAGCCTGTCGGACTTAACAGTCCGTACAGGCTGCTAAAAGCAAAACCAGCTGACCGGGCTGATTCATCTGCCGGCCCACGCAATCCCGGATCACCCGATCAGCGACGCTTTCCTGGCGGACAGCGCTGCGTGCCTCCCGGCGATCCGCCCCGACACGAACGCCCATCCGAGGTGGTGCCCGTGTCCCTCCAGCAGCATGCCGCCCTGGCCGTTGGAACCTGCCGCATAAAGCCCTGGGATAACCGCCCCCGCAGCGTTCACGACTTCCAGGCGCTCGGTGACTTTGAGGCCGCCGTTGGTGAAGATAATATAGGCCTTCGCGGGCCCCAGCGCATAAAAAGGCGGCACCGCCACCGCCGGCCGTGTACCACGCACCGAGGCTCCGTGCACCTCCTTGCCTGCGTTATAGTCAGCGACGGTCTTCTCGAAGCCATCGCGCGGAACGTCCATCCGCGCCGCAAGCTCTGCGAGCGTGCCGGCCCGATGGAAGATGTCCCGGCGCGTGCGGCGATAGTCGTCGAGGTACGCGTATCCCACCGCCGGGGCCGTCGAGATGAAGTTCGGCCAGGAGGAGAATTGGTCAGCCACCAATTTGTCGAACACAATGAATGCCATGCCTCCGCGGCGCTTCGCCGCCGCGCGGTCGGGCCGGTTGCGTTCGTCCGCGAAACGTACTCCGTCCATGTCAACCAGGATCGCGCCATGCCGGAACAGATCGTGCGACGGGGCGAGAGCGGTGGTCAGAAAGCTCATCAGGAAGGGGCGCAACAACCAGGCGGGCAGGTGATCGAACGACCAGCGCATCGCCAGCGTCAACGGGTGCAGTGGCGGCAGGCGCTGGATCAGCTTGGGGCGCAGCGGAGGAACGAAACGCATGATGGGACCGCGCAGGTGATCGCCGTTGACGACGACCGCACCGCGCTCCAGCGCCATTCGAATGCCATCCCCCGTACTGGTCGGATTGACCGCATCGACCGCGGCGACCTCCTCGGATGCATACTTTGCCTTCAGTTCCCGGCTCGCGCTGAAGTCACCACCGGCCAGCACAACGCCGCCCTGCGCAATGAAATCGTGTCGCCGGCCATCGGGTAGCGTCGCCGCGACGCCCGTTATCCGACCCGCGTCGGCAATCAACTGGTCGGCGCGGACGTTCAGCCGGATATCGACGCCCAGCCCGCGGCAATGGCGTCCGAGCAGGTACGGAAAAGCCTTTGAGTTTGGCAAGACGTTGTGCATGCGCGGCTGGCGGTGCGGCGGCTCGGGAAACGGGCCGACGAACACAAGCCCCATCGCGAGCAGCCATCTGAACATTGCGGACGTGTTTTCCGTCAACACGCGCGCCAAGCTCAAGTTGTCGCGGTGGACCAGCTCGCCGGAGAAACGCATCAGGTCTTCAAGGTGGTGCTCCGGGCAATCCTTGATCCCCTTGCCGATCTGGTGCGGCGTGCAGGTCGCCGAGACGGAACCAACCGACCAGGCGGTTGAGCCGCCGAGATCGGGATTTTTCTCCAGCAGGATGACGTGCCGCCCGAGCTCGGCGGCAGCGCTTGCCGCAGCCAGGCCCGCGCCCCCTCCTCCGACGACGACGACATCGGCGGCAGTGCGGGTGGCGTCTCCCGCTTGTACCATTATCTATGCCATCTCTCATTGCTCGCGTCCGGATGCGGGCAGGCGTCGATGAGACCAATGTAGCCCGTGCGGTGCTGGGTGTCCGACCTGAACATCATTGCTATCTTCTTTTCGTGGTGTCGCTCAGCGCGGCTGCTTTCCCGCCGGCTCCTGCCGTTGCGGCATCATCGGCGCGTACACGTTGATCACGCCACGATGAGTGCGCGCGAGCCTTTCAGCTTGTGTCCGGTCGATTCGCGCGATGCCGCGCCGCGGCGCCGACGCGTCGAGTCCCGCGGTCGCAAGCCAGACAAAATCGACTGCAACACCCTTGACCTGATCCGGCTGATCGCAAACCGCGAGCAGTTCATTTTCCGCAATCGCCGGCGCGCGGTCGAGCCCGCCATAGAAACTGCGTCTCCAGTTGGTGATATTGGACTGATAGCTCTGATCGAAGCTGCCGCCTCCGCCGCCGCGGTAAGCGCCGCCCGTCAAGACATCAAGCGAGTCAACGGTGTGGATCGTCAGATAGGGCGCGGTGCTCTCACCTATCGCTTTGAACCGCTGCGAGGTCCGGAATCCCGGCACGGCGAGGACTTCATTCAGCTTGCGGCTGGAGTAATAATCGTTCCACGCTTGCTCGCGGGCCGGATCAGAAAATGCGCATTCCACCATGTAAAGCATGCTAGTCCCCTTCGACGTAGTGCGCGTTTCGCATCAAGGCTTGTACGGATACTCGTCAAACAGCGCCTCCCAGTCGCACTCGTTCTGCTTGGTGTAGTCGAGCGCGTACCAGCGTGGGAAACCGTGCAGCGTCGAGCCGCCGTCGATCATGATACCCTCGCCGTTGATGTAGCCCGCGTCATCCGACAGCAGGAATGCGACCAGCTTGGCGACATCCTCGGGCTTGCCCCAGCGCCCGACGGGTGTCTGCCGCACCAGCATGCGCTGCCACTTCTCCTGCGAGATCATCGGGCCCGTCATGCCGGTCTCGACCACACCGGGCTGTATGGCGTTAACGTTAATGCGGTAATTGCCCAGTTCCGCGGCCATTTGTTTCATCAGCATCAGCACGCCGGCCTTGGACGCGCAATAAGCGCCCAGCTGGTCGCACATGACGGTCGACCCCGAAGATGCGGTGAGAACGATCTTGCCGCCGCTGCCCTGCTTGATCATCTGCCGCGCAACATCCTGGCAGACATAGAAGGCGCCGTTGAGATTGACCTGAATCAGGAAATCCCAATCAGCCTTTTTCATGTCCACGACAGGCGCGAACTTGCCGGTGCCGGCGTTCGCGAATAACGCATCGATCCGGCCGCAGGCTTTGACCACCTCGTTGACGCAGCTCTCTACGCTGGCTGCGTCCGCTTGATCGTAAACGAATGCCTGCGCCCCGGGCGTGTGTTCATTGCAAAGGCGCGCGGTTTCTTCCGCGGCCTCGGCCTTACGATCCGCGATCGCAACCCGGGCGCCGCGCCGCGCCAGTTCGACAGCACTTGCCTGCCCGAGACCGCGCGCGCCGCCGGTAACGAGCGCGACTTTCCCCTTGAAATCAACCATGTGCCTTCTCCGCTGCAAACATTGATTTGGCCGGCAGACCTATCGCCTGCCGGTACTCGGCCGGCGTCATCAGCTCGCGCCCGAGCAGCGTCGCGATCTGACGCATTTGCTGGAAGTGCTCGACATTGCGCTTGATGATGTCGTCACGGTGCGGGTACTGCCAGAGCGTGTCTTCCATGCCTACGCGCACGTGCAACCCCAAAAGCAATGCAAAGGTGGCAAGGTAAGTACTGGCGCGCCCCGCGGCACACACCAGTATGAATGCGTCCTCATCGATATCGCGTATCGAGCGCACCATGCGCATAAGCCCGTCGACCATCTGCCCGGGATTATGCATGGGACTGCAACCGGGCAATGCCGGCAGGATCAGCCAGTAGTAAGGCTTGGCAAGCAGCCCGCTCGCCACCAAAAAGCGGCGCGCATTGTCGATGTCGCCGTCATCGTAGACCGAGATAATGGGCTTGCAGCCTGCCTCCTGTGCGAGCCGCGCCTTCTCGATCACCACATGCGGCGCCTTGAAAAACATGCTGTCGCCGCAGCAGATGGCGGTGGTGTTGATCGGCAGGGCGTCGAACAGGCCCAGCTTCATGGTCGGCGCCATCGCCGCGCTCTCCTCGTCGGTAACGGCAACCAGGCATCCATCGAACATGACTTCGGGGTACTTCTTCCGCAGCGGCGCGATCACGTCGTGAAAACGCTGCGGATCGAGCGCGTTGAACCCGCCGTCGTCGCGCACGTGGATGTGGATATTGGGTGCGCCCGCCTTGATGCACTCCTCCGCCGAGTCGCGTATCTCATCGACCGTAATCGGCTGGTTCGGATTGCTGCGCTTGCTGAAGAACGCTCCCGTGATGGTGGTCGAGATCATCACCTTGCCGGGTATGTTCCATTTCGGCATCGGATCGATATCGGCGAAGCGACTGGTAAAAGGGTCGAGGACTTCCGGCATTCCGTACGGCTTCCACGTGGTCTTGAGTCCGGCGCGATCGACCCACTTGCGCACCTGTTCCCATTTGATCTTGTCATGCTTGCTCATAGGCTTCATTCCCGTAAAAGTTTTCACCCCCATCCCAATTGCCCCCTCGCCCGTCGAGACAGGCTCTCCCCCTCGTCAAGGGGGAAGGAGTTCCTTTGGACTCTTGTGACACAGTATCACTAAGACCTGGGTATGGAACGCTCGGCGGGCCCCAGGTAATCGTTGTCCTCGTCGCGCACTATGCGCAGCGGCTTGCCTTCCTCGATCTCCTCGATGACATGCGCCATGATTCCCGGCAGCACCGCGAGCAACGCGACTGCCGCCATCTGCAACGGCCGAAATCCCATTTCGCTCATGATGGCGCCCAGCATGCCGTCGACGTTGATGCATATGCCCTGTTTCCCCGTGGAGCGCAGGAATTCGGCGTGGATAGCTTCGAACATTTTTATTTTGTCCCCGACGAAACCGCACTCGGCTGCGATCTTGCGCAGTTTGGTCGCCCGGAAATCGTCGCCCTTGTGCGTGGGGTGCCCCAGTCCTGGAATCCGGCGCTTTTCAGCCCGCACCGCCGCTACCACGCGCTTGGCGCTTTCCTCCAGCGTAAGCTTCTCCTCTTTCATCATCTTCACCGCCTTATCGAGAAACTCGGCGCTGTGCTGCGGAGAAATCGTGTTCGAACCCGCGGTGAGCAGTCCCGCCGCGGTGCCCGGCACCAGCTGCGGATTGCCCGACGCGGCATAGCGCGCCGCCAGCACACTGGCCGCGACAAATCCGTGGTCGAGCAGACTATTGAGCATCGCATCGGTCATGCGCGCCTCGGCCTTGGTCGGCAGCTCCCCGCGTATCGTCAGAAACACCCCTTCCGCATAGCTGTGGTCGCCGATCAGCTGCTCGTGCGAATAGCCGCGGATGATCACCTTGCCTTCCATCACCCGGCTGATCCTGGTTTGCCACTCATGTGCCATCGATATCTCCTGAATCTATTGTTACTTACAATAAAATGAGTTCAGGTCCGTCACTGCCTGAGAGCGCCGCCGACGTCTATGCGCAGCCGCAGCACGCGTAGCTCCTCCTGCGTCGGCACGGGTGTGATCGGCACTTGCGACGGAATCGCGAGTTCGAATCCCGTGTTTTGCACCACGTCATCCACGCTGATGCCCGGGTTCAGGGATTTGAGACGCATGCGTTTCGTGTCGTCCTCGAAATCCATCACGCATAGCGGCGTTACGACGTAGCGCGGTCCGCCGCCCGGCAAGCCCAGCTTGGTTCGCGCGTCCTTGCCCCCGCCGCCCCAGCCATAGGCCGAAACGAAATCGCACTTGGGCACGAATATGCGCTTGTCGTGCGAATTGACGACCAGGTGAAAGCGGCTGTTCATCACGGTCGCGTTGCACACGCCGATTGCGCCCGGACCGCGAAACTTGAGCGCCTTGTAGTCCTTGCCGATGCCGATCAGGTTGCTGTTGCCGTACCTGTCGATTTGCAGCGCGCCGGCGAAGAACACGCCCTTGCGCCTGAATTTCATGTTTTCAACCAGATCGTTATGCAGATAATAGGCTTCGGCCCAACGTGTCGCGCGGTGATCGGTGATGAGTTGAAACTCTTCGATCACCGGCTCGTTCAGCACATTCGCCTTGGTCATCGCTATCATGACCGTCATGTTGGGTCCCCACAGCAGGTGCGCGAG
Source organism: Betaproteobacteria bacterium (assembly GCA_016202615.1). GTDB lineage: Bacteria > Pseudomonadota > Gammaproteobacteria > Burkholderiales > SG8-41 > PALSA-1004. The sequence goes on from JACQOI010000182.1 coordinate 7,501, forward strand.
GAGTACGCCGGCTCGCGGCACCGGCAGATTCGCTCCGACCTCCACCCACTCGCCGTCCACGAGATCGCGCGCAAGCACCGTCGCCATGATTTCGCGGGTTGTTGCAGCCGCTGGATTTTGCATCCGTTGCTCCCTAACTATTTCAAAGACGCCGGTTGGTAATACTGTGTCAAAACATTCCGATGGAACTCCTTCCCCCTTGACGGGAAGGTTGGGATGGGGGTGAAAACATTGCGAGTCATGGTAATTCTCACCCCCACCCTAGCCCTCCCCCATCAAGGGGGAGGGAATCGGCTTTTCCTAGTATTCATTCAGGGCAAGCAGCCGGCGGATGCCGATGCGTTCCAGATACGCCGGATGATCCGCAGGCCCCGTCACGAAATCATCCAGATACTTTTTGAGCGGGCCGAAATCATTGTCTTTGGCCCACGCAGTCGCCGCCCGCACATATTGCTTGATGTGCTCTTGATCCTCGATGTAATGCCCCGGAGACGAGTACGGGTGAGCGCCAAAGCGCGCCCGGATCACTCCGTCCGCCCCCGGTATCGCCGTCTTGAGCGGATCTTTGCGTATCTCCTCATTGGAAACGACCTGCTCTACCTGTACGTACGTCTGGTCGGCGGCGGCGTAGATCGCGCGGTCACCGTAGCCATGCCCGACATACTGCACGTTGCCATAGGGATCGGACACCGCAGCGTGCAGGAACGCGATGTCGAAGTTGAGCGCCGGTATGGCAAGCAGGGTCTCGCCATTGATGGGATCCCTGAACACCTTGATCGCCGGGTTCACCTCCGGAAACGACGTTCCCACCCCCGAACGCCATGGATTGAACGGCACGCGCTGCGCCGCCGCGCGCAGCGCGGCGTAGTACATCGCTTCGTCCAGTTCAAATACCTCGACCCGCCCCTTCTCGACGGCAGCCCTGAACGCCGGCCCTATGGGCGAGAGGGCCTCCCCACCCACGTAAGGCGCAACGACTTTTGCCACGCACCCGGCCGCGATCAGCAGATCGATTTCCAGTCCCGATGAGGCGGCGCCGGCCACGGTGAGGTTCTTGATGCCGCGCTTGATGAGGCCGCGCACCACCAACATCGGATGGCTGGAATTGATGAAGCCCCCTATGCCTATGGTCATGCCGTCCTTGACTTTGGCAAGGACTTCGTCCAACTCCATGATGCGCTTTTGCCTTTGCGGAGGCTGATTCGTCACCGGTTCTGTCATGTTGAGTCCGCCTGAATCGCGTGCGTTGGGTCAAAACCGTGTCAGTGGGCGATCTGGCCGCCGTCGATCACGTACGCCTGCCCCGTCACGAAGGATGCCTCATCCGACGCCAGGTACACGGCCAGCGGGCCGATGTCTTCGGGCCGGCCGAAACGCCGTAACGGAATCTGGCGCAATCCGGCGTCGATCACCTTCGGGTCCTGCATGTACGGCTTGGTCAAATCGGTCTCTATCCATCCCGGACAAATCGCATTCACACGCACGTTGTAGCGCGCCCATTCAACCGCGAGCGCCTTCGACAACTGCGACAGGCCGCCTTTGGTAAGACAATAAATGGAATTGCCGGGGGCGCCCACGAAACTGTAAATCGACGCCATGACGATAATGGTACCGCTTTTTTGCGCGACCATGCGCCGGCCCACGCTTTGCAGGGTCACAATGGCGCCCTCGAGATTGGTTGCGATCAGCCCGCGCCAATCCTCGGGAACCATGTCCAGGAAAGGCTTGAGATTTTGCACGCCGGCATTGCAAACCAGAATGTCTATCTTGCCGAACTCCTTGCATGCCGACGCGACGGCCGTTTCCATGCTTGCGGCGCTCGTGACATCGGCCTGCAGCGCGAGAGCGCGCCTGCCGAGACTCGTTGCCGCTTTCAAAGTTTGGTCCAATGCCGCGTTGTCCCGTCCGAGTAGAGCAACATCAGCGCCAGCCCGAGCCAGGCTGACCGCCACGCTGCGACCTATGCCCCGGCTTGCCCCGGTCACGAACGCACACTTTCCCGTGAGATCGAACATTTTGCTCCCTTAGCAATAAAGTTGTTCCGCGTGCCCTGCGCCTATCCTTGCGGCAAGCCGCGGGGAATTGCAATTGGTGTAGGGTGCGCTTGCGCACCATTCGGCAATCGGTGCGCAAGCGCACCCTACACCGAAATTCAGCATTAACAATACGCAACCAGCGTTCATTTGCTTCCAGCCAGCCGGTCCCAGGTGGCCGGGCCCAACGGCGTCGCGCGCAGCACATTCTTCCTGACCTTGTTGGTTTCGGTCTTCGGCAGCGCTGCGACGAACTCAACGTATCTCGGAACGGCAAACTTGGGCAGCCGGGACTGCGCGTGAGCGATCAAGGCCGCGGCATCCGGCTTGGTGTCGGGACTCGCCACCACGACGATCTTGACGTCGTCGCCGCCGAGCTCGCATGGCACCCCGATCGCCGCCACCTCGAGCACGCCGTTGACTTCCGCAATCGCCTCCTCGACCTCAAAGGCCGATACGTTCTCTCCCCGTACCCGGATCACGTCGCGTACGCGGCCCATGAAGTACAGATTGCCCTCGGTGTCGAGGTAGCCCGCGTCCCCCGTGTGAAACCAGAGGTCGCGCCACGCCGCGATCGTGGCCTGCGCATCGCCGTCGTAGCCGAGCATGATGGCGCAGGGCTCCGCCGAGCGGACCAGGATTTCGCCCATCTGCCCCGGCGGCAATGGCTCGTCGTGCTCGTTCGCGATGCGGATCTCGAAGCCGCGTACGGCGCGCCCCACGCTGGCCGGATCGGGATTTTCGTGCGGCAGGTAAACCGGAACGTTCGCTTCGGTCGAACCGTATCCCGCGCGCAGCGCGACGCCGTGGCGCTTCTGGAACTCGAGAAAATCCTTGGGAGAGGCCCCGATTCCCCAGCCCGCGCGCAGCGTGGTTCCCTTGCTGTCCTCAGCGGAGGTCGACTTGAGCAGGATGCGCAGGATTTCGCCGATGTAGTAAAACGTGGTGCAGCCGTGCTCGCGTACGTCCGGCCAGAAGCGGGTCGCGCTGAATTTCTCGGCGAGCACCATCTTCGCCCCGGTCAACAGCACTGGCAGCGTGATCATGGCCTGCGCCGTGTTGTGAAACAGTGGAAAGAAATTGTAATACACATCCCGCTCGGTCAGCCCGAGGTCGAGCGCGATGTTGCGGCCGAGGATGTACTGCTGGGCATGCGAGAGCTGCACGCCTTTCGAGGGGCCGGTCGTGCCCGAGGTGTTCATGATCGCTCCGATGTCGGAGCCCGCGATCTCGGCCTCGCGCGGCTCCTCCGCGCCTGCCGCCTCGATGCACTCGGTGTAGCTCAACACCTTTTGTTTGCGGCGCTCACCAAGCGCCATAGTCGAGCCCACATTGATCAGCGCCTGAACCTCGGGCACCTGATCGATCACGGCGAGCAGCTCGCCCGCCAGCGATTCCTCCACGACCACGAACGAAACCGGCGCGCGGCGCAGCACGTGCAGGATTTGCCGGCTCTTGTATTCGGTGTTGATCGGAACCTGGATCGCGCCGATTTTTGACAAACCGAACCAGAGGTCGAGGTACTCGAGGCGATTGCGCAGCAAAATACCCACCCGCGTACCCTTCGTCGCACCCAGCGCGCGAAATGCATCCGCAACTCGATTTGCCCGAGCATTCGCCTCGCGGTAGGTAATCGTGCTCGCGCCGAATGCGACAAAGGTGCGGCTGCCGATGGTCTCGGCCTGCCGGCCGAGAATCTTCGCCGCCACCTGCTCCGCAAGCGGCAGCGGGCCGAGAAACTCAGACACTCGCGCGTTTCCCCAGGAATCGAACCGTCATCACTGCGCCGGGATTTTGGCGTCGCGGATGACCTTGCCCCACTTCACAGTCTCGGCCTTCATAAACGCGCCAAATGCTTCCGGCGTGTTTGCCACCGGCTCCGCGCCCATGCTCAGCAGCCGCTCCTTGATATCCGGGGCAAGCAGCACCTTCACCACTTCGGCGTGAATACGTGCGCGGATTTCCGGAGGCGTCGCGGCGGGAACCACCAACCCGAACCAGTTGGTGACATCGTAGCCGCGCAGCGATTCGCCTACGGTTGGCACGTCCGGCAACAACGGCGTACGTTTCGCCCCTGTAATCGCGATCGCGCGCAGCTTGCCGGCCTTCACGTAGGGCAGGCTTTGCACCACGCTGTCGATAGTGAGCTGGACATGCCCGGCCAGGAGGTCCGTCATGCCCGGCCCGCTCCCCTTGTAGGGAATATGCGTCATGCGGGTGCCGGCCATCGAGTTCAATAGCTCTACTGCCAGATGCGGCCCGCCGCCGGCGCCGCTCGAGGAGTAGTTGAGCTGGCCCGGCCGTGCTTTCGCCAACGCGATCAGCTCCTTCACCGACTTCACCGGCAACGAAGGGTGGGCGATCAAAACGAACCAGATGTCGACGACGTGGGTAATGGGCGCAAAATCGCGCGCGATGTCGAACGGCAGCTTGCTGTAGAGCATCGGGTTGGCGGCGAGATTGCCGAGCGTGCCGATGAACCACGTGTGGCCGTCCGGCGGCGACTTGGCCGCGATGTCGGTCCCGACGATGCCGGCGGCGCCGGCCCGATTGTCGACGATGACCTGCTGGCCCAGGCTCTCGGCCAACTTTGGCCCAGTCATGCGCGCGACGATGTCCACCGCGCCGCCCGGCGGGAAAGCCACGATCCAGCGTATCGGTTTGCTCGGATACGCCTGCGCCCCCGCGAGCGCGGACAACGTGGCGAGCAACAATGCGAGGGCCACACCGCCCGGCCTGAAACACAACAAATCCTTCCCCACACGAGCTTTTTCCATTGCCGTCCTCCTCGATGATTGATCCGACGGTGCCTGTCAATGCTCCGAGAGCAGCATGCCGTAGCGCGGAATCCTGTCATCTATCCCGGCTATGCGCAGCAGCCTCCACAGCGTGGCTTGCGTCGCCGTGATGACCGGGACTCCGAGTTCGATTTCCAGCCGTTCGATGACCGTTTGGGACCAAAGGTTGAGGCAGGTGATCAACATGGCTTCCGCCCCTGGCTTCCATGCCCGCAGCGCCAGTTCGTAGATTTCGCGCGGCGTCGGAGCTGCAAGCTGAAACGAGTCTTTGATGCCAAGACACGCAGAGGAAATCACCTCGAGATCCGCCGCTTCAAAGAAAGCACGCTCCGCTTGGTCTATTTCCTCGGTGTAAGGCGAAGCAGCGGCGATTCGCTTTACACCCAGCACCCGCACGGCCTCCAGGATGCTCTGAGTGGCGGTGGTTGCCGGAACGCCCGCAACCTGCTCCACCTCGTGCTGCAGACGGCGGTCGTACTCCAGACCCTGCACGATGCTGGACGCCGCGCAGCAGTAGGCAATCCCGTGGGGACGGCAGCTCGCGAGTTGGCGGACAGCGCGCATCCCTTCGTCCTTGTCCATCCGTATGATCGATTCGGGCGTAAGCGCGTTATCCAGGAACATTCGTGAGGCGTGCACGCCCACCCCGGGCGGGCTGGTCGCGCTGAACCAGGGCTCGACCACGGTATTTATGCTCGGTACGACAACGCCGATTCGGGCGCGCAATCCGCCAGCGTTGCTCACGTCGCGGGGATCGGCCGCGAGCTGCCCCGCTGCCCGTGCTCCACCGGTGAATTGACGACGTGTCGAGTGTGCCATTGCGTTGCTTCGCCCAGGAGTTTGCCGGACGCCTGAGCCCGACAGGCTGCTAAGGCCCAGCGTCGCTCCACCGACCCCGGAGCGGTGAGCCTGATACCGATTGATGGTTGGACAATATACGCTACATTGAATGAACATTCAATTCTGCCGCCGATGGCGGTCGATCAAATGCTCGCGCCGTGCGCCGGGGGAGTTGAAGTGATCGGATCAGGGAATCGCACCCGGCGCGGACGATCGAATGATTTCATGTAAAATTAACGTGCGACAGCCTTAAAACTTCCGCCCCTTAATCGATACTGGTTTTTCATTTGTGTTTCTTGGCGGCCTTGCCGTACCCCTCAGGGGGGTATTGAAAAGAATCTTGGCGATTCGAAAGGATTTAGATCGTGACACAACGCGAAGCGATGGAATATGACGTCGTGATCGTCGGCGCCGGCCCGGCCGGACTCGCCGCCGCGATACGCCTGAAGCAGCTTTCATCCGAACGCGGACACGACGTGAGCGTATGCGTAATCGAAAAAGGTTCCGAAGTCGGCGCGCATATCCTGTCCGGCGCGGTGATGGATCCCCGCGCACTGAACGAACTTTTTCCGAACTGGCGGGAACTCAATGCCCCGCTTAACGCCCCGGTGAGCGAAGACCGCTTCCTGTTGCTGACCGAAAAGTCATCGTTCAGGGTCCCGAACTTCCTGCTGCCGCACTGCTTCCAGAACCATGGCAATTACGTGATCAGCCTCGGCAACGTCTGCCGCTGGCTCGGACAGCAGGCTGAGGCGCTGGGTGTCGAAATTTTTCCCGGATTCGCGGCCGCGGAGGTTCTCTATAACGATGACGGCGGCGTCAAAGGCGCGGCGACCGGCAATATGGGCGTGGGCAAGGACGGCAAGCCGACCGACGCCTACCAGCCCGGCATGGAACTGCACGCCCAATACACGTTCTTCGCCGAAGGCTGCCGCGGCCATCTCGGCAAGCAGCTGCAGGAGCGTTTCAGGCTGCGCGACGGCGCCGACCCGCAGGTCTACGGCATCGGGCTCAAGGAACTGTGGGAAATCAAGCCCGAAAAGCATCAACTCGGCTTGGTGCTGCACACCGCCGGCTGGCCGCTCGAAGCCGACACCTATGGCGGCTCGTTCCTCTATCACATGGAAAACAATCTGGTCGCGATCGGATACGTGGTCGGTCTTGCCTACACCAACCCCTACCTGAGCCCGTACGAGGAATTCCAGCGCTACAAGACGCATCCCGCGATCAAACCCTTCCTCGAAGGCGGCAAGCGCGTGGCTTACGGCGCGCGCGCGATCTCGGCGGGCGGGCTGCAATCGCTGCCCAAGCTCACGTTTCCCGGCGGCTGTCTGATCGGCGACGACGCGGGTTTTCTCAACGCCTCGCGCATCAAGGGCAGCCACTGCGCGATCAAGTCTGGCATGCTCGCCGCCGAGTCGGCGTTCGAAGCGTTGAAAGCGGGACGCGCGGGTGACGATCTGGCGACTTATCCCGCGTCATTCAAGCAGAGCTGGCTTTACGACGAGCTCTACCGCGCGCGCAATTTCAAACCGTGGATGAGCAAGGGGCTTTATACCGGCTCTCTGATGTTCGGCATTGACCAGGTGCTGCTGCGCGGACGCGCGCCGTGGACCCTGCGCCACCGGCACGCCGACAACGAGACGCTGCGGCAGAAAACCGAGGTCAAACCGATTGATTATCCGAAGCCCGACGGCGTGATCACGTTCGACCGCTTGTCGTCGGTATTCGTGTCCGGCACCAACCACGAGGAAAACCAGCCTGTTCACCTGACGCTGAAGGACGCGTCGGTGCCGGTCAATGTCAACCTTGAGCTATATGACGCGCCTGAGCAGCGCTACTGCCCGGCCGGGGTCTACGAGATCGTGCGCGATCCAAACGGGGCAAACCCTCGTTTGCAAATAAATGCGCAGAACTGCGTTCATTGCAAGACGTGCGACATTAAGGACCCGACGCAGAACATCGTATGGGTCGTGCCCGAAGGCGGCGGCGGACCGAACTACCCCAACATGTGAAAAGCGGGGAATGGTAAACGGTGAACAGTGTACGGTTGGTTGCACGCCTCATGCCTCTCGCTTTTCCTGCGTTGCATTCCTTGGCGGCTTGGCGGTTCAATAGCTTCGGAACTGCGGCAAGGCTTCTTGCCCGGGCGCCGGGGGTAGCACCATCTAGGAGTTTATTATGAATGGTCAGCCGGTTTTGCTTTTAGCAGCCTGTAAGGACTGTTAAGTCCGACAGGCTGCTAGAACAGCCTGAACCCCGAACTTCCGCCCAGCATGGCGTCGCGCAACCGGCCGTCGACGGGCTTCTTGCCGATCCAGATATGCAGCATGGCGCGGAAGAAATCCTCGCCGGGTATGATTATTTTTTCCTCGCCGTTGACGGTGATGCGCGTGCCGGTGCCCGGGATGTAGTCGAGATAAACCACGCTGCCTTTGCCTATCGTCTTGATCGAACTCATCATGTTGTTGAGATCGCGGATCCTTTTTTCGATCAGCGCCAGCTCATGCGGAACGAGATTCGCGGCCAGCGCGTTGTTCATCGACGAGATGAGCTCGGACGAGGTGACTTCGTTGGCAAGTATGTTCATGCCCACGCGCTTCGGTCCGGGGTCGCCGAGCACTGCCTCGCGCTCGCTCTTTTTCTGCGCCAGATAGAGCGAGCCGACATATATCTTGAGGAAACCGAATTTGTGCCGCACGCCGGCGCCGTTCAGCACCAGTTCCGGCCCGCCGCCCGGCAACCTGATTTTGTCTTCGAGCTTGACGCCTTCGACCTCGGCCGCAAAGGCCGACGACAGCAGCAATGTCGAGACAGTAAGGATGAGCTGGAAGATTTTTTTCGGCATGTTATGACCGCTCGAATTACCGATGGTCAAAGTGCCTCGAATACGCCGGCCGCGCCCATGCCGGTACCGATGCACATTGTGATCATGCCATATTTCTTCTTGTGCCGCCGCATGCCGTGCATCAGCGTCGCGGCGCGCACCGCGCCGGTCGCTCCGAGCGGGTGGCCGAGCGCGATCGCGCCGCCGAGCGGATTGACCTTCACCGGGTCGAGCCCGAGGTCCTTGATCACCGCCAGCGATTGCGCGGCAAACGCTTCGTTCAACTCGATCCAGTCGATGTCGTCGAGCTTGAGCCCGGCCTGCTGCAGCACTTTCGGGATCGCCTTGACCGGGCCGATGCCCATGATTTCGGGCGGCACGCCGGCTACCGCGTAACCCATGAAGCGCCCGAGCGGCGACAGGTTGCAGCGCTGCATCGCCGCCTCGCTCATCAATACCACCGCCGCCGCGCCGTCGGACATCTGCGAGCTGTTACCCGCTGTAATGCTGCCTTTCGCCGCGAACGCCGGGCGCAATTTCGCGAGGCCCTCGGGCGAAGTATCGCGTCGCGGGCCTTCGTCGGTCGTCGCGGCGCGCTGCCTGACGGCGATCTCGCGCGTGCCGAGATCCGGCATGCGCTCGACGATGTTGTAGGGCGTGATCTCGTCCTTGAATTCTCCGCTGTCGATCGCGCGCAGCGCGCGGCGGTGGCTTTCGGCGGCAAACATGTCCTGCTGCTCGCGGCTGATATTCCACTGCTGCGCGACTTTTTCGGCGGTGATGCCCATGCCGTAGCCGATCGCGATATTCTCGTTGTTCTCGAAGATCGCCGGGCTGAATGACGGCTTGTGGCCGCCCAGCGGCACCATGCTCATGCTCTCGGTGCCGGCGGCGATCATCACGTCGGCCTCGCCAAGCCGGATGCGGTCGGCGGCTAGCGCGACTGCCTGCACGCCCGACGAGCAGAAGCGGTTGATCGTCATGCCCGACACGGTGTTCGGAAATCCGGCGAGCAACAGGCCGATGCGCGCAACGTTCATGCCCTGCTCGGCTTCCGGCATCGCGCAGCCGACGATCACGTCCTCGATCGCGCGCGGGTCGAGCCCGGCGCATTGATTGAGCGCGGCTTTGAGCACGTACGCGAGCATGTCGTCGGGGCGCACGTTCCTGAACATGCCGCGCGGCGCCTTGCCGACCGGCGTGCGGGTGGCGGCGACGATGTAGGCGTCCTGGACTTGCTTGGTCATAAATTCCTCCGTGAGCGGTAAGCAGTGAGCGGTGAGCGGTGAGCCGTAAGCAGTGAGCGGTGAGCAGTGAGCGGTGAGCAGTGAGCCGTGAGCGGTGAGACTTACCCGTTTACCGTTTACCGTTTACCGTTTACCGTTCACGGCTTACCGTTTACCGCTTCCCGTTTACCGTTTCCCGCTTACCGTTCACCGCTTACCGTTTACCGCTTACCGTTTACCGCTTACCGCTTACCACTTACCGTTTACCGCTTACCGTTCACCGCTTACCGCTTACCGCTTACCGCTTACTAGTTTCTCAACGGTTTTCCCGTCTTCAGCATGTGCTCGATTCTGGCTTGCGTCTTCTCGGTCGCCAGCAATTCCATAAAGTGCTTGCGCTCGAGGTCGAGCAACCATTGCTCGTCGACCAGGCTGCCGCCCTCGACGTCGCCGCCGCACATCACTTCGGCGATTTTACTGCCGATCAAGTAGTCATGCTCCGACATGTGCTTGCCCTCGAGCAGGTTGGTCAGGTAGGCCCTGATGGTCGCAATCGCCGAGCGGCCGAGCACCGGAATGCCGCGCGGCCTCAATGGCGGCCGGTAACCGGCTTCGGCCAGGGTGCGCGCCTCGGCCTTGGCGATTGCGAGCAATTCGAAACGGTTCATCACGATGCGATCGGTCGCACGCAGGTAGCCGATCTCGCGCGCGTGCTCGGCGCTGCGGCTGACCTGTGCTGTTGCCACCGCCTCGAAATATCTGCGCAGGAACGGGAACGGATCGCCGCCTTTGGCTTCCTGTGCGCCACGCAGCGCGAACTCCTTGCAGCCGCCGCCCGCCGGCAGCAGCCCGACGCCCACTTCGACCAATCCGATGTAGCTTTCGAGCGTCGCGACCGCGCGGTCGCAATGCATGATGAATTCGCAGCCGCCGCCGAGCGCGAGCCCGTCCACCGCGGCGACCGTCGGCACCATCGAATACTTGAGCTGCTGGGTGGTGTACTGGAACTGCTCGACCAGATGCTCGACTTCGGCGAGCTTGCCCGCCATCAGATGATCGGCGACGTTCAGCGCGCGCGCCGCCTGCAGCACCGCCGATTGCGCCGCGCGCTTGAACTGCCGGAACAGCTTGCTGGCCGCGGACGGCTTGTCCGGCGTCCCGCCGCCGGCCGGCGTTTTTTTGAGATTGGCGCCGACCGAAAACGGCGGCTCGGTCTGCCAGATCACCAGCGCGGCGCAGTTGCGCTCGGCCTCGTCGATCGCCTGCAGCACGCCGTCGAGCACGTCGTCGCCGATTGCGTGCATTTTGCTCTTGAAGCTCAGGATTGCGATATCGTCGCCGGTGTGCCAGCAGCGCACCGCGTCGGTTTCGAATATCGTGGTGCCATATTGCACCGGCCCGCCGAGCAAGCGGTCGGGGAACAGCTGGCGCTTGTACACTGGCAGTGTCGAGCGCGCGATATCTGTTTTTGCTGCCGCCGAATACGAGCCCTGCGCACCGTGCACGCCGCTGCGTCCGGCTTCGGTTACCCACGCCGGCAGCGGCGTTGCCGTCATCGCCTTGCCGGTCTTGACGTCATCGGCGATCCATTGCGCGATCTGGCTCCAGCCGGCGGCCTGCCAGATCTCGAACGGCCCCTGGTTCCAGCCGAAGCCCCAGCGGATCGCGAGATCGAGGTCGCGCGCGTTGTTGGCGATGTCGGCCAGATGCACCGCGCAATAGTGAAACGAATCACGGAATATCGACCACAGGAACTGCGCCTGCGGATGGTCCGACGCATGCAGCTGCGCGAATTGGTCTGCCGGGCTCTTGTGCTTGAGTATTTCCGAGATCTGCTCGTCGGCTGCGCCCGCCGACTGCCGGTAGCTTCCGGACGTGACATCGAGCACCTGGATGTCCTTGCCGACTTTCTGGTAGACACCGCGTCCGGTTTTCTGGCCGAGCGCACCCTCGTCAATCAGCTTCTTCAGCCACGCGGGAATCGCGTAATACTGGTGCCACGGATCGTTCGGCAGCGTATCGGCCATGGTGCTGACCACGTGCGCGAAGGTGTCGAGGCCGACCACATCCGCGGTGCGGAACGTCGCGCTCCTGGGACGCCCGATCGAGGGGCCGGTCAGCGCGTCGACGACGTCGAAACCGAGCCCGAGCCGCTGCGCGTGGTGGATCGTCGCCAGCATCGAGAACACGCCGACGCGGTTGGCGATGAAGTTCGGCGTGTCCTTGGCGCGGATCACGCCCTTGCCCAGCGCGGTGACCAGGAATCTCTCGAGATCGTCGAGCAGCGCGGGCTCGGTGCTGTCGCAGGCAATCAGCTCAACCAGGTGCATGTAGCGCGGCGGATTGAAGAAATGCACCCCGCAGAATCTGTGCCGAAGATTCTCCGGCACGGATTCTGAGAGTTTATTGATGCTCAAACCCGAGGTATTGCTGGCGAAGATAGTGTGCTCGCCGAGGTGAGGCGCGACTTTTTTGTATAGATCGGCTTTCCAATCGATGCGCTCCGAAATCGCTTCGATCACGACGTCGCATTCCTTCAGTAACTCCAGGTTTTGTTGGTAGTTCGCTGCTCTTATATAGTCAGCTTTCGAGCGCGTCGAAAGCGGACTCGGCTCGAGCTTCCTGAGATTGTCGATCGCCTTCAGCACATTGCCGTTGGGATCGCCCTCCTTCGACGGCAATTCAAACAGGATCGCTTCGACGTTGGCGTTGACGAGATGCGCCGCGATCTGCGCGCCCATGACTCCGGCGCCGAGCACGGCAACCTTGCGGACAACAAAGGGTGATGCTGCGGACATGGGATCCCCCATGGACTGACGAACGAAATTCTAGCACGCGGGGCGCGCGCCGATGAAAAAAACCGGACGGCGCGACGCGCCGCCCGGCCGTTGCAGACTAGAACGAGTGCGAGTACTGAATCGAGAGAATGTCGGCCCTGTTCTCGAACGAGCCGTTCAACGCACCGGGCGCCGGCGGGACCGAAGTGCTCACCCGCGCGTCGCGTATGAACTCGTGGGCGTAGCCCATCTCCAGCACACCCGCCTTGGACGGCTTATACTGGACGCCGAACGCGATCCAGGTCCGGTCCTGGTCCGGCAGCCGCGGCGTGCGGTCTACGTCGTTGGTCGGCGTCTCGTCAAAGGCGAGACCGAAGCGCAACTTGGTTTGGTTGTTGAGCTTGTAGTTCGCGCCGACACCGAAGCGCAACGTGTCTTTCCAGTTGAAGGACAACGCAGTAAGGGTCCCACCGACAGCCGGGCAGACTGCCGAAACGCTGGCGCAGGTAACGTTCAGACGTTGAACACTGCTCCACCCGGTCCAGGTGACGTCCGCCATCACCTCCCACTTGGGACTCACGACGCTGAAAATGCTCAACGATGCACTGTCCGGCACCTTGAAGTCCGCCTTGACTTGGGCGTTTGCGGCGGGCAGGGCGCTGAAAGTCGCGCTGCCTTCGAGATCGTACTTGATCGTGGAACGATACGTTGCGCCGATTCGCGTGGAAGGCGTCGCCTGCACCATGATACCCACGTTGAAGCCGTAGCCGACGTCGTCGGCCTCGAGCTTCGAAATTCCGAGCGGCCCGAGACCGAGGTTGGTCAGCTCTGCTTCAATCTTCTGAACGCTGATACCGGCGCCGATCGAAACATGATTGTTGACTTTGTACGCAACCGACGGGTTGATGTTGATCGTCTTGATTTCCGACTTAAGGGCGGTCAGCTGGCCGCGCCAGCCGCTGTCGTACTCGGTCTTGAGGCCGAAAGGCACGTTCAGCGCGACGCCGAAGCGCAGCTGCGGATTGACCTCCATGGTGAAAAATCCGTTCGGCACGAGCGCCCAGTCCCCGCCATCGCCGCCGTTGCCGGTCCCGGGCGCGGCAAAGGCGCCGGTGGATCCTTGGTCCTGATACTTGAACGACGGCTTCAGCAAATGCCCGGCGAGTGTCACCTGCTTGCCCGCAGGAAGCAGCGTCATGCCCGCGGGGTTGTACCATGCAACGCTCGCATCATCCGCCGCGGCCGCGCCGCCGGAAAACGCGTTGCCCGTCCCGCTGCCCGCCTGCGTGCCTATGCCAAATCCCCCGGCAGTCGCACTCGACGCCAAAGCCGCCAAGGTCGCTCCAACCGCGATTGCGGAAAGCTTGATTCTCAGTGTTGCCATGATCTCCCCAAACTGTGAACGATTCAAAGTTTCGGTTACCACCCAAGTAATCAGCGCGTATCTTACGCCTTGCCCCTAGCTTTGCAACGGGCATTCACACCAATTGTTGCACCGCTACAACACGCGAGCGGCGTTCGTTCTCACCGCTCACGCCTCACGCCTCTCGCCTCTCGCCTCTCGCCTCACCCAACGATCAGTGTCCCTCATACATCTGGTCGAGTTCCGCCTGGAACTTCTCCATCACGCGGCTGCGACGCAGCTTCATGGTCGGCGTAAGCAGGCCGTTCTCGACCGTCCACGGCTCGATTGTCGCGGTGATGCGCCGTACTTGCGCATAGCCCGGGAATTGCTTCATTTGCGCCGCGACGCGCGCGAGCAGCGCTTTCTCGATTTCCGGCGAACGCACCGAGCCCGCGTCGGCCGGCTGGTTATGTTCGGCCGCGAACTTCTTCCAATGATCCTGATTCAATACCGTCATCACGCTCAAGTACGGCTTGCCTTCGCCGATCAGCATCACCTGCTCGAACAGCGAATCGCGCATAATCGCGGCCTCGATGTCGACCGGCGGGATTTTTTCGCCGTTGGACATGACGATGACTTCCTTCAGCCGCCCGGTAATGAATACGTGGCCCTGTTCGTCGATGCGCGCGGTGTCGCCTGAATTGAGCCAGCCGTCGGCGCCGATCATCGCCCGGGTCGCTTCCTGGTTGTTCCAGTAGCCGAGCATGATGTTCGGCCCCTTGATCAGCAGCGCGTCCTTGTCGCCGATCTTGACCTCGACGCCGGGCACCGTTTTGCCGACGCTCGCCGGCAGGTTGTCCCCGGGACGGTTGGCGCACGCTACCGGGCTGGTCTCGGTCAGCCCGTAGCCCTGGATGACCGGCAAACCGAGCCCGATGAATACGCGCGAAACGTCAGGGGACAGCGCGGCGCCGCCGGCAAACGCAGTTCTCAACTTGCCGCCGAGCCGCGCCATGATCTTGCTTGCCACCAGCGCCTTGAGCACCGGCCACAGCAGTAAGCCCGGCGTCCAGCCGCTTCGCCCCTGCTCATGCTCGAAGCGCGCCCACCCGACATCGACCGCAAGCTGGAACAGTTTCTTGCGCAGCGGCGGTCCGTCATCGAGTTTGGCCTTGATCGCGGCGTAGACGCGCTCGTAAATACGCGGCACCGAGATCAGCATGGTCGGCCGGATCGTCTGCAGATCCTCGGCAAGCTGCTGCACCGAGCGCGCGTAAGCCGTCGTCGATCCCGTCATGATCGTCAGATAATAGCCGCAGGTGCGCTCGAACGTGTGCGACAGCGGCAGAAAAGACAGCAGCACGTCGCCGGACTTCACGGGCACTACTTGCAGGCATGCGGCGGCATTGGTCAGGATGTTGCGGTGGCTCAGCATCACACCCTTGGGCCGGCCGGTCGTGCCCGAGGTATAAACGATGGTCGCCAGCGCGGCCGGGTCGCGCGGCACATGACGCGTCTCACCGCCATTTTCCGGCAACCATCGGTCGATCGATTTCAACCGCGGGTCGTCGCCGGGGCCCGGCATCGACTCCACCGTCAGAATACGGACCAGCCCGCCGAGCTGGTTGCGCACGTCGGAGAAGGTTTTCCACTGCTCCAGCGTGCCGAACAGCAGCACCTTGCAGCCGGAATCGTTGAGGATATAGGCGACGTTGTCGGGCCGGTCCTGCGTATACAGCGGCACCATGATCAGGCCGAGGCCGAGCGCCGCCTGGTCGAAAATCACCCATTCCGGCGAGTTGCGCAGCATGACCGCTACGCGGTCGCCGGCTTTGAGGCCGTCGCGCTCGAGCGCCGCCTGCCAGCGCGCGACCTGGTGATTGATCTGCGCCCAGGTGTAATCGCGCCAGTTGGCGTGCTGCGGGTTGAAATCGCGATAAGCCACCGTTTCCGGCGTGCGCTTCACGCGCTCGCGGAACAAACCGTCGAGCGTAACCGCCTCTTCCGCGGATATAACGTCAGCCGGATCGACGCTGTTTACCATGATCGCCTCCTCATTTGTCGTGTAATTGCCGTGCCTTGCCGCCGATTGCGGTCTTGCGGCAACCTGCTAGTCCAGAAACAAATCGCTGTACAGATTCGTCCCCGGCGTCACCGCATAGCCGTCGAAATCGGTGACGCCCTCCTCGCGCAATATTGCCTCATCGACATAAAACTTGCCAGTATGTAACCGGCTGTCGCGATTGAAAATCACATAGGCGGCGTCAGCCATGATCGCCGGCTTGCGGCTTGCTTTAAGTATCTGCTCCGGGAAATTCACTTCGATCGCGGCGGTCGCAATCGTGGTGCGCGGCCACAGCGAATTGACCGCCACGCCGTGCTGGGCAAACTCGGCCGCCATGCCGAGCGTGCACATGCTCATGCCGTACTTGGACATGGTGTAGGCGGTGTGGTGCTTGAACCACTTGGCGTCCATGCTCAGCGGCGGCGACAGGTTCAGGATATGCGGGTTGGCCGCCTTCATCAGGTGCGGGATGCACGCCTGCGAGCACGCAAACGTGCCACGCACGTTGACGCCGAACATCAGATCGAAACGCTTCATCGGAGTCTGCAGCGTGCCAGCTAGCATGATCGCGCTCGCATTGTTGACCAGGATATCGATGCCGCCGAAAACGTCGACGCAGCGCCCGACCGCCGCTTTCACCGTGTTCTCGTCGCGCACGTCGACTTGCAACGCCAGCGCATGACCGCCTGTCGCCTCGACCTCCGCAGCCACGCTGTGTATGGTGCCGGCGAGCTTGGGATGCGGGTCGGCGGTTTTCGCCGCCAGCACGACGTTCGCGCCGTCGCGCGCGCATCTCAACGCGATCTCGCGGCCGATGCCGCGGCTCGCGCCGGTGATGAATATCGTTTTATCTTTTAGGCTCACTATCCAGAATCCTTTAAGGCAACTCTAAGCGCAAAGGACGCGGGGGACGCGGAGGAACGCAGAGTAAATCCAAATCCACGACTCTGAACACACGATGAACCATATTGAGTGTCTACGATCCCATTGATCGGCGTCAAATCGATTTCCTTCCGCGAACCTCTGCGACCTCAGCGTCCTCCGCGTTGGGCGGTTAACAGCCTTCGAAATTCGGTTTCCGCTTTTCGACGAACGCGGTCACGCCTTCAGCGAGGTCCGCGGTGCGCGCGCAGCGCGCGAACGCCTGCGCTTCGGCTGCGAGCTGCGCTTCCAGCGGCTGCTCGAACGACTGATTGATGAGCGCCTTGGTTTCACCGAATGCAACCGTCGGCCCGCTCGCCAGCCGCTGCGCGATTTTTTCGGTCTCGGCGGCGAGATCGGCGCTTGCCACCACCCAATTCACCAGTCCGAGCGTGAGCGCCGTATTGGCGTCGAAGGTATCCGACAGCAGCGCCAGTTCGAGCGCCTTGCGCGCGCCGACGGTCCGCGGCAGGAACCAGGTGCTGCCGCCGTCGGGGCTGGCCGCGATCTTGCTGTAGGCGAGCGTGAACTGGGTGTCGGCCGCGGCGAGCGCAAGGTCGGCTGCCGCGAGCAGGCTGATGCCGGCGCCGGCCACCGCGCCGTGCACGCTTGCCAGCACCGGCTTGGCCGCACGGCGCAGCGCAACGATTGCATGGTGCAGCTCGCCGGCGAGTTTTTCGGCCATTTCGGGCAGGCGCGGCAGATTGGCGTGAAACAGCGCGACATCGCCGCCGGCGAGAAACGCCGGTCCATTGCCGCGCAGCACGATCGCTCGCACCGCAGCGTCATCGCGCGCCCGCTCGCACGCTTCGCGCAGCCGCGTAATCATGCCGGCGTCGAGCGCATTCATCACCTGCGGCCGGTTGAGCGTGATGGTCGCCACGCTCCCTGCCACCGAATACAGCAGCGTCTCACTCATGTCGTACAAAACTCATCCAAAACGATGCAACCATAGATGAACGCAGATGAACACGGATAAGATCCGGAGCAGGCAATTCGGCAACATGAAACGGAAAGGAATATTCATCCGTCACTTATGATTCATCGCTCAGTATCCGTCACATCTGTGTTTATCTGTGTGCATCCGTGGTTAATTGTTGTTTCTGTTTTTGAGAGTTGGAATCATTTTTTGCGCAGCGCTTCGAAAGTAACCGGCTGGGTGGACTGGACGATTTCGGACTTACCGAGGTCCTGCGGAAAGTCATCGACCATGATCACCTTGCGCCGCAACGTCCCCGCGCGTTCCAGCGCCTCCGCTTCGGCTTTTGAAATCACGCCCTTGGCGAGCGCCTGCGCGGCGAGCTCGTCGGCGAATCTGCCGCTGATCGCGCCCGCCTTAGCCGCCGCGCGCAGCTTCGCTTCGACGGGTTCCACCGCAATCACCGCGCGCAGCGCCGCCTCCAGCGCGCCGACCGGCTCGTTCTCGTTGCGCGGCACGTAGACGCCGGCGGTCAACCGCTCGCGCACCGGATTGGGTTCCATCAGCACGTTGACGACCCGGCGGCTGAGCGCATCGCGCGGCGGCTTGAATTCGCGCCCATAGGGAAAAATGATATAGGGCAGAAACGTGGAGACCGCGCGAAACGGCAGATTCTCGAGCAGTTCGATGAAAGCGGCGTCGATGCGGCAGAATGCGTCGCGCACCGACCACTGCAGCAGCGGCAACTCCTGCGCCGGCTCGCCGTTGTCCTCGTAGCGCTTCAATGCCGCGGACGCGAGATACAGCTGGCTCAGGATGTCGCCCAGCCGCGCCGACATGCGCTCGCGCCGTTTCAGCGATCCGCCGAGCAGCAGCATCGAGATATCGGCCATCAGCGCAAACGCGCTCGACATGCGCGTGAGCTGCTGAAAGTAGCGGCGCGCGTGACGGTCGCCCGGCGCGCTCACGCCGTGTCCGCGCGTAAATCCCAGCCACAGCGTGCGCGCGAGATTCGAAACCACGAACGCCGCGTGGCCGAAAAACGCCGCGTCGAAGTCCTTGAGCGCCTTGCCGCGGTCGGTCTCCAGCGTGGCGTCGATTTCCTTCAGCACCCAGGGGTGCCCCCGGATCGCGCCCTGCCCGAAAATGATCATCGAGCGCGTCAGGATGTTGGCGCCTTCGACCGTGATCGCGATCGGCACGCTCTGGTACGAGCGCGCGAGGTAGTTGTTGGGCCCCAGGCAAACGCCCTTGCCGGCGTGCACGTCCATCGCGTCGTTTATCACCTGGCGCCCGCGCTCGGTGAGGTGGTACTTGACGATCGCCGACACCACCGATGGCTTCTCGCCGAGATCGACCGCGCCGGCGGTCATCACGCGCGCCGCGTCCATGATGTAGGTGTTGCCGCCGATGCGCGCGATCGCCTCCTCGACTCCCTCGAAGCGCCCGACCGGCATCTTGAATTGGGTGCGCACGCGGCCATAGGCGCCGGTGGTGAGCGCGCACAGCTTGGCGATGCCGACCCCGTTCGCGGGCAGCGAAATCGAACGCCCGGCCGCCAGGCAGTTCATCAACATTTTCCAGCCCTGGCCGACGTTAGCGGCGCCGCCGATCACGTAGTCCATCGGGATGAACACGTCCTTGCCCCAATTTGGGCCGTTCATGAACACCACGTTCAGCGGCAGGTGGCGGCGCCCGATGTGCACGCCCGGTGTTCTGCTCGGGATCAGCGCGAGCGTAATGCCGACGTCTTCATGGTTGCCGAGGACGTGATCGGGATCGTAGAGCCGAAACGCGAGCCCGATCAGCGTCGCAATGGGCCCGAGCGTGATGTAGCGTTTCTCCCACGTTAGCCGGATACCAAGCACGTCCGGTTTGCCCTCCCACTCGCCGCGGCACACGATGCCGAAGTCCGGAATGCCGCCGGCGTCCGATCCGGCTTCGGGACTGGTCAACGCGAAGCATGGGATCTCGAGACCCCTGGCGAGCCGCGGCAGATAGTAGTTCTTCTGCGCATCGGTGCCGTAGTGCAGCAGCAGCTCAGCCGGCCCGAGCGAGTTCGGCACCATCACCGACACCGCCGCGGTGCCGCTGCGCGTGGTGAGCTTCAGCACCACTTCCGAATGCGCGAGCGCGGAGAAACCGAGCCCCCCGTACTGCCGGGGAATGATCATGCCGAAGAAGCCGTGATCCTTGATGAACTGCCACGCGTGCGGCGGCAGGTCGTGCAGCTCGTGCGTGATCTGCCAGTCGTCGAGCATCGCGCACAGTTCCTCGACCGGGCCGTCGACGAAGGCTTTTTCCTCGGCGGACAGGGCGGGCTTCGGCAACGCCAGCAGCTTCGCCCAGTCAGGCCTGCCGCTGAACAGATCGCCGTCCCACCACACCGTGCCGGCAGCGAGCGCCTCCTGTTCGGTCTGCGACACCTGCGGCAGGATCCTGCGGAACAACGCAAGCAGCGGTGCGCTGAGTATGACGCGGCGCAGCGGCGACGGGTTGAGCAACGCCGCGCCGATCGCAAACACGACCCAAAATACGACGAGCGCGGGCCGCGGCAGATCGCCCTCAGCGGTCAATGCGCCGAGACCGACGGCGATCACAGCGCTCCAGCCCAGCGCGGTGTAGCGGTGATAGGCACACACCCAGAGTGCTGCGAGGAGAGCGAGGACGATCAGCAGCGCGTTCATATTCACACCTTTTTCGTGGAGAGCGGGCGTATCCGCGTCAGCGCTTGCGCAGTAGCTGTCAGCATACACGCGCAGCACCTACGCGGCAACCGCGGCGGTGCGTTAAGCGACTGAACGTAAGGGTTTTTTGCGAATAATCAGAATCGCAATTTCGGCGCCGCGATGCACAAATCCTTGCAATGCCATGCCAGAAGTAATACCAACGTCATTCTGGACGTCATCGAAAACGATCCGGAATGGGCAGTTTGGTCCCAGTCACAGCTGGACGCGGCGTCGCTCAAGTTTCCTCTTGTTATCAATCCCGTCATTTATGCCGAGTTGTCGATCGCCTATCGGCGAATCGAAGAGCTTGAAGCCATGATCAAGAGTGCTGGGCTGCGGCTCGAATCCATTCCCCGCGAAGCCCTGTTCCTCGCGGGGCGCGTGTTTCTGAAGTATCGGCAACTACGCGGAACAAAGTCGAGCGTGTTGCCGGATTTCTTCATTGGCGCTCATGCCGCCATCGCCGGGATTCCACTACTCACGCGCGACGCAAACCGTTACCGCGCCTATTTCCCATCACTCAAACTCATCGCGCCCGGATAACGACAAAGCTGGACTCCGAGTCTTGATATCAGAAAACGGCGGCTGGTGCCGCGCATAGCTTCTTTCCTTAAAGCATGCGCTTTGTCTACGAAAATGCGCCGCTAAGTAAATGTGGCTCCATTTTCTTACGGCCTTATGTCGAGAAATCAGGATGTTGCGCTGGTCCGACCCGGTTATGCGGTTACATCCGCAACACTCGCCGCGTGCGCGTCATGCTCAGCTCAAGCCATCCCTACCAGGAAATCTTCCGCCGCGCCGCGTTCGCGCTGCGCTCCCCCTAACCACCATCGAGTGCTGTCCCCGGCACGCTGACAAACAACGGGGCTAGTACTAAGACATATTAATTACGAAACATAATGGCGACGCAGCTTTCGATCCGCATCCTGACGAGAAAACGTCCACTCGATGCCGCGTCGTTCGGCGTTGCGTTTGCGTTGCCAGGCATTGACCTCGCGGCGGGCGGTA
>JACQOI010000171.1 GCA_016202615.1 Betaproteobacteria bacterium
GGTGAGCGGTGAGCGGTAAGCGGGGAGCGGTGAGCGGTGAGCAGAGAGTGAGCGGTAAGCGGGGAGCGGTGAGCGGGTGAGCGGTAAGCGGGGAGCGGTAAACGGGGAGCAGAGAGTGAGCGGTGAGCGGTAGAGCGTTGTAATGGTCAGTGGCTCAACTTTTTGTGCAAGCCGGTAATTAACCGGGAAACCCGCTCTAGCAATTCGAAGGCCCGGTGCTTGGTGTCGATGTAACCAAGGTTGGCGGCAATTAGCAACTGGGTTTCCAGCTCGCTTAGCGATCCGCGGGCGATGCTCAGGAACTGCACGAATTCCCGGTGGCCGGAACGACCGGCACCTTCAGCGATATTGCTGGGGACAGATACTGCCGCGCGTCTGATCTGTGACGTGAGCCCATACACCTCTTCCCTGGGGAATTGACGAGTGATATCGTAGATGACTGTTACCAGGGCCATCGCATGGCGCCACGCGTCAAGCCTGTGATGGGGTTTTGGGGTGTTCATAGCCTTCGACTAATTTGGTCATTACCCACTAACGCATAATCGGGGTTTGCGGTTTACCGCTGACCGCTGACCGCTGACCGCTCACCGCTGACCGCTCACTCTCTGCTCACCGCTCACCGCTTACCGCTCCCCGCTCACCGTTCACCGTTTACCATTGGTCCCTCCACTCCCTCCCCACGGCGGCCAACTGAAGCAACTGCTCTTGCCCGAGCCACCCGCCGATCTCGAACGCCTGCCGTTCCTCAAGCTCACGCCGCGGCAGCAGTGCGACGTGGAAATGCTGTTGACCGGGGCGTACTCGCCGCTGGAGGGCTTTCTTGGCCGCGATGATTATCTTGCAGTGCTGCAAACCTGCCGGCTCGCCGATGGCACGCTGTGGCCGATTCCGGCCACACTTGACATTACGCACGACACCCTCGCGGCGTTAGGCGGCGCGGACCGGTTGCTGCTGCTTGATGCGGAGCTGTATCCCGTGGCGGTGCTCGAAGCGGGCGAAATATGGCAACCCGATCGAGCCCAAGAGGCGAGGATTCTTTACGGGACTGACGACCCCACGCATCCCGGCGTGGCTTTCCTGTTGCACGATACAGCGCCCTATTACCTGAGCGGACGACTGCGCGGCATCCGGTTGCCGGTGTGCCGTTTTCAGGCTGACTTTCGGCTGCCTCCCGCAGCGATGCGGGCGCTGTTGGCGCAAGCCGGCAGCGCGCACGGCATGGCATTCTGGCCGGAAACTCCTGCGGACCTCGCGGCGCTTCAACACGCGTCGGCAATTCCGCGGGCCGGCAATCTGCTGTTGTTTTTCAGCGCATCCGGCGCCGTTCCTGCCGTTGTGCCCGGCAGAACCCTGGCTTTGAACCTGGCGGCCGCATTGCCGCGCCTCAACGCGGCGCAGCGCGTGAGTTATTGCAACCTGCCGCTGTGGCGGCGCCCGGCGGGAGGGAGAGACCTCGTGTTGCGGGCGATTGTCAGCCAGAATTACGGCGCGAGCCATTTCCGGGTGCCGGTAACTGGCGACTCGCTATCCGCGGACGGCGCTGCGGAAAAAACAGGGTGGCAGCAGGCACAAGCGCTGCTGCTTAAGCATGCCCGGCGTGAGCTTGAGATCGCGTTTGTGAACGTGCCGCAGGCCGTCGCTCCAAAGACCGGCGTATCGAGCGCCACCCCTGAAATTGACGCGCTTTTTCACCACGGTGGGTCCAGTCGGGGGTCGGGATTTGCGCTGTTTTTGACGGGGTTGTCTGGCGCCGGCAAAAGCTCGCTCGCGCATGCGCTCGCAGAAACGCTGGAATGCCGATACCGGCGCGCTGTCACCGTGCTTGATGGCGATTATTCGCGCCAGCTTTTGACGAGCGACCTGACGGCGGCACCGGAACACCAGCGCCTGAACGTGCTGCGTCACGCTTTCATTGCGTCAGAGATCACCCGCCACGGCGGGATCGCGGTCTGCGCGCTGGTCGCTCCCGATGCGCAGGCAAGGCTTGAAGCGCGGCGTCTGGTCGAGCGCGCCGGGCGCTTTATCGAAATCCATGTTGCAGCGCCGGTCGCCGTGTGTGCGGCGCGTGATCGCAAAGGAATCTATTCACGCACCAAGGCGGGGCTGCTGGGAGCGATCGGGATGCATGGAGAGGACTATGCCGTTCCGTCAGGGCCGGAGATTGTTGCCGACTCGGCTCGCGATGATGTCGCAACGCTCACGCAGCAGGTGATCGACTACCTGATGGCGCACGCGTTGCTTGATCGGTCATGAGTCAGCGCCGGTTGGCGGGCGTGCCGTCAAGCGCGAGGTGTCCGCACACGCGTTGCAATGATTCTGTCACGCTCAACACGGAAGTATCAATCACGATGTCGGCGTCCTGCGGCGGCTCGTACGGGTCATCGATGCCCGTCATGTGGGCGAGGTTTCCGGCGCGAGCGCGTGCGTAGAGACCTTTCGGATCGCGTTCTTCGCACACTTCGAGCGGGGTTGCGACGTAGATCTGGACGAAACGGCCGTGGGGTGAAACCATGCGCCGCATCTCCGCACGGTCTGCGGCGTAGGGCGCGATCAACGCGCACACCGCCACGCCCCCGTGACGGCAGATTTCGGCAGCGACATAGGCGTGCCGGAGCACGTTGAGCCTGCGGTGCTCGCGCGAGTAACCGAGCTCGCTCGACAACAGGCGCCGAACCTCGTCGCCGTCGAGCAGGGTGACCGCGCGGCCCGCCCCATTTTCCAGTTCAGCCGCCAGTGCTTTGGCGAGCGTGGTCTTGCCGGCCGCCGGCAGGCCGGTCAGCAGGATGACAACCCCCTCGTTACGGTTGACGGGCCGATTCATGAGCGATGTTGCGCGCCCGCTACAGAGTTAATGCAGCCTGACCGAAACCAGCTTGTAATTGTTGATAAATCATGTATTTTTGTGTACGGTTGAGCACGGATAACTATTTCCACGCATAACAAGAATAGCCAGGGTATGCCAGCCAACCGCCATTTCGGCCTTTTTACGCTTGCTGCGTGGATGAGCCTTGCCACTCCCTTCGGAGTGGTCTGGGCGCAAGCGCCGCCGACCGAGATCCCCGCCGCGCCGCGCTTCGATATTACACGTTTCGACGTGAACGGCAACACCCTGCTCAAATCCGAAGACATCGAACGCGCGGTTGCGCCTTATATCGGCAAGCAAAAAGATTTCGCCGACATCCAGCGCGCGCTGGAATCGCTCGAACAGGCCTACCGAGACCGTGGCTACGGCGTGGTGCAAGTGCTGCTGCCGGAACAGGACATCACGCGCGGCGTGGTCCAGCTCCGCGTGAACGAGCCGCGTATCGGCAAGATAACCGTCGAAGGTAACAAG
Organism: Betaproteobacteria bacterium; assembly: GCA_016202615.1. Taxonomy (GTDB): domain Bacteria; phylum Pseudomonadota; class Gammaproteobacteria; order Burkholderiales; family SG8-41; genus PALSA-1004. The sequence continues at coordinate 3,335 of JACQOI010000171.1, forward strand.
CATTTCAACGAAACCAATATTCGCGCGAGCCTGCCGGCGCTGAAGCTGGGAGCGACCCCGAACTCGCAGCAGGTCGCACGCAATTTGCAGCTGCTGGCCGAGCACCCCACCAAGCAGACCACCGTGCTGCTCAGATCGGGCGCGACCGAGAATGAAGTCGACGCCGCGGTCAAGGTGGCCGACGAGAAGCCGTTGAAATTCGTCGTGACATTCGATAACTCCGGCACCAACGCGACCGGCCGTTTCCGCACCGGTTTCGGGGTGCAGCATTCGAACATGTTTAACCGCGACCACATCCTGAATCTGCAGTATGTGACCAACCCCGAGCATCCGAGCAAGGTCGCGATATTCGGCGGCGGCTACCGCATTCCGTTTTACGCCGACAACAGTACGCTCGACGTGTTTGCCGGGTACTCCGACGTCGATTCCGGAACGCTGCAGGACTTGTTCAACGTCAGCGGCAGCGGTACGATTCTTGGCGCGCGCTATAACCTGCACTTGACGAAAATCGGCGAATACGAGCACAAGCTGTCGTTCGGGCTCGACTATCGCGCGTTCAAGAACAACGTGACGCTGCTGGGCGTGGCGCTGGTACCGGATATCACGGTGCATCCGGCCAGCATTACCTACAACGGCTTGTGGCGGATGACGAATGCGGAGCTCGGCTTCAGCGCGACGGTTTCGCAGAACCTGTTTCCGGGCGGCAATGACGGCGCCGACAGCGACTTCAAGGGGCCGATTCCGGGGTTTCTTAACGTGGTGCGCACCGACGCGACAGCGGGCTACCGCATCTGGCGCGCGGGCGTGAATTACACGCGGGTGTTCGCCAAGGAATGGCAGTTGCGCGCCGTCTTCAACGGCCAGTACAGCGACGATGCGCTGGTGCCGGGCGAGCAATTCGGCTTCGGCGGGCCGGATTCGGTGCGTGGCTTTCAGAATCGCGAAGTTTCCAACGACAAGGGCTATGCGGCGAGTCTTGAGGTCTATACGCCCGAGTTGGGCTCGAAATTCGGCTGGAAGGACGTGAAAACGCGGCTGCTCGCTTTCTATGACATGGGTACCACCGGCCGCAACAGTATCCAGCCGGGCGAACTGTCGGGACAATCCGGCGGCAGCGTGGGTTTCGGGCTGCGCCTGGCTTATGGCAAGAGCGTGAGCGTGCGGATGGATTTTGCGCAGGTAATCGATCCGGCGGGCAACCAGGCGAGGAACGACCAGATGCTGCAAGCCAGCATGGCGCTCATATTCTGACCGGGCTGCCGCCAGCCGCATTGCTATCCGCCTGAAAAGTCTGTAAAATCCGCGCCTTCGGTCAACGCCCCCGCGGGGCTTGCGACCATAGTCCTTGCCTCACCGTCCACGCATGACGGGAGGCTTTACCCCTAAGGAGATACTTGATGCGACATTACGAAATCGTGTTTATCGTTCATCCCGACCAGAGCGAGCAGGTGCCCGGGATGGTCGAGCGCTACCGCTCGATGGTCTTGTCCAAGGGCGGCAAAGTCCACCGGGTCGAGGACTGGGGCCGGCGCCAGATGGCCTATCCGATCCAGAAGATGCACAAGGCGCACTACGTGCTGATGAACATCGAGTGCAACAACGAGACGTTCGATGAACTGGAGCACGCTTTCAAATTCAATGACGCGGTGCTGCGTCACCTGATGGTGAAAATGACGGCGGCCGCAAGCGCCCCCTCGCCGATGATGAAAGAGGAAAAGTCGCGCTCGCTGACGCAGCAGGTCGCGGACCCAATCCCGAAAGCGGCGCCGGCGGCGCCGGCGCCGCCGGAAGCAACCGCCGCCTAAGCATGAATGAAGCGCAATGAGGTCGTGATCGACTGCCGCTTGCTCAAGCGCGGCGCCTTGCGTTATACCCCGGCGGGAACCCCGGCCGTTGATCTGCTGATCGGGCACGGCTCAATCCAGACCGAAGCCGGCGGCCGGCGCGAAGCGCGCTGCGAGATCGAGGCGGTAGCGTTAGGCGAAATGGCAGTCAGGCTCAGCACGGCAAAACTCAACCGGCCGCTGCAAATCAGCGGGTTCCTCGCGCGGCACAGCCTCGGCAATCGCAAGCTGGTGCTGCATGTAACGAGCGCGGGACCGCTGGCCGGAAGCGACCAGGAACAGGATCAGGGATCAAGGAGATCATAGTGAAACCAAGAAGCAGCAAAACCGGCAAGGGCAGAAACGGCAAGAACGACAAGGACAAGAAACGCGGCTCGAAAAATCTGTTCCGCCGCAGGAAGTTCTGCCGCTTTACCGCGGAAAAAATCAAGCAGATCGACTACAAGGACATCGATCTGCTGAAGGATTTCGTCAACGAAAACGGCAAGATCATTCCGGCGCGCATCACCGGCACCAAGGCGCACTACCAGCGCCAATTGAGCGACGCGATCAAGCGCGCGCGGTTCCTGGCGCTGTTGCCGTTCACCGATTTACACTGATGGTAAGCAGTAAGCCGCAAGCGGTAAACGGAAAAGGCGCAACGGACTTCGCAGTGAACCGCTCACTGCTCACCGCTCACCTAAGGAACGGGTCATGCAAGTAATTTTGCTCGAAAAAGTGATCAATCTCGGCCAACTCGGCGAGGTCGTCAAAGTCAAGGACGGTTTTGCGCGTAACTATCTGATCCCGCAAGGCAAGGCTAAGCGCGCGACGGACGCCAACATCGCCGAATTCGAGAAACGCCGCGTCGAGCTCGAGAAAGCACAGGCCGACGCACTGGCCCAGGCGCAGGAGCGCGCCGCCAGGCTCGACGGGCTGATGGTGCAGATCACTCAGAAAGCCGGCGTCGACGGCAAGCTGTTCGGCTCGGTCACCAACATCGACATCGCGGACGCGCTCAAGGCGCAGGGGTTCGAAGTGCCGAAAGCGGCGATCCGCATGCCGCAGGGGCCGATCAAGCAGGTCGGCGACCATCCGCTCAAGGTCGCGCTGCACGCCGACGTGGTCGTCACCATCACCGTTTCGGTGCTCGGCGAGGCTGCTTAGCGGTTCATTTCAAACGAGTTTTCCGGCATGAAAAAAGGGCTGGCGACAGCCCTTTTTTTTCGGTAAATTGCAGCGTGTCGTGCGTTTTTTACTGCTCCCGGCCCGGCTTGGAAAAATCCCGTTCAACAAATACTTAAAGATATCGCAAGAAGCTGACATGGCACAGGCCGTAACTCCGCTCAGCCGCGACTCGCAGCTCGATGCGCTCAAGCTTCCGCCGTATTCACTCGAGGCCGAGCAGTCGGTGCTCGGCGGCTTGCTGCTCGACAATACGGCGTGGGAAAAAATCGCCGATCTGGTCAGCGACGGCGATTTCTATCGCGCCGACCATCGCCAGATTTACCGTCACATATCGCAGCTGATCGAGGGCAACAAGCCGGCCGACGCGCTGACGGTTGCCGAAAGCCTGGAGCGCAGCGGCAAGCTCGAGGAAGTCGGCGGTCAGGCTTATATCGGCTCGCTCGCGGTCAACACCCCGAGCGCCGCCAACATCCGGCGCTATGCCGAAATCGTGCGCGAGCGCGCGATCATGCGCAAGCTCGCCGAGGTCGGCGCCGAAATCACCGAGTCGGTATTCAGCCCGCTCGGCAGGTCGGCCAAGGATCTGCTCGACAACGCCGAGAAGCAGGTATTCGCGATCGCCGAAGCCGGTGCGCGCGGGCGCCAGGGTTTTCGCGAGATCCAGCCGCTGCTGGCACAGGTGGTCGAGCGCATCGACACGCTCTACAAGCGCGACAATCCGAGCGATGTCACCGGTATTCCGACCGGCTTCACCGACCTCGATCACATGACTTCCGGCCTGCAGCCCGGAGACCTGGTGATTGTCGCCGGCCGCCCGAGCATGGGCAAAACCGCATTTGCGCTGAATGTCGCCGAGCACGTGGCGCTGGTGGAGAAGATGCCGGCGGCGGTTTTCAGCATGGAGATGAGCGGTCCGCAACTGGTGATGCGGATGCTCGGCTCCATTGGCAGGCTGGACCAGCACAAGATGCGCACCGGCTCGCTCAATGACGACGACTGGCAAAAGCTCACCGCCGCGGTCGGCAGGTTGAGCGAGGCGCCGGTGTTCGTCGACGAAAGCGGCATGCTGAATCCGACCGAGTTGCGGGGCAGGGCGCGCCGGCTGCACCGCCAATGCGGCGGGCCCGGTCTCGGCCTGATCGTGGTCGATTACCTGCAGTTGATGGAAACCGGCAACAGCACGGAGAACCGCGCCACCGAGGTGGCGGAGATTTCGCGTTCGCTCAAAGCGGTGGCCAAGGAGCTCAACGTGCCGGTGATGGCGTTGTCGCAATTGAACCGCGGTCTTGAGCAGCGCCCCAACAAGCGTCCCGTGATGTCGGATCTGCGCGAGTGTGTCGTCGGCGAAACCCTGGTCATGCTCACTGATGGGCGAAGAGTTCCGGTGATCGAGCTGGTGGGAACAGAACCTGAGGTTTGGGCTATGTCGCAAGATCGGAGAATCGTTTCCGCTCGCAGTGACAAGGTCTGGTCCGCCGGCGTCAAGCCGGTCTTTCGGCTTACGCTCGCGAGCGGCAAGGTGCTGCGGGCGACCGCCAAACATCGCGTTTACGGATCGAACGGTTGGGTTCGCGTAGAGGAACTCCGAGTCGGAGACCGCCTCGCGACTGCTCGTAACGTTCCGGAGCCGCGCAACACGCACTCTTGGGATGAAAGCGATCTCGCGCTTCTCGGGCATCTCGTCGGGGATGGCAGTTATCCGACGCATCAGCCGCTGCGATACACCACTGCCTCGGAGGAAAACAGCCGGGTCGTTGCGGAGCAGAATACAAACGTCGACACCCTACCCCAAGCGGCTTTCCAGGAGGTCAGGGCGGTCATGCGGGCGCGTGGCGTATCTCAGAGGAAGATGGCGAGTTTGCGAGGAACGTCATACGGCGGGACATCGCATTTCAGGTTTTCTCCTTCCAGGGATCTTATGCGCAGCTACGCGGATATTCTTGACAATGCGGATCTGCGTCGATGGGCAGAAGATGACATTTTTTGGGATCGGGTGGTTGAGATACGTCCAGACGGGACAGAAGAGGTGTTCGACCTGACAGTGCCGGGACCAGCCAGTTGGCTGGCGGATAGTGTTGTCAGTCATAACTCCGGGGCGATAGAGCAGGACGCCGACCTGATCCTGTTCATTTACCGCGATGAAGTCTACAACCCGGAATCGCCCGACAAGGGCACCGCGGAAATCATCGTCGGCAAGCAGCGCAACGGCCCGATCGGTCACGTCAAGCTGACTTTCCTCGGACAGCACACGCGGTTCGAGAATTTCGCCGCGCCCGGCCGGTTCTGAGATTACGAGCTGCGGTCGTGATCGCTACAAAAAGCGTGTAGGCAAGCCCGTCGGCTAATTCGCGGCGCTGGCCCGTTTGAAAAAAAATGCCTCAAACAGGGGAGGAACGAAAATGTCCAACAACCGCTGGATTGGTGTTTTCCCGGCCTCTGTGTTGCCGTTTAGGGAAGATTTCGAGATCGACGAGCCAGAATTTCGCAAACTACTGGCGTGGCTGATCAGCGTCAAGGGAGTTACCGGCGTGGTGGTCAACGGTCACGTTGGTGAGATCGCTCATTTGACACCGGAAGAACGGGTGCGCGTGTCCGCGATCGCCGTGGAGCATGTAAGCGGCGCCTCTCGAGTTGTGACCGGTATTTCCGCCGAGGGCAGCAGGGAGGCCGCTCAGATGGCCCGTGATGCTCGAGCAGTTGGTGTGGACGGGCTGCTTGTTATGCCGCCGCATAGATGGTTGCGAAAGGGGAAGAGCCGCGAAGAGACTTTGGGTTTTTTTCAAGCCATTGCCGATGCCGCCGACTTGCCGATCATCATTCATCAATACCCTGCGGTGACAAAGGCTACGTACGATGCGGAAACGCTCGTCGCGCTCGGTGAGATTCCGCAGGTGGTATCCGTGAAGTTTGGCACACGCGACTTCTCCCGATACGAGCGGCAGGTACGCGAATTGCGGCAGTGGGCGCCGCACATCACGATCCTCACTTGCCATGATGAATATATATTCAGTTCCGCGCTCGTGGGTGTTGATGGTGCAATCCTTGGGTTCGCCAGCTTTGTGCCGGAGTTGATCACCCAATTGCTGGAAGCGGTGTGGCGGGATGATTGGCCCACAGCCCGCAGGTTAAATGACAAGCTCTATCTCCTAAAACTTGCCACGTACGGTGGGGAGGAGTCGTGTCTTTACAATCATGCCACGTTGAAAGAAGCCATGGTGATGATAGGCCGGTTGAAGAATGCCCGCGTGCGGCCGCCTGTACCGCCCCTTTCCGCCGCGGAAAGGCAGCGGATACGCGATTTGTTGGAGCAAGCCGGACTCCTTCCTGCAGGGGACACGCGCCCAATGTCGGCAAAAGGCAAAGAGATGGCGCAAATTTGAAGATTGTCGCCCCACTTTGCGGGGCCTGATTGGTAGCGATGAGTTACCTTCATCCCCTATAAGGGCGCCGCGACCGCGACCGCCGACCCTGCTCGCGCCCGAGTAGTTCGGCGCGTTCATCCGGCGCGAGACCGGGAAATGTGGGGCAAGGTCGTCAAGTCCTCCGGTGTCCGCGTGGGCTAGCGTCCCGGCGCAGCGTACTTCCCCGTCAGTTGCGGTGTGGTTGCCCCTTCCAGTTTTTTCTCCTGCCGCTCGAATCGCGTCTGCCTGGCCCAGGTTCGCTTGAGGTCGTCCCGCACGCGCACGCGCAGCCGGCCCAGTCCTTCGGTCTCCAGTTCGATCGTGTCGCCATCCTGCAACGCACTGAGACCCCCGTGGTTGGTTCCCGTGGCAAGCACATCGCCGGGCTCCAGGGTGTGGATGGAGCTGACCCACTCGATGCAGCGGGGGATCTTGTGGGCCATGTCGCTGGTGTTGAAGTTCTGCTTGAGCGTCCCGTTCACCGAGAGCCGGATCTGCAGCTTGTGCGGGTCAGGTAATTCGTCGGCGGTCACGATATACGGCCCCATCGGAGCAAAGGTATCGCGTGATTTCATCTGGAAGAACGTGTTGCCGGCAGGCGGCAGGCCGCGGGCCGAGCCGTCGATGAAGTTCAGGTACCCGAATACATGGCTCACGGCGTCGGCAGCCCTCACGTTGGTGGCGCGTTTGCCGATGACCACGCCCAACTCGGCTTCGCCCTCGAAGATGGCGGCAGGCACGTCCGGCAGCACCATGGTGTCGCCATCGCCGATGACCGCGCTGGGGGACTTGTGGAACGCGTTGATGGGCGCAGGCTCGGCCCGGGTTCCGTCCTCCATGTAGTTCACGGCCATGCAGTCGATGTTGTACGGCTTCGGCAACGGCGGCCGGATCCGGACCTGGCCGACCGGCGCCCCGCGGCCCTTCGCGGCCGCTTCCTCCAGGCGCTTTCGGTAGTCGGTGAAGCGCTCGATCAACCCGCTGATGAGATTATGCGGCCCGGTGTGTGGAATATTCCGCGCCACGGACGACACGTCTATCACGGTGTCACCCTTGAGTACGCCCAGCTTGAAGTCGTCGAAAAACAATATTTTCATAATTTCCCCTTCGGTTGAAGTTATCTGCAACTATTCAAGGCGGATGCCGGCATCCTTAATCACCTTTGCCATCCTGAGCCTTTCGGATTTAAATTTGGCCGCAAACTGCTCCGGCGAACTGCCGACGGGTTCTAACCCGGAATCGAGTAACCGCTTTTTCGCCTCTTCGGTGCTCAGGATCCGCACGATTTCGCGGTTCAGTCGCCGAATAATCGGATCCGGTGTTTTAGCCGTCGTAAATACGCCGTAGATCCCTACTGATTCATAACCGGAAACACCCGA
>JACQOI010000017.1 GCA_016202615.1 Betaproteobacteria bacterium
CACGACAAACATCGCAGCGTTCACGAGCAAAACGACGCGGAGAGTCGCCGATTGGCGCTCGCGCAACCGGTCGATGGTGCAGGTCTTATCGGTGCAGCAATCGTCCATTGTCTCGATCACGCCCAACGTCCGCGTTGAACGGCGCGAAGAAGCGCAGCTTCTGAGCGTCCGTTTTCAAACGCATTGTTAGAGCGCATTCAGGATTTGAGATCTTCGAGCTTTATGGTGCGCCCGGCTCGAGCACTTTCTCTCGACCGTGCAATTCGTTCGAGAAACCGAGGGTCGTTTTCGAGCCGAAAGTCGAACCAGTCTTCGTCAGACTCAAACCCGATCAGCACACCGGCTGGTTTTCCATGCCGAGTGATAACGATTTGGCGGGTCTCGGCTTCGCGCAAATAGCGCGATAAATCATCCTTTACCTGGGAAAGAGGTACTTTCTTCACTTGCTTTCTCCGAACTGTGCTAACCATGACGCTGCCTCCGATTTGAGAACGATTGCGTGCACTGTGACGGTACTTTTCTCGACATCATAGAAAACCCGAATGTCTTCAACTCGCAACCGAAACTGAGGCTTTGACAACTCTCGAAGCCGTTTGATTCGGCTACGACTCACTTTTTCCGGTTCATGACGTAGGTGTACTTCCATCGCGTCCTTTACGGCAACGCGCCACAAAGCCTTCAGCGCCTTGAAATCGGCCACGGCCTCATCAGTAAGTTCGATCTCGAAGCGCATTTTGGCTAGATTATAGCCAGACTCGAAGATTTATGGAAATATGCGCTCTAACGATTACCGTGAACGGTGCGCCGCTTGCGGCGCGTCCGTTTCGACGGTGTGGTTAGATCGCGAAAACGGAACCGCCCTAAACCAGGAATCGTCGCCAAGATGGAAATAGAGATGCCCATGTAGCTCGCCATTCTTCACGACGGCCCAGCCTCGGCCGGTTACCGGATCCATTTCATCGTGGCCCGTCCACGAAAATTCGACTCGCTGGCCCTCGGCAGAATCCTTCAAGCGGCAATCGAGTTCGCCTTCCACGGCGCCGAAATGGAACGACCCTTTGCCGCCCTTCGCAAACGTGATATGGCCGGGGCCTTCGAGGTCAATGAACTCCTGGTCCCACTGTTCCATTTCCACGATATGCCATCGTCCGATGTACGGAGCGGAGGGTTTTTTCGTGCGCGCTCCCATGTCGGCCTTCGCGATCTAACGTGTTCCAATCACCCGCGCGTGCGAGACAGCGTAGCGCTTGCACGCGTCGGTGTGGATTGGATGGTTATACCGCGATTTTGATACCAAGCCATGCACACACGCCCTTTTCGACTGAGACAAGCTGTTCAGGGCTGAGCGTCCCGAGGTGGTTCATCAGTCGAGCTGTCGGAACGGTGACGATCCCCTGTGCGTCAAACGCGCCAGGGCGTAGAAATCTGGCAGGAACAACGATCTCGAATCGGGATTGCCGAAGGGCGGTCGTGTGAGGAACGACCGTGACGAGAGATCGGTCTGATTCCTCCGTAGGGACGCTAAGAACTACGCACGGTCGGACCTTCGCGGCCAGCCCGAGGTCAACCATATAAACTTCGCCGCGAAGCGGTGTCCTCACCCCTCGGCCTCAAGACGATCGAGCCCTTGGAAGACTTGATCGGCGGCTCGGACGAGCTCGTCATCCGACGGGAAGGAATACGGTAACTCGGCCGCGCGACGAAGGAGCTCCTCCAAGACCTCACGTCGTTCGGCCTCGGACAACGCCTCAAAGGACTGCAAAAGATGTCGCGCCGCGTCTCCCATGGCCGAACTATTCTACACCTGTTCCTTCGCGGCATAACGTCCCCGGTAACCGGCGCGCGCCCACGAACGATTGCGTGGCACGCCGCTTCCGCGCGCGTCCGGGTTCACCGGGCGGTTAGCTGGCAGTAAGCAACCGTTCATTTTGCGCGGCCCGCGCAGAGTCGGGGTCTGGAATGGATGGAGCACTTTCCAGCGATTGCAGATACTCCTGTGGCAACCCATGTTCTCTGGCGCCTGCGACCACGAATGCCTTGTACCAATGGTACGGGTGCAGCGAAGGATCTGTGGCGGTAGCGATGTACGCAACAGCGCTCACGGTGCCGCGGTCAGTAATGATGTCCACTTGCCGCTCAACATACCCATTATTAAGGCCTTCCGCACGATCAAGCGCCGGTTTTTCTGCTGCATTCAATTCGAAGAGTACGCCCCAGACTACATCTTCAATTCGGCCGGTCGCCTCGGCGTCACATTTCCCGGAGCCGTCTCGGCTCCGTTTGTGCCATTTGAGAACATGCCCAAGTAGACGACCAGTTCCGATCGCTACGGCCGACGGCACACGCTCTCGCAGCCGGGCGGTGAGCATGTTGGAACCGTATGCGAACGTGCAAATGCGTGCACCCATTGGCTCGGTCGATCTGCCAGCTAACGTCCGCGATGACGCGCGCCCGCAAGCGCGACCAGCGCTTGCCTCGCGTCGCTGTCGATCGCGCGGTTAGCAGTCATTGTTTACGGCTCTGTTTCTTGAACACGACACCATCAAGCTTGTGGGCGCCGCTGCAAAGACTCGGTTGGCACTTACTCCTCGCGTCCAAAACGCGAATCGTTCCCTTCGTGTAAGACAAAGCAAGGCGACACGCAATATTTTTGCGTTCCGGACGCACCGGATTCTCGGCTTCACCTAGGAGGACTTTGCCATTGGACCAAGTTCCGTGGCCGCTGAACGCGCAAAGATGGTCACCTTTTCCGGCATCAAAATGCAGCGCAAACGACACGTACACAGAGTCCGCCGATGCAGTACGAAGGTCAATGCCCGCAGTTACTTCGAGTCTGTCTTCGGCGACCAAATCGCAACTGCCTCCACCATCGGCCAACCCCGGACCGCCACAAGCGAGCGTTGGGCGCGTGTAAATGCCGAAAACTTGCTTTGGAGGGTCAGCATACGAAGGTGCGACGACGATCGCCAACGCCAAGATGTGGCCCATACGCCGATACGGCCGATACATATGACTGCTAACGTTCGCAATGACGCGCACTGAGCGGCGCGCGTAGCGGCGCCGAGTAAGTGTCGCTGTCGATTGCGCTGTTACTGAGCCCTGCATAACGAATGTCCTATCTGAGGCGCAAAGAAAGATCGCAGTGTTTGATGAACGAACGCAACAACGGCTCGTCATCGCCGATCGCGAGGGTGGCAACTTGGGTCTGGGCGAGCAGCTCGTCGAGTTCGC
>JACQOI010000174.1 GCA_016202615.1 Betaproteobacteria bacterium
ATGGTGCGCAAGCGCACCCTACGCCGGATCAGGCCCGCTTTCACGATCGCACCCCTGGCACCCGCTCCAACGCGCCTCTCCCCGCAAGGGCCTTGAAGAGCAGGAGTTCCCGATGCCCACAGCTTAAGTAAGTGTCATTCTACTATGCTTCGCTATTAGCCATTCACCATTCACCATTCACCGTTCACCACTCACCGCTTACGGCTGTCATTTGCTCATGCGGAACAGGACAGCCGTGCCCCTTTCATGATCAGCACGATGGTCACGATACCGACGACCAATGTCAGCGGCTTGGCGTAAAGTCAATCGGCGGCAGGTCTTAGGACTCGGGTATTTTGAACGGGCTGTGTTCGTCGAGTTCGTCGAGATACCGCGACATGTCGCGCGTCTCACGCGTGAGAAAATCCTCGATCGCCGCCGCGAACTGCGGATGCGCGAGCCAGTGTGCCGAGTGCGTTTCCACCGGCAGCAGGCCGCGCGCCATCTTGTGCTCGCCCTGCGCGCCGCCCTCGAAAGTCCCGATGCGGTGCGCGATGCAGTATTCGATGACCTGGTAGTAGCAGGCCTCGAAATGCAGGCCCGGATGGTATTCGAGCGCGCCCCAGTAGCGCCCGCACAGCCGTTTGCCGTTGTGCACATTTAGCGACGCGGCAACCGGCCGGCGCTCGCGCAGTGCGACGACGAGCGCGATGTTTTCCGGCATGGTGCGGCCGATCGCGCGGAAGAAATCGAGGTTGAGGTAGGGTGTCGAACGATGCTGGCGATAGGTCTCGCGGTAACAGCGGTTGAAAAACGCCCACCGCGCGTCCGTGATCGCGCTGCCCGCGAACCACTCGAAGCTGATGCCGGCATCGCGCACGCGGCGCCGCTCCTGCTTGATTTTCTTGCGCTTGTCGTGATTGAGCGTCGCCAGGAACTCGTTGAAGTCGGCATAACCGTCGTTATGCCAATGAAACTGCACGCCGTGGCGCAGCAGCAGCCCGCAATCCTGCATTTCGGCCGCCTGCGCGGCGGGCGGGAACAGGCAGTGCAGCGACGAAGCGCGGCATGTGCGCGCGAGCTCCAGCGCCGCTGCAAGCAACAACCGGCGCCGCTCGCGGCTGTCGGCGAGCAGGCGCTGGCCGCTGACCGGAGTGAACGGCACTGCGTTGAGCAGTTTCGGGTAATAGCGCAGGCCGTGGCGCTGGTAGGCGTCCGCCCATGCCCAGTCGAACACGTATTCACCGTAGGAATGCGACTTCAGATAAAGCGGCATGGCGCCGGCAAGCGCATCGTTCTCGCGCAGAATCAGAAAACGCGGCGTCCAGCCGGTGGCGGCGCCGGCGCAGCCGGTTTCGTGCAGCGCGTTGAGGAACTCATGGCGCAGGAACGGGTCGTCACCGGCGAGCCGGTTCCAGTCGCGCGCCGGGATCGCGGCGATCGTGTCGCAGACTTCGACCGCGGGCTCGACGGTTTTCATTCAAGCAATGATATATTAGCGTTGTGAAAATCGCGATTGCTCAAATCAACTGCACGGTCGGCGACCTTGCCGGCAACGTCGCGCGCATTCTCGAGTTCGCCGATCAGGCGCGTGCGCAATCCGCCGGCCTGCTCGTCACGCCCGAGCTCGCGCTATGCGGCTATCCACCCGAAGACCTGTTGCTGCGCGATGATTTCTACCGTAATTGCGATACCGCGTTGCAGCAGCTGGCGGCGCAGGTCAGCGGCATCGCGGTCCTCGTCGGGCACCCGCGGCAGGCCGACGGCAAGCGCTACAACGCGGCCTCGCTGATCCAGAACGGCCGCATCGTCGCCGCTTATCACAAGCACACGCTGCCGAACTATACGGTTTTCGACGAAGAGCGCTATTTCGATTCCGGCGACCAGCCGTGCGTATTCCAGGTCAACGGCGTCAATTTCGGCGTCAACATCTGCGAAGACACCTGGGGCAGGCAGGGCCCGCTGCTCGCCAATCCGGGCGTCAACGGCAAGGAGCTCAACCTCGGCATCAATATCTGCGCCGATTCGTGGGAAGCGGAGGCGCCGCGCGCCGCGCGCGCAGCCGGCGCGCAGGTGCTGCTGGTGCTGAACGCCTCGCCCTATCATATGCGCAAGCAGCATTCGCGCTACGACGTGATGCGCGAACGCGTCGCCGAGAACGGCATGCCGCTGATCTACGCCAACTTGGTCGGTGGACAGGATGAGCTGGTGTTCGACGGCGCTTCGTTCGTGCTCGATCGCGCGGGCGAGATCACGCATCAGCTGCCGTTGTTCAAGGAAGCGCTTGGCATCGTCACGATCGAAAACGGCGATCCGCTGCAAGGGGAGGTGGCGCCGGAGCGCGCGCTCGAGGCCGACGTCTATGAGGCGTTGCGCCTGGGCGTGCACGATTACGTGACCAAAAACGGCTTCCCGGGCGTGCTGCTCGGGCTTTCCGGCGGTATCGATTCGGCGCTTACGCTTGCGGTTGCCGCCGACGCGCTCGGCGCCGGCAAGGTGCGCGCGGTGATGATGCCGTCGCAATATACCGCAAGCATCAGCCGCGAGGACGCGCGCGCCCAGGCCGGGACACTCGGCGTGCGTTACTCGGAAATCGCGATCAAGCCGATGTTCGACGCTTTTCTCGCCGCGCTGGCCGGCGAGTTCAAGGGTCTGCCGGCCGACGCGACGGAGGAAAATATTCAAGCGCGCATTCGCGGCACCCTTTTGATGGCGCTATCCAACAAATCCGGCGCGATCGTCCTGACCACCGGCAACAAGAGCGAGATGGGCACCGGTTACGCCACGCTCTATGGCGACATGGCGGGCGGTTTCGCGGTGTTGAAGGACATCAGCAAGACGCTGGTTTACCGGCTCGCCAACTATCGCAACGGCATCTTCCGGGTAATCCCGCAGCGCGTGATTACGCGTCCGCCGTCGGCCGAGCTGCGGCCCAATCAGACCGATCAGGACAGCCTGCCGCCGTACGACGTGCTCGACGCGATCATGGAAGCGTATGTCGAGCACAACCTCGGACCGCGTGAAATCGAGGCCAACGGCTACAGCCGCAAGGACGTCGAGCGCGTGATCAATCTGCTGCGCATCAGCGAATACAAGCGGCGCCAGGCGCCGATCGGCATCCGCATCACGCCGCGCGGCTTCGGCAAGGACTGGCGCTACCCGATCACCAACAAATACCGCCATCAATTCGAATAATCGCGGCGGTTCAATTGGCCGCCGTTGGTTCTATTATACTAGGGAACCTCTGATTAACCCCGGTGGTCGTCATTGCGAGCGGAGCGAAGCAATCTCGCAGTTAGTGAAATCAACCCGATACGAGATCGCTTCGTCACATTGTTCCTCGCGATGACAGTTATTCAGAGGTTCCCTAGCGGTGTAATTGGTTGTAACATGCGACCGGTTGAGACGAGGCGGGGGAATACGATGAAAAAAATCGAGGCGATATTCAAGCCGTTCAAGCTCGATGAGGTGCGCGAGGCGCTGTCCGAAATCGGCGTGAGCGGCCTGACCGTAACCGAGGTCAAGGGTTTCGGCCGGCAAAAGGGTCATACCGAGCTTTATCGTGGCGCTGAATACGTGGTCGATTTTCTGCCCAAGGTGAAAATCGATGTCGTGATTCCGGACAACCTGCTCGAGCGCGCCGTAGATGCCATCGTCAAGGCCGCGCGCACCGGCAAGATCGGGGACGGCAAGATTTTCATCTCCGGCGTCGACCAGGTGATCAGAATCCGCACCGGCGAGACCGACGAAGCCGCGATCTAGATACCGTAAGGCGAGAGGGGAGAGGAGAGAGGAGTAGGGTGCGCCATGCGCACCAATGAAAACGGTGCGTGGAACGCACCCTACAAGATTATTGTTGCTCTGAACGCAACCTGGAGTAAGGGGTGAGGAGGGAGGAGTAACAGCGGCTTTTCCGCCTCTCGCCTCACGCCTCTCGCCTCACGCC
>JACQOI010000183.1 GCA_016202615.1 Betaproteobacteria bacterium
CGCCAGCGCGGCGCCGGCCTCGGCGGCGGCAACGACGAGCGCGAGCAGACGTTGAACGCGCTGCTGGTCGAAATGGACGGCTTCGAAGGCACCGCCGGCGTGATCGTGATCGCCGCCACCAACCGTCCCGACGTGCTCGACCCGGCGCTGATGCGTCCGGGCCGCTTCGACCGCCAAGTGGTGGTGCCGCTGCCCGACATCCGCGGCCGCGAGCAGATCCTGCTCGTGCATATGCGCAAAGTGCCGGTCGCACCCGACGTCAAGGCCGACGTCATTGCGCGCGGCACGCCCGGCTCCTCGGGCGCCGATCTCGCCAACCTCGTCAACGAGGCGGCGTTGTTCGCGGCGCGCAAGAACAAGCGTCTGGTCGACATGGACGACTTCGAGCAGGCCAAGGACAAGATTTACATGGGCGCGGAGCGCCGCTCGATGGTGATGCCCGAGGACGAGCGCATCACGACCGCTTACCACGAGTCGGGACACGCGGTGGTTGCGTATACGCTGCCCAGGGCCGATCCGGTGCACAAGGTCACCATTATTCCGCGCGGCCGCGCGCTTGGCATCACGTGGATGCTGCCCGAGCATGATCGCTACGGCAAAGACCGCGAGCGCCTGCTGCAGGATATCTCGGTGTCGTTGGGCGGCCGCATTGCGGAAGAGGTATTTCTCGGTCAGATGACGACCGGCGCCAGCAGCGACTTCCAGAACGCCACCACTCTGGCGCGCCGCATGGTCACCGAATGGGGCATGTCGGATGTGCTGGGGCCTATGGTCTACGGCGAGAACGAAGGCGAAGTGTTCCTCGGCCGCTCGATCACGACCCACAAGAACGTGTCGGAAGCGACCATGCAAAAAGTCGACGCCGAGATCCGCCGCATCATCGATCAGCAGTATGCGGTCTCGCGCAAGATCATCGAGGACAACCGCGACAAGGTCGAGAAAATAGCGAAGACCCTGCTCGAATGGGAAACGCTCGACGCCGAGCAGTTGAAAGACATCATGGAAGGCCGCGAGCCGCGTCCGCCCAAGCCGGCCGTGACAACGACGAGCGTGCCGCCGAAAGACGCTCCTCCCAGTCCCGCGGCGACCGCCGCGCCGGTGCAAGGAACCTGAGCGCGCCGCAGGTGCGCGTGAGGGGTGAGGAGTGAGGAGGTAGGTGTGCGGGATATCCCCGCGGCTAAACGCCTCCCGCCTCCCGCCTCCCGCCTCACGATGTTCCTCCAGTGCGGTAAATTCCGGCTCCCGCTCGTGCGCCCCCTGATCATGGGGGTGGTCAACATCACGCCCGACTCGTTCTCCGACGGCGGCGAATTTTCAAGCACGCAGGCTGCGGTTGCGCGCGCGCGGCGGCTGATCGCAGAGGGCGCCGACATCATCGACGTCGGCGGCGAGTCGACGCGGCCGGGATCGCGTAGCGTCGCACTCGAAGAGGAGCGCCGGCGCGTGCTGCCGGTGCTCGAGCAGCTTGCGGGCGGCGCGGTACCGGTATCGGTCGACACGCAAAAGCCGGAGTTGATGCGCGAGGTGATCACCGCCGGCGCGGCCATGATCAACGACGTAAACGCGCTGCTCGCGCCGGGAGCGGTTGAGGCGATTGCGGCGAGCGACGCAGCGGTGTGCCTGATGCATAAAAAGGGCGCGCCGGCGGACATGCAAGCCGATCCGCATTATGCCGATGTCGTCGCCGAAGTGCTCGCGTTTCTCACGGCGCGCGTGCAGGCGGTGCGTGCCGCCGGCGTCGCTGTCGAACGCATCGTTATCGACCCCGGCTTTGGCTTCGGCAAGACGCTGGAGCATAATCTGGAGCTCTTGCGGCAGCTTGATCGCTTCAACGAGACCGGAGTGGCGGTAATGGCCGGCCTCTCGCGCAAGTCGATGCTCGGGCGCATCACGGGGCGCGAGGTCGGCGAACGAGTGCACGCGAGCGTTGCCGCGGCGCTGATCGCTGCGCAAAAAGGCGCGCGTATCGTACGTGTGCACGACGTGGCGGCCACGCGCGATGCGCTTGCGGTGTTGGAAGCCGTGAGGAGAGAGGGGTAAGGAGTGAGGAGAAGAATCACTAATGCTTTGGCGAAGAGGGGTTTCCGCCTGACGCCTCACCCCTCACGCCTCACGATTTTGATATGAGTCGTAAATACTTCGGCACGGACGGTATACGCGGCAAGGTCGGGGATGCTCCGATCACGCCGGACTTCGTGTTGCGGCTCGGTTTTGCCGCGGGCAAGGTGCTGGCGCGCAGCAGCAAAGGCGGCGCCGATCGCCCGGCGGTGCTGATCGGCAAGGACACGCGCATTTCCGGCTACATGCTGGAATCGGCGCTCGAAGCGGGGCTTTCCGCAGCCGGCGTCGACGTATTGCTGGTGGGGCCGATGCCGACGCCGGCGATCGCTTATCTGACGCGTGCGCTCAGATTGTCCGCCGGTATCGTCATCAGCGCCTCACACAACCCGTACGACGACAACGGCATCAAGTTTTTCTCCGGCGACGGCGCCAAGCTGCCGGACAAGGTTGAGACCGCGATTGAGGCGGAACTCGCGCGGCCGCTGCAATGCAGGAAGTCGGCACAGCTCGGCAAGGCGCGCCGGATCGATGACGCGGTCGGCCGCTATATCGAGTTTTGCAAAAGCACTTTCCCGGCGCATCTCGACCTGCGCGGCCTGAACCTGGTGGTCGACAGCGCGCACGGCGCGACTTATCACATCGCTGCGCACGTGTTCCACGAGCTGGGGGCCGACGTCGCGGAGCTCGGCAACAAGCCGGACGGCTACAACATCAACGCCGCATGCGGCGCGACACATCCGCAAGCGCTGCAGGAAGCCGTCAAGAAACAGCGCGCCGACCTCGGCATCGCATTCGACGGCGACGGCGACCGGCTGGTGATGGTCGATGGCGGCGGCGCGGTCTACGACGGCGACCAGTTGCTGTACGTGATCGCCAGCCACCGCAAAAAGCGGAACCAACTTAAAGGTGGCGTGGTCGGCACGCTGATGACGAATCTCGGCATGGAGCATGCGCTGGCGCGCTTGAAGATTCCGTTTGCGCGCGCCAGGGTCGGCGACCGCTATGTGCTCGAAATGCTGCAGGCAAAGGGCTGGCAGCTCGGCGGCGAGAATTCGGGGCACATCGTCTGTCTCGACCAGCACACCACCGGTGACGGTATCGTGTCGGCGCTGCAAGTGCTCGGTGCGCTACGCGGCAGCAAGACGTCGCTGGCCAAAGCGGCGGCGGCGGTCAAGCTTTACCCGCAAATACTGATTAACGTGCGCACCAGGCGGAGCTTCGATTTCAGCGCCGACCGCAACGTGAAACAGGCGCTCGCCAAGGCCGCAGCCGCGCTCGACGGCAATGGACGCGTGCTGTTGCGCGCATCCGGTACCGAGCCGGTGATACGGGTGATGGTCGAGGGCAAGTCGCGCAGCGTGGTCGAGCGCTGGGCGAAGCGTATCGCCGAAGTCGTACGTCGCGCGTCAGACTGATATAACTGATTGATTTATAGCGAAGGTTTTCTTATCATGATTTTTTCACAATAATTCGATATTATTCGAAATATGGAGTCAACTCAGGTTGTCAAGGCATTGGCAGCGCTCGCGCAGGAATCGCGCCTGGCGATTTTCCGGTCGCTGGTGCAGAGCGGACCGCAAGGTCTGAGCGTCGGGAAAATCGCCGAGCATCTGGACATTTCTTCCGCGACGCTCTCATTTCATCTCAAGGAACTCACCCATGCCGGCCTGCTGAACTCGCGCCAGGACGGACGGTTTGTTATTTATTCGGCGAGCTTCGACGCCATGAACGATCTGCTCGCATTTCTGACGGCGAATTGCTGCGGCGGCAACCCGTGCACGCCGGTCGCAGCGTGCGTGGCGGTCGAGGACCCGCGCGCCACGTAATCATGGGGGGGAAGGTTTTCAACGTATTGTTTCTGTGCACTCACAACTCGGCGCGCAGCAACCCCTCTGGGCAGGCTTATACGCACGCACAAACGCACTCATGATCTTGCCGGCCACTTGCGGTGCAATGACATTCACATCGATACCTTGTCCCGCGAGAAATTGCCGCGCGTCTTCGATGTCATAAATCCGCGTGGGCTCGATTCCGATCTGTTCGAAGCCGGCGCTCGCAAGCTTGGTCGTGTAATCCGAATCGCTCAGTGCGCCAGCGACACAACCGACCCACAATTCGACGCTCTTCCGGATCGCGGCCGGCACTTCGCCGATGACCACTACATCGGAGACCGCGAGCCGCCCGCCGGGCTTCAAAACCCGGAACGCTTCACGGAATACCCGGTCCTTGTCGCCTGACAGATTGATGACGCAGTTGGAGATGATGACATCGACCGAGTTGTCGGGAAGCGGGATGTTTTCGATTTCGCCTTTGAGGAACTCGGCATTCTCGACACCTGCTTTCTTCTGGTTTTCGCGCGCGAGCTTAAGCATTTCATTCGTCATATCCAGGCCATAGGCCTTGCCCGTCGGGCCGACGCGCTTTGCCGAGAGCAGCACATCGATACCTCCGCCCGAGCCCAGATCGAGCACCGTTTCGCCGGGCTTGATCTCCGTGAGCGCCGTTGGGTTGCCGCAGCCGAGCGATGCCCGCATCGCCGCCTCCGGGACTTCGTCGCTTTCCTGTGCGCTGTACAGGTTCGAGGTAATCGGGTCGCAACACTCTTTTAGAGTCGAGCTCGTTGCGCAGCAACTGGAGCGGCCACTCTGAGCCTGTAATGCGGCTTGGCCATATTTCTGCTTCACGATGTGCTTAATGTCTTCCGTGCTCATATTGTTTTCTCCATTTAGCGATTCAAACGCCGCGGCATGCTGGTCATGAAACGACCGCGGTTCGTCATCAGTGCGATGACGAACGCGCATTTGTTCGGCCGACGTTGCCAGCGGTTCAGTGATGGGCCGCAGGAATCAGTAGCAACCGCGCATCGGCATGGCGCGCGCGTGGCTTGTCGCGGTTCGCCATGGCCGTGGTTCTGCGTACCTTCTGGTATTGAAACCGATCGAACCAGAAAGCGAAGGCGGTCGGGCGTTAGACGCTGCGGGAACTCGATACCCGCGGACCGCAATCCAACGGCCGGGACAAAGCCGGTGTTCTGCTATCCGACCAAGCCCTGATAGGCGTACCCTACCGCCAAAGCGCCCATCACGCTGAGGCTGATATA
>JACQOI010000018.1 GCA_016202615.1 Betaproteobacteria bacterium
AGCTAGGCTCCGTCATTCCCATTCTATCGTCGCCGGCGGCTTGCTCGAAATGTCGTAGACGACGCGATTGATGCCGCGCACTTCATTGATGATGCGGTTCGCAACCTTGGACAACAGGCTGTGCGGCAATTCCGCCCAGTGCGCGGTCATAAAATCCTGGGTCTGCACCGCGCGCAACGCGACCACGTGCTCGTAAGTGCGGCCGTCGCCCATCACGCCGACTGAGCGCACCGGCAGAAAGACCACGAACGCTTGCGCGACGGCGTCGTACCAGTTTTCGGGCACGGTCTGATTATCACCTACACCCCCACCCTGCCCCTCCCCCCTCAAGGGGGAGGGAATGAATGGAGCAGCGCGCAACTCGTCGATGAATATCGCATCGGCGCGCCGCAGCAGATCCGCATATTCGGCTTTGACTTCGCCGAGGATGCGCACGCCCAGCCCCGGCCCCGGGAACGGATGGCGGAACACCATGTCGTGCGGCAGGCCGAGCGCGAGCCCGAGCTCGCGC
The DNA here is from genome assembly GCA_016202615.1 of Betaproteobacteria bacterium. GTDB lineage: Bacteria > Pseudomonadota > Gammaproteobacteria > Burkholderiales > SG8-41 > PALSA-1004. The sequence continues at coordinate 512 of JACQOI010000018.1, forward strand.
ACCTCGTCCTTGAACAATTCGCGCAGCGGCTCGAGCAGCTTCAGATGCAGCGTCTCGGGCAGGCCGCCGACGTTGTGGTGCGACTTGATGGTGTGCGCTTTCTTGGTTTTGGCGCCGGCCGACTCGATCACGTCGGGATAAATCGTTCCCTGCGCGAGCCATTTCACCTGCGGCAGCCTGGCCGCCTCGCGCTGAAACACCTCGACGAACACGCGGCCGATGATCCTGCGCTTCTGCTCCGGGTCGGTGACGCCCGCGAGCTGACCGAGGAACTGTCGGCACGCGTCGACGTGGATGACCCTGACGCCGAGATTTTTCTCGAACGTCTGCATCACCTGCCCGGCTTCGTTGAACCGCAGCAGGCCGTTGTCGACAAACACGCAAGTGAGCTGCCCGCCGATCGCGCGATGAATCAGCGCCGCCGCCACCGCGGAATCGACGCCGCCCGACAATCCGAGCAGCACTTCTTCCGTGCCGACCTCGGAACGTATGCGCCCTATCGCCTCCTCGGCATAGCCGGGCATGCTCCAGTCGCCGGCAAGGCCGCAGATGACGCGCACGAAACGTTCGATGATCGCCTTGCCCTGCAGCGTATGCGTGACTTCGGGATGGAATTGCACCCCGTAGAAACGGCGCGATTCGTCGGCCATTGCGGCGATCGGCGTTGCGGCATTGCTCGCGATCACCTTGAAGCCGGATGGCAAAGCGGTCACCTTGTCGCCGTGGCTCATCCACACATCGAGCAGGCAATGCCCCTCGCTGCTGACGCGGTCCTGGATGTCGCGCAGCAAGGCCGAATGACCGCGTGCACGCACTTCGGCGTAACCAAACTCGCGCACCTTGCCGCTTTCGACCTTGCCGCCGAGCTGCCCGGCCATGGTCTGCATGCCGTAACAGATGCCGAGCACCGGCACGCCGAGCTCGAATACGGAATTGGGCGCTTGCGGTGCGCCGCCCTCCCACACTGATGCCGGCCCGCCTGAAAGTATGATGCCGGCAGGCGCGAAGTCGCGGATGAAATCGTCGGTAACGTCGTACGGGTGCAGCTCGCAATAGACGTTGGTTTCGCGCACCCGGCGCGCAATCAGCTGCGTATACTGCGCGCCGAAATCGAGAATGAGGATTTTTTGATGCATCAAGGGGGTAAGCAGTAAACGGTAAGCGGTAAGCGGTCGAAGCCGGCAATCAGGCTTTCCCTGCTCACTGCTTACCTCTCACCGCTCACTCGACTCTATAGTTCGGCGCTTCCTTGGTGATCTGCACGTCGTGCACGTGCGATTCGCGCATGCCGGCGTGGGTGATCTCGACGAACTCGGCCTTGCTGCGCATTTCGTCGATCGAGTTGCAGCCGGTGTAGCCCATGCTCGCGCGCAGCCCGCCCATCAACTGCTGGATCAGCGGCACCACGCCGCCTTTGTACGGCACGCGGCCTTCGACGCCTTCGGGCACCAGCTTCTCGGTCGCCTGCTCCGCGTCCTGGAAATAGCGGTCGGCCGCGCCCTGCTGCATCGCGCCGAGCGAGCCCATGCCTCGATACAATTTATAGGAGCGTCCCTGGTAAAGCTCTGTTTCACCAGGCGACTCTTCGGTGCCGGCGAACAAGCCGCCGATCATCACTGAATAAGCACCGGCTGCGACTGCCTTCGCGATGTCGCCTGAAAACCGGATACCGCCGTCGGCGATCAACGGCACATCGCTCTTGGCAAGTGCCTTGGCGACATTCTGCACCGCGGTGATCTGCGGCACGCCGACGCCGGCGACCACCCGCGTGGTGCAGATCGAACCGGGGCCGATGCCGACCTTCACCGCGTCGACGCCATGGTCGACGAGCGCCTTGGCGGCATCGGCGGTCGCGATGTTGCCGCCGATGACCTGGGTCTTCGGGTATTTCTTTTTCATCCACTTGATGCGGTCAAGCACGCCCTGCGCGTGGCCATGGGCGGTATCGAGGACGATCACGTCAACGCCCGCTTCGATCAACGCCTCGGCGCGCTCTTCGGTGCCTTCGCCGACGCCGATCGCGGCGCCGACGCGCAGGCGCCCGAGCTTGTCCTTGCACGCATTGGGATGCTCCGTGGATTTCAGTATGTCCTTGGCCGTGATCAGCCCCCGCAGTTCGAACTTCTGGTTGACCACCAGCACTCGCTCGAGCCGGTACTTGTGCATCAGCGTCATGGCTTCATCGCGGCCCGCGCCTTCGCGCACCGTGACCAGCTTGGCGCGCGGCGTCATGATATTCTTGATCGGTTGACCCAGGTTGGTTTCGAAGCGCAAATCGCGGTTGGTGACGATGCCGACCACGCGCCCCGAGGCATCGACCACCGGCAGCCCGGAAATCTTGTGCTGATTGGTCAGATTCAGCACGTCGCGCACCGTCATGTTTTGTGAGATCGTGATCGGGTCCTTGACCACGCCACTTTCGAAACGCTTGACCTTGGACACTTCACCGGCCTGGGCGCGCGGCGTCATGTTCTTGTGGATGATGCCGATGCCGCCTTCCTGCGCGACCGCAATCGCAAGGCGCGCTTCGGTCACGGTGTCCATTGCGGCCGACACCAGCGGAATGTCAAGACCAATCGTGCGCGTCAGCCTGGTTTTGAGGCTGACATCGCGTGGCAGGATTATGGAATGGGCAGGAAGCAGCAAAACATCGTCGAAGGTTAGGGCTTTTTGCACCACGCGCATCTCGTGATCCTTCGCAAAACCGTATTATACGCAAGTCGCCGTAAACCGCAAACCGACCATGCGCGTTAACTAACGGAGATGATTGACGAAATGCGCAGAAATCGCTAACTTGGGGCCACCTGGACTTGGCGTGCGATAAGCGCCCCGCCGGCCTTGAAAACAAGGGTGATGCAAAGATGAAACGACTACTGACTGGCTTGGCAGCGATGCTGGTGACCGGTGCGGCCGCCGGCCAGATACTTGAATGCGTGGACGCCAAAGGCAAAAAGGAATACGCGCAAACGTGCCCGCCGGGAACAATCAAGGAAACCAAGTTGATGAAAAGCGGCGCCGGCGCCGCCAGCCCGGGAGCCGCGGTACCGGCCGGCAAATCGCTCGCTGAGCGCGAAGTGGAATTCCGCAAACGCAATGCGGAGCGCCAGGAAGCCGAGGCCAAAGCCGCCAAGGAGCAGGCTGACGCGAAGGACGCCCAGCGCAACTGCGATGACGCGCGCGCTCAACTGAAGCAGCTGCAAGATGGACGGCGCATAGCGCGAGCCGATCCGAACACCGGCGAGCGCAGCTTCCTCGAGGACAAGGACCGCCCGGCGGAAATCGAGCGCGCCCAACAGGGGGTCGACAACTGGTGCAAGAAGTAACCGCCACTTCTAGGAGTTTGTCGGACTTAGCGCCGATAAACTCCTAAGGCAAAACCGGCCGCGGGCAAAAGGGACAAAAAGGTGACCAACGTGCAAGTTTACCCTCGCTTTTCTTGCCGTTCGACTGCCGCGAGGGTTTTTGATCTGCATATTCGGCCGGTTTTGCTTTTAGCAGCCTGTGCGGACACTTAAGTCCGACAGGCTGCTAGGCCCGATTGATCCGCCGGGGTTACCT
>JACQOI010000190.1 GCA_016202615.1 Betaproteobacteria bacterium
CCCGCTGCCTCGAGGCCCGCACACATCACGTCGCGGCGCTTCTGATACATGAAGCGCACCTGCTCGACGCACTCCTGCGGCCCTTCGAGCGCGATGATCGAGGCGACCTGGATCGGCGTAAACATGCCGTAATCGTGGTAGCTTTTCATGCGCGCGAGCGCGGTGACGAGATCGCGGTTTCCGACCATGCAGCCGACGCGCCAGCCCGCCATGTTGTAGCTTTTCGAGAGCGTGAAAAATTCGACCGCGATCTCGCGCGCGCCCGGCACCTGCATGATCGACGGCGCCTGATAACCGTCGAACACGATATCGGCATACGCAAGATCGTGCACGATGTATACGTGGTGCTCACGCGCGATCGCGATCAGGCGCTCGAAAAACGGCAGCTCGACGCATTGCGTGGTCGGGTTGCTCGGAAAATTGACGATCAACATCTTCGGCTTCGGGTACGAATCGCGGATTGCGCGTTCCAGCGTCTCGAAGAAATCCACACCCGTCATCATCGGCACGTGGCGGATGTCGGCGCCCGCGATCACCGGACCGTAGATATGGATCGGGTAACTCGGGTTCGGCACCAGCACGATGTCGCCGCGGTCGAGCGTCGCGAGCGTCAGATGCGCGATGCCTTCTTTCGAACCAATGGTGACGATCGCCTCGGAGTCGGGGTCGAACTCGACGCTGAAACGCGCTTTGTACCAGTTGCAGATCGCGCGCCGCAGCCGCGGAATGCCCTTCGACACCGAATAGCGGTGCGTGTCCGGGCGCTGCACGCTCTCGATCAGCTTGTCGACGATGTGGCGCGGCGTCGGCTGGTCGGGATTCCCCATGCTCAGGTCGATCACGTCCTCGCCGCGTTTGCGCGCCGCGGCCTTGAGTTCCCCCGTGATGTTGAATACGTAGGGAGGCAGGCGCTTGATGCGTGCGAACTCTTCCATCTCTAGTTCCGTCTATAGTCCTGCCGCGAATTGGCCGCGCAACAAGCGACTGCGCCCGGAGTATCGGCGAAGGCTAATGCGCTCAGCGCGTTATGCCGGAGCCAAAACTCCCTCAGGCGCTTGATGCGGGCAAATTCTTCCATGGCAATCGGCGAAACGCGGCTAAGATCGTGAAAAAGAATATAATTTTAGCCGACCCGCACTCCTGCGGCAAATTACGCCGTGAAACTTCATCTCGCCAGCCAGACCGGACAAAACCTGTTCACCGGCTACGGCGCCGGCTACGTGTTGGTAAACAACCGGCGTTACGAACGCAGCCTGGTGGTAACGCCGGAGCGCGTGATCGAAGACTGGCGGGCCGCAAGTTTCGACCAGCTCGACGCCAGCCATTTCGAGTTTCTGCTCCGCCTCAGACCCGAGATCGTGCTGCTCGGCACCGGCGCGACGCTGCGTTTTCCGCAGCCCGCGCTGTCACGCTGCCTCGCTCAGGCGCGGATCGGGCTGGAAGTCATGGATGCCAGCGCCGCGTGCCGCACCTACAACATATTGGCGGCCGAAGGCCGCAACGTGGCTGCGGCAGTGCTGCTGGGCTGATCGGGGCGCGTGGCCGGGCCGTCTAAGAGCCCCTAACATAATGAGAGCAGCGCAGGCGCCTCGCCTGCTCCGTCCTGTTTGCAGGCGGGGCGCCTGCGCTACGAAAGCGTATCTATCGCACCGGGTATCGCTCATTATGTCAGGGGCTCTAGATCCCAGCCAGGACTTTGATGTGGGTTGCGACGCTGCGCCCGAGCGCATGCAGCTCGTAACCGCCCTCGAGCAGCGACACGATGCGGCCATGCGCATGCTGGCGGGCGACCGTCTTGATCTGCTGCGTGACCCAGGCGTAATCGGCCTCCACCAGTTGCAGCATTGCCATGTCGTCATCGCGGTGCGCATCGAACCCGGCCGAGATGAACAGCATCTCGGGCTTGAAGCGTTCGAGCGCCGGCAGCCAATGCGCCACCACCACCGCGCGGAACTCCTTGCCCGAGCTGTAGGCAGCAAGCGGAATGTTGACCATGCGCTCGGAACGGCCCTCGATGCCGCCGTATGGATAAAACGGGTGCTGGAACGTGGATACCATCATCACGCGCCCGTCGGCACGGAAGATGTCCTCGGTGCCGTTGCCGTGGTGGACGTCGAAATCGACGATGGCAACGCGCGACAATTTATGATGCTCGAGTGCATGCGCCGCCGCTATGGCGACGTTGTTGAACACGCAGAACCCCATCGCGCGGCCGCGCTCGGCGTGGTGCCCCGGCGGCCGGATGTTGCAAAACGCGGTCTCGGCCTCGCCGCCGATCACCATATCGGTCGCGAGCACCGCGGCGCCCGCAGCGCGCAACGCCGCGTTCAGCGTGTGCGGATTCATCGCGGTATCGGGATCGAGATGGATCAGGCCTGAATCCGGCGCGGCGCGCTCGATCGCGTCGATGTAATCCGCGTCGTGCACGCGCTCGAGATGCTCGCGTTTCGCCAGCGGCGCCTCGACATGGATCAGGAAGTTGCTCAGGCCCGATGCGATCAGCTGGCCCTCGACCGCCTTGACGCGCGCCGGGGACTCGGGATGCCAGGCGCCCATGTTATGCAACAGGCAGTCGGGATGCGTAATGAAAGCGGTGCTCAAGCGGCGTTTCCCATGGCTTCTAGCAGCCTGTCGGACTTAACAGTCCGCACAGGCTGCTAGCGGTCGAATTTGAGGAAAAGCGCGGGTAAATTCGCATATCTGTTATCCTCTTCTGCGATTCTTCTGGCGCCGGTTTTGCATTAGGAGTTTGTCGGAGCCAAGTCCGACAAACTCCTAGGGCGGTGACGAAATCATATTATCCGCGACAGGAGGTATTGTCTAACCGGCGCGGATGCCCGTGCTTGATTGGCGCCAGGTTTAAATCCCGCGTTACATGAAGCCGGCGTGCGCCCATGCAACCTTATTCTGAAGATCTGGTCAGGCATCTGCGGTTACGCGACGGCACCGGGATCATCATCCGCCCGATCCGCCCCGAAGACGCGCAGATCGAGCAGGACTTCGTACGCGAACTTTCCGATGAAGCGCGCTATTACCGCTTCATGGACATGCGGCGCGAGCTCTCGCCGACCATGCTCGCGCACCTCACGCGAATCGATTACCACGACCACATGGCGCTGATCGCGGTTACGCACCAGGACAGCCGCGAGGTCGAGATCGGCGTCGCGCGCTACGTCGTCAACCCCGACGGCACGAGTTGCGAGTTTGCGGTAGTGGTCGGCGACAAATGGCAAGGCCGGGGCGTGGCCGGCCTGCTGATGGCGCAACTGCTTGCCGCCGCGCGCGCGCGCGGGCTCAAGGCCATGATCGGCGAGGTGCTGTCCTCCAACCATAAGATGCTGCGCTTCGTGCACGGGCTCGGTTTCGAAGCTCAGGTGCGCGAGAACGATCCGACCGTCATACGCATCACCAAGGAACTGGATAAGTGATGGGGTTCGGTTACAATTACCAGGACCATGGACCAGCAACTCGACAGCGTCGTACGGCAAGTCGGCAAAATAATCCTCGGCAAGGAGCATCAAATCCGGCTTGCGATTGCCTGCCTGGTGGCGCGCGGCCATCTGCTGATCGAGGACATCCCGGGCGTCGGCAAGACCATGCTCGCCCACGCGCTGGCGACCACGCTCGGGCTGCAGTTCCAGCGCATACAGTTCACCAGCGATTTGCTGCCGGCCGACATCCTCGGCGTGTCGATATTCGACCGCGAAACGAGCGCCTTTCGCTTCCACCCCGGCCCGATCTTCGCGCAGGTGATACTCGCCGACGAGGTCAATCGCGCCACGCCCAAAACCCAGAGCGCGCTGCTGGAAGCGATGGAAGAACACCAGGTCACGGCAGAGGGCGAAACCCGGCCGCTGCCCGAGCCGTTTTTCGTGATCGCAACCCAGAATCCATCGCACCAGATCGGCACCGTCCCGCTGCCGGAATCGCAGCTCGACCGTTTTCTGATGCGCATCGAGCTCGGTTATCCCGACGCCGGCGCCGAGCGCGCGCTGCTGCAGGGCGTCGACCGACGCGACCTGCTGCCGCGGCTTGCGCCGAGCATGCAGCCCGCGGACCTGATGTCGCTGCAACGGGCCGCGCGCGGGGTGCACGCTTCAAGCGCGCTGCTCGATTACCTGCAAGCGCTGGTCGGCTACAGCCGCACATCGCCCGACTACGTGAACGGCCTGTCGCCACGCGCCGCGCTCGCGCTGCTCAACGCGGCGCGCGCCTGGGCCATGATGGATGGGCGCAGCCAGGTGCTGCCGGAGGACGTGCAGGCGATCGTTCCGGGCGTGGTCGGCCACCGGCTCTACGTCGTGCGCGACAACACGCGCATCAACGGCGCCGATGTGGCGGAACAATTGATCGAGGCAGTGCCTATTCCGTGAGGCGGGAGGGGTGAGGGGTAAATTCATGTTTCGCTTCGCGGACTTTTCGCCTTCCGCCTCTCGCCTCTCGCCTCTCGCCTCCCGCCTCTCCGCGCCCTACCGGGCGCTGCGGTCGCACATCGACCGCTGGCTGTTCCAGCTGCGCGGCGTGGAAACCGGCAGCATCGTGCTGGTGCAGCGGCGCATTTTCATCCTGCCCTCGCGCCACGGCATGTTTTACGTCGGCGCGCTGTTGCTGATGCTGACCGGATCGGTCAATTACAACCTGAGCCTCGGTTTTGTGCTGACGTTTCTGCTCGCCGCGCTCGGCGTGAATTCGATTCTGCACACGTTCCGCAATCTTGCCAGGCTCAAAATATCGCCGGGACGCGTGCAGCCGGTATACGCCGGGGACCATGCCCACTTCATGCTGGTACTCGACAATCCCGGCGCGCTCGACCGCTTTGCTATCGGCGTCACGCGCGACGGCAAGGATGCGGTCTATGCCGATGTGCCGGCGCGCCAGTCGTCTTGCGTCAGCGTTGCGGTGCCGGCGCCGCACCGCGGCATTCTGATGCCCGGGCGCCTGACGTTGTTCACGCGCTACCCGCTCGGCTTGTGCTACGCCTGGGCTTATGTCAATCCAGACGTGCGCTGCCTGGTTTATCCGCGGCCGGAAGCAGCACGCCTGCCGCTGCCGCTGCCGGAAGCGCACGCCGGGCAGGGCATCGCCTACGGTTCGGGGCAGGAAGATTTTTCCGGCCTGCGCCCCTATCATCCCGGGGATTCGCCGCGGCACATCGCGTGGAAAGCGGCGGCCCGCGGCCAGGCACTGCTCACCAAGCAGTTCAGCGGGCGCGCCGACACCGAATTGTGGCTCGATTGGCAGGCGACGCCCGACGCGCTCGGCATCGAGGGCCGATTGTCGCGGCTCGCGCGCTGGGTGATCGATGCGCATGCCGCGGGCCTGAGCTTCGGCTTGCGGCTGCCCGGTATCACCCTGCCGCCGGCGCCGGGCAATGCGCAGCACGACCGCTGCCTTGAAGCGCTGGCTTTGTTCCAGAGTGGCGGGCAACCGCATGGCGACAACAGTCGATAGGCTGCATCCGCGCCACATCGGCTGGCTGCTGCTGGCGCTCGTCATGGTCACCGCGCCCCACGTCGAGCGCGTGCCATGGTGGCTCACGCTGCTCGCGATAACGCTGCTCGCGTGGCGGCTCTATATCTCACTGTATGGCTTGCAGTTACCGCGCAAATGGCTGCTGTTTCTGATCGCGGCGGGCGCGATGGGCGGCATTTACATCAGCTACGGCAGGATACTCGGCCGCGATTCCGGCGTCACGCTGCTGGTGATCATGCTGGCGCTGAAGCTGCTGGAAATGGCGACGCTGCGCGACGCGATGATCCTGATCTTCATCTGCTACTTTTTGGTCATCACCAACTTTCTCTATTCGCAAAGCATACCGACCGCGCTTTACATGCTGTGTGCGGTGTGGATCATCACCGCCACCATGGTCGGCTTCCAGTTCCGCACGCTGCAGCCCGGTTATAAGCGCCAGTTGCGCAGCGCCGGCATGATGCTGCTGCAGTCCACACCCCTGATGCTGGCGCTGTTCGTGCTGTTCCCGCGCGTACAAGGTCCGATCTGGGGCATGCCTCAGGACGCCTTTGCCGGCATGACCGGCCTGTCGGACGAAATGTCGCCGGGCAGCGTCAGCAAGCTGATCCTGTCGGACGCGATCGCGTTCCGCGTGAGCTTCGAGTCGCAGCCTCCGCCCGGGAATCGGCTCTATTGGCGCGGGCCGGTATTATGGGATTACGACGGCTATACGTGGACTGCGCCGCGGGTGCCGTACCTGGTGCAACGCAATTATCAGGCGCTGGGCAACCCGGTCGAGTATACGGTAACGGTCGAGCCGCACAGCAGGCGCTGGCTGTTCGCGCTCGATCTGCCGGCGCGCGCGCCGCCGCGCGGCCACATGACCAACGATTTTCAGCTGTTGTCCCAGACCCCGGTCATTAATCGCATTCGCTACGACATGGCGTCGCATTTGAGCTATCGCGACAACGCTGAGCCCGCAGGCTACCAACTCAAGCGCGCGCTGGCGCTGCCGCCCGGCTCCAACCCGCGCAGCGCAGAGCTCGCCAGAAAAATGCGCAAGGCGGCGCCCGATGAACGCGCCTACGTCACGGCCGTGCTCGGCATGTTCCGCAGCCAGAATTTCTACTACACCACCACCCCGCCGCCGCTGCGCGAGGATCCGGTCGATGAATTCCTGTTTTCAACGCGCGCCGGTTTCTGCGAGCACTATGCATCGGCATTCGCGGTGTTGATGCGCGCGGCCGGAATCCCGGCGCGCATTGTCACCGGCTACCAGGGCGGAGAGTTGAACACGGTCGGCAACTACCTCATCGTACGCCAGGCCGATGCGCATGCCTGGACTGAGGTGTGGCTGAAGGACGACGGCTGGATACGCGTCGACCCGACCGCCGCGGTATCGCCGGCGCGCGTCGAAGCCGGTGTCGCGGCGGCGGTGCCGCGAACCGAAACGCTGCCGCTGCTGCGCGGCGAATATGCGTGGCTGCGGCAAGCTCGCATGACCTGGGATTCGGTCGCCAATTCCTGGAACCAGGTCGTGCTGGGATACACGCAGGACCGCCAGCGCCAGCTGATGCGGCGCGTCGGCATCGATGACGCAACCTGGCAAAGCCTGGTGACGGTGATGTTCGTCACGGCCGGCGCCGTCACGCTGGTGCTGGCTGCGCTGATGCTGCACAAGCTGCGCGCGGCGCGGCCGGATCCGGTAACCGCCGCCTACGCGCGCTTCTGCGAGCGGCTGGCGCGCCGCGGCGTGGCACGCCACCCGAGCGAGGGACCGGACGCATTTCGCAAGCGCGCAATCACCGCCCACCCCGAACTCGCGCAGCCGATCGGCTCGATCAGCGAGCTCTACATCCGCCTGCGTTACGGCGCCGCCGCACATCCCGCTGACACGGTACAACTGCTGCGCGAAGTGGAAGCATTCCGAGCTTAACCGCGATTTACGCCGGGCGCTCGGGCGGCAGCAGCTTGATCGGATCGAGCGGTTTGCCGAAGCGCCTGATTTCGAAGTGCAGCTTGACCTGGTCGGAATCGGTCGCGCCCATCTCGGCAATTTTCTGCCCTTTGACCACGCTCTGGCCTTCCTTTACCAGCAACTGGCTGTTGTGGGCGTAGACGCTCAGATACACCTTGTTATGCTTGATGATCACCAGCTTGCCGTAGCCACGGATGCCGTCGCCGCTGTAGAGCACCTTGCCCGGTGCGCTCGCGATTACCGGCTGGCCTAGCCTGCCGGCAATGCCGATACCCTTGAGATTGGTGGTTTCGTTGAAAGCGCTGAGTAGTTTGCCGCCGACCGGCCAGCCCCAATCGACCCTTTCGTCATCGTCCTCGCTCGAGGCGGGCTTCGGTTCGGGCCGCGGCTCGATTTTGGCGATCATCGGTGCTGCCGGCTTGGCCTGAGGCCCCGACAACTGCGCCAGCGCCTGATCCGAATACGGCACCTTGACCGCTTTCGGTTGCGACTTGACCGCCTCGCCCACGGCAGCGGGCGGTGCGCTGCCAACCGGCCTGCCCTCGACTGCCGGCGCGGACTTGAGCGGCGTGGCAACCACCGTGGTCGCGGGCGCTTTCAGCCGCAACTGCTGGCCGATGCGGATCACGTCGGGATTGTCGAGATTGTTCCACTCGGCGAGCTCCTTGTAGTCGAGCCCGTGATCGAGCGCGATGATGTAGAGCGTATCGCCCTTCTTCACAGTGTAACGCTCGGCGCGCGGATCGGCCTCGCGCGCCGGCGCGGCGGGCGTGGGCGCGGGCTTTGCCGCCGGCTTGGCGGACGGTGTGCGCTCGCTGACCGGTGCCGGACGATACGTCGAGGTACAACCGGATATCAGCAGCAGCGCCAGTGCTGCCGCTGTCACATGAATGTGATTGCGGCGTGGCATCAACTCAACCCTGACAGCATCGGCACAAACCTCACTGTATCGAGCCTGGCCTGGGAGAAGCCGCGCGCGGTGCGCTCGATCACGCACAAGTGCTGCTCGCGCGCGCCCATCGGCACCACCATTCTACCCCCCACGGCCAACTGCTTTTTCAGAACTTCCGGCACGTGCGTCGCCGCCGCCGTGACCAGAATGGCGTCGAACGGCGCGGCCTCCGGTATGCCGGCATGGCCATCGGCGTGCTTGAAGCGGATATTGCTGATGCGCAATTCGCGCAGGTTCTTGCGCGCCATGGCGAGCAACGGCTGCAAACGCTCGACCGAATACACCTCCGTCGCGAGCCTGGCGAGTATTGCGGTCTGGTAGCCGCAACCGGTTCCGATCTCGAGCACCTTGCCGAGCGGCTTGCCCGCGGTCAGCAGCTCGGTCATGCGCGCGACGATGTATGGTTGCGAGATGGTCTGCCCGAAACCCAGCGGCAGCGCGATGTCTTCGTAGGCGCGGCTCGCGAGCGCTTCCTCGACGAAGATATGGCGCGGAATTTCGTTCATCACGTTGAGTACCGCCTCATCGACGATGCCCTGTTCGCGCAGGCGTTCGATCATGCGCATGCGGGTGCGCTGCGAGGTCATGCCGATGCCGGAGATGCGCGAGCTCATGCGACCCAGCTTCTGATCGCCTGCAGTTGCGGGAATTGCGTAAGATCGACCTGCAGCGGCGTCACCGAAACCAGCGTGCGCGAAACCGCGTTGAAATCAGTGCCCTCGCCCGCGTCCTGCGCGCCGCCGGCGGCGCCGATCCAGTACACCGTCTCGCCGCGCGGCGTCGTCGACTTCACCACCGGCTCGGCCTTGTGACGCTTGCCGAGCCGCGTCACCTCCAGCCCGCGCAATTTCTCGTGCGGCACGTCCGGCACGTTGATGTTGAGCAGCGCCGGCTGGCCGAGCGGGTTGCGCGCGAAGCGCTGCACCAGGTCGGCCACGATGCGCGCCGCGGTTGCGAAATGATCGCCGCCGCTCGCCACCAGCGACACCGCGAGCGACGGGATGCCGAGCAGGAACCCCTCGGTCGCAGCGGCGACGGTGCCCGAATAAATCGTGTCGTCACCCATGTTCGCGCCGTGATTGACGCCCGAGATCACGATATCGGGCAAGGCCTCGAGCAGGCCGGTGACCGCCAGGTGCACGCAATCGGTGGGCGTGCCGTTGACGTAGAAGAAACCGTTGCTCGCGCGGCGCACGGTAAGCGGCCGGTCGAGCGTCAGGGAATTGCTGGCGCCGCTGCGATCGCGCTCCGGCGCTACCACGGTGATTTGCGCGAGGGGCGCAAGGAATTCGGCCAGCATCGCGAGGCCGGGGGCAAAGTAACCGTCGTCGTTGCTCAGCAGGATATGCATGGTTCGACACCGAATGTCCGGTTGGAAATCAGCCTGCACCGCGGACTTTGGGCCGCCACGAATCACGCGCCATGGCACGAAGAATTTTGAACGCCGCTTGAGGATTTACCCGGAAAAATTATAACACGCGCTGTGCATCCGCCGGTGTCGCAATGGAACATTGAGCGCTTGGCATGTACCGGCGTGGAAAATCAGCGCCGCCGCGCTGTTAAAGTCCGACGGTCGATCTGCTAAGATGCCGCGATGCTCGGCGAGGCCGGCTATACCAACAACGAAATCAATGCCATTCTCGATTTCCTTTGCGTTCTTTGCGTCCTTCGCGGTGAGAGATTTTTTCTGTGTGATGATTGGCGATGAACTTCTCCTTATCTGAAGAACAGCTCGCGATCCGTTCCGCGATCGAGAAAATCTGCGCCGGCTTCGACGCCGAGTACTGGCTGAAGAAAGACAACGACGGCGCCTTTCCCGACGACTTTCACCGGGCGCTCGCACGCGACGGTTGGCTCGGCATCGCGATGCCGGAACAATACGGCGGCGCCGGCCTCGGCATCACCGAAGCCGCGCTCATGATGCAGGCGATCGCTGAATCCGGCGCCGGCATGTCGGGCGCTTCCGCCGTACATATGAACATCTTCGGCCTCAATCCCGTCGTCGTGTTCGGGGCCGACGAGCAGAAACAGCGCTGGCTGCCGCCGTTGATCGAGGGGCAAGACAAAGCATGCTTCTGCGTCACCGAGCCGGACGCCGGCCTCAACACCACCAGGCTCAAGACCAAGGCGGTCAGGCACGGCGACCATTACCTGGTGTCGGGCCGGAAGATCTGGATCTCGACCGCGCAGGTCGCAAACAAGATGCTGCTGCTCGCGCGCACCACGCCGCTCGAGGAAATCAACAAGCCGGCGCAGGGCCTGAGCCTGTTCTACACCGATGTCGACCGCAACTTCGTCGAGGCGCGCGTGATTCCGAAGATGGGGCGCAAGGCGGTCGATTCCAGCCAGGTTTTCATCGATGCATTGCAGGTGCCTGCGGCAGATCGCATCGGTGAAGAAGGCAGAGGTTTCGAATACATCCTGCACGGGCTCAATCCCGAGCGCATCCTGATCGCGGCGGAAGCAGTCGGCCTCGGCAAGGCGGCGCTCAAGCGCGCCACCGATTACGCGAAAGAGCGCATTGTGTTCGACCGGCCGATCGGTCAGAACCAGGCGATCCAACACCCGCTCGCGCAACGCTGGATCGAGCTCGAAGCGGCGAACCTGCTGGTGCTCAAGGCCGCAACGCTATACGACAGCGGCCGGCCGTGCGGCGCGGAAGCGAATGCCGCCAAGTATTTCGCCGGCGAAGCCGGCTTCAGAGCGTGTGAAACCGCGGTGATGACTCACGGCGGCACGGGGTATGCGAAGGAGCATCACGTCGAGCGTTACCTGCGCGAGTCACTGATTCCGCGCATCGTGCCGGTGAGCCCGCAGCTGATTCTGTGTTTCATCGCCGAGAAGGTGCTCGGCCTGCCAAAATCATACTAGCAGCCTGTCGGGCTTAACAGTCCGTACAGGCTGCCAAAAGCAAAACCGGCTGACCTCAGGTATTATCGCTGACGCCAGCCGGTGGCAGCGAGAACGCACGATCGTGTTCGAGCGAAGGCAGCATCGCGCGCACGCGCACTACCTCGTCTGTGTTGATATCGGCAATCGCAACGCCGGGCTCGCCGCCAAGCTCGGCGAGTATCTTTCCCCATGGGTCGATCATCAATGAGTGGCCGTAAGTCGTGCGATTGCCCGGATGCTCGCCGCACATCGCGGGCGCAAAAACATAGCTCAGATTCTCGATCGCCCGCGCCCGCAGCAGCGTGTGCCAGTGCGCAACACCGGTTTCGCGCTGGAACGACGACGGCACCGCGAGAAATATCGCGCCGGCCTGCGCCAGCGCGCGGTAGAGATGCGGAAAGCGCAGGTCGTAGCACACCGTCATGCCGAGCGGTCCCCATGGCGTGGCCGCGATCACCGCGCGATCGCCAGGGCGGTACGCGCTCGATTCGCGTATCACTTTGCCGCTCGGCAGCGTCACGTCAAACATGTGGATCTTGTCGTAATGCGCGGCGATGTCACCATCCGCCGACAGCAGGTACGAGCGGTTCGCCATCCGCGCGCCGTCGGAGGGCGGAACAGGGGCCCCTTCGGGGGATGTGACCCCGGAGACGGATGCAGCGCCTGCGCTCAACGGCGCCGCGCCAGACTCGCGGACCTTCGCATCCCGCAAGCGGGGCGCGTCGCAGGGCGGAAGAGGGTTCCCTTTGGGATCTGACCCCGGAGACGCGCAAGGGGCCGGTATCACCGACGCGCTTATGGCCGGCTCCGCGGTCGCATCCCGCAAGCGGGGCCCTGCTCCACGCTCCGCCGGCCCCTGCTCACTGCTCGCAGGCGCGTCGTCGACCTTGACCGTGAGCGAGCCGACCAGCAACCACGCCCGGGTTTCGCGCGCCAACGCCTGAAATGCCGGCAACGCCGGATGCCCGGCTTCGGGATAGGAGTTTTCACGCATCACGCGGCCGCTGCCGTCGAGCAGCGCGGCATATTCGGGCAGCATGATGAGCTGCGCGCCCTGCTCCGCCGCCGTGCGCACGCCGGCATCCGCCGCACGCAGATTGGCAGCCAAGTCGTTGCCGGAGTTGAGCTGCACGCACGCAGCCCTGAAAGCCGCCATTCCGGTCGGACTACCTAGCGGGATTCGTCGTGGAGCCGACGCGTTTCGCCATTTCCTTCAGCACCTGATCCGTGATGTCGATCTGCGAGCTGCTATAGACCGCCTCCTGGACCACCAGGTCGAACTTGCCCGTCTCCGCGATGCCTTTGATGATGGCGTTGACCTCGGCCAGGAAACGCGCGCGTTCTTCGCGTTTGCGCACCTCGAGGTCCTCAACCAGGCTGCGCTGCATCTGCTGGAACTGCTGCCTTAGCGCCACCAGGCGTTTTTCTTTCGCCTGCTTGTCGGCGGGCTGCATCGTCAATCCTTCTTTCTCGAGTTCGCTTTGCAGTTCCACGCCCTGTTTCTGCAGTTCCTGCAGTTGCGCCTCACGCGGCGCGAATTCCTTCTTGAGCTGCTCGATCGCCTCCTTTGCGATCGCCGATTCGCTCTCGATGCGTAATCCGTTGACGTAACCGATCTTGAGGCTCTGGGCCCCGACATGGATTGCCATCAGCATCAATACGCCGGCAGTAAAAGCAATCAAAACTTTCATCAGACACTCACTGAATACCGGGCTACGCAGGAAAGCACGCGTGGCGGAGAGAGCAGTAACCATCGTAACGCAATCTGCCACGGCTTTGTGCCGGGTGTTCGGAACAAATACAAAAGAGTCCTATGCTGACCGACAAGCGGCTACAATATCGAAAAAGCACAGGCACGGCAAGGATTTTTGGAGGTCCCCCCGCCGGAGCAGTTCGGCCAGTACCTGCGGGTCGAGCTCGACAAGTGGGCCGAGGTCGTGAAGGCCACGAACCCGCCCACGCGGTGATTTCTGACTTGGTTTTTTGATTCAGGAGGCTTTATGTTGACGACACGTTTTGTGGTAGGGATGTTCTCGATCGCCGTGATGGTTCTGGGCGTGAGCGGGGCGTCAGGCCAGGATTATCCGAACAAGACCATCCGCATTTACTCCAATATGCCTGGAGGTGTCTTCGATTTCCTGGCGCGTATAATAGCGCAAGGGCTTACGGGCCCCCTAGGCCAGCCGGTGATAGTGGATAACCGACCAGGCAATATTATTCCAGCGGAAATCGTGGCCAAAGCGCCGCCTGATGGCTATGCTCTGCTTTCCCACGGCGTCCCCCTTGCGACCGGGGCGCTGGTGCAAAAAATGCCTTACGATCCGATGACGGATTTTTCGCCGATCTCGTGGACGTCGAGCGCGCCTCTGGTTGTTAC
>JACQOI010000007.1 GCA_016202615.1 Betaproteobacteria bacterium
ACTTCATCACCTGCTAACGCTTTGTCCGGCTAAACGGTTGACAGCGTACTGCTGCGGCAAATCTGGGTCATATTCAAGATCGGCGGGCGGTTTTGCTGTCAGCAGCCTGTCGAATGCTAAGTCCGACAGGCTGCTAGGCGCTCACTTCGCCGGCTGACTCGCGTACAAAGACGCGATGCTTTCTATGATGGTGTCGCTGTAAGGCAGGCTCATCTTGTGCATCATGGAACTCTCGCGCCTGTCATCGCGGTACGCCCGCAGCGCCATGACGAGATAGTCCCTGTCCTGGCCGCTGATTTTTGGAACCGCCATTGCGGGGCTGTCCGCGCCGGCGCCATGGCAGCGATTGCATTTTTCCGCCAGGTCCTGAATGAAAGTCTGCCCTTTTTCAGCGGGCCGCGATTTCTGGACCGCATAGAATGCGGCAATGTTCTCGATCTCCTTGTCGCTCAGCCCGGTAACGTATAACCGCATGCTCTCGCGCTTGCGCGTCGTGCGATAGGCTTTGATTGCGTCCACCAGGTAGCGGGCATCCTGTCCGGCCAGGTTCGGAGTCGTCGCATCGGTACTCACGCCGTGAGGGCCATGGCATCCGCCACACACCGCGCTTAGCGGTTCGCCTGCCGCTGCATCGCCGACGGCCGGAGCGGCGCGCTGAGCAGGAGTCTGCGACGCAAAATAAAGCGCCACGCTTTCCCGGTCGAGCCTGTTCAAGCGCTTCAACATCGCATGCATCGGCGCGGTCTTGCGTTCTGCGTGCAGATACTCCTGGATGGCCGCGACAAAATAAAGGGGCTGCTGGCCCGCCAGGCTGGGTAGGCCGGGGATCTTGCTGTTGCCATCTTCGCTATGACACTTGGTGCAGGCCGCCGCCACCGTCTTGCCTCTATCGTAGGGAGACACGAGTTGAGCATCCTTGGCCGACGCGTTCGCGACCGGCGGCAAGCTGGCGTAATAAGCGGCCAGATTACGCAGGTCCGCTTCGCTCATGTGTCCCGCCATGTCCTTCAGCGCGGCATGGGTGCGCTTGCCTTCTTTGTACGCGTTTAACGACGCGAACAGATAACTTTCCCGTTGCGCCGCCAGGTGTGGAATCGCCGCCGCCGCGCCTCTGCCATCCAGACCATGACATCCTTTGCAGTCCCGTTCCGCGATGGTCTTGCCGGCGGGGATATCCGCTGTCGCCTGTTTTCCAGCACCGGTCGGCGCCACCTCTTTATCCGTGCAGCCGAGCAGCGCCGCTGACAATACGACAGCCAGTATGAAACGGTTCATTGCATCCCTTTCGCTCGCGTTCCGAAGTCGTGCGGCAGGTTTGCCGCAACGGCAGCGCTGGGCACGAAACCATCGATCGGCCTCGGAAATTCGGCGTCCTGCCGTACCGCCATTCTAGTTGCCGCCAATGTAAACTGGAGGCGCGATCCGAATGTTGATCTGGATCAAACCTGCATGCAAGACGAATAAGCGAAGACTCAATATATGCAAGCAGCCCGCGCGACCGTCACGCCGGCACTCGCGGCATTCGCGTTGCCGGCGCCGGCGTCGCGCGACGGCTGCAAGGCCTGTGCACGCTTTGCTGCCATTGCAATCTGCGAAAACACAAAGCCTGTCTTCTGCCAACAGGGGGCTGCTAAAAACTAGTATTTTGTCGCGTGCTTCTGCAGCTTGCGCTGCAGCGTCCGCCGATGCATGCCGAGCGCCCTCGCGGTGGCTGAAATATTGCCGTTGTTCTCCGTCAGCACGCGATTGATATGCTCCCATTCCAGCCGGTTCACCGAAAGGGGTTTCTCGCTGACCGGTGCGGAGTGGTCGCCAGACTCGCGATGGAACGCCGCGACTATGTCGTCGGCATCGGCCGGCTTGCTCAGGTAATACGTTGCGCCCAGCTTGATCGCTTCCACCGCGGTCGCGATGCTCGCGTATCCGGTCAGCACCACGATCTTTGTCTGCTCGTCCAATGTCTTCAGCCTTGAAACCAGCGTGAGGCCGGATTGGTCGGGCATTTTCAGGTCGATGACGGCATACTTCGGAGCGTTGTCCTGAATATTGCTGAGCGCCTCGGCAACGCTGTGCGCTACCGCGACCTCAAACCCGCGCTTTTCCAGCGCCTTCGACAGCACGGAGCAAAAAGTCACGTCGTCGTCCACCAACAGCAGGCTGGGCCGTTCGTCACGATCGCTGGCGCGCACATCCGTCATGAGTTGGTCGATACCAGGAAAGGAGACAACGGCAGCCGCACTTCCGTGCACGCCCCGCACCCCGGCTGGTTGAACAACTTAACCGAGCCTCCGAAGCGGCTGATAATGGCATTGGTCAGCACCAGGCCCACGCCAGTCCCCTTTCCCGGCGGCTTGGTGGTGAACCCCCATTTGCCGATCTTATCCGCGGCTTCGGGCAGTATGCCTTGTCCCCGGTCGCAAATCCGGATGCACAACTCCTGCTCGTCCCATCGGCCTTCCACCTCGACCTGCTCGGGCGAGGCATCGGCGGCATTGTTGAGCAGGTTCATGATGGCCTGCCGCAAACTTTGATCGGCGACGATATCCGGCGCCGGCAGCGCTCCGTGCCAGCGGCACGTGACGATGATCCCGGGGCGCATCGATCGGCAATTTTCCACCACCGACTTCAGGAACTTGTCCAGCGCGAGCTTGCCTCCGCCGTCCATCCGGGCGCGGCCGGCCGAGGCAAGCAGGTTGGACAAGGTGCCTTTGCACAACTCAATCTGATCGGAAATGACGTGGAGTTCGTTGAGCAGCTCCGGCCTTTTGTGCCAACGTCCCTGTAATTCCTTCACCACCACCGCCATCGTCGAAAGAGGCGTGCTCAACTCGTGGGCCGCACCCGCTGCGAATGCCCCCAGTTGGACGATGCGTTCATTGTTCTGTTCGCTTTCGTTGGCCTGCGCCAGCAGGTGCTGGTGCTCGCGCAACATGGTGGTGATCTTGATCACGAAATACACGACCAGTGGGATAGTGATCGCAAAATTAATTGCCTCGCCGATCTCAATGAGCTCGTGATGCTGATGCAGTGGCCCGTAGCTTGCGGATACCAGCGGTACATGGAAAAACATCAACAGCAGATAACATGTTCCCGTGACCGCCGCGATACCCCACGTGTAGGACCGCCGTGCGAGCATCACGGCGGCAACGGCAATAGGCAGAACATACATTCCGGAGAAAGGATTCGTGGTGCCGCCGGTAAAGTACAAGAGCACGGTGAAGACCGCGACATCGACCAGGATCTGCCAGAAAAGCTCGCCGTCGGAAATCGGTTGGGGGAACCTGAGACGGAGCCAAGTCGCCAGATTGAACAACGCCAAGAACCCGATCCCGGCCGCGAGGGGCAGCAGCGGTAGCGGTATTTCGAGGCCGCCATGCACGAACGCAACGGTGACGATCTGACCGGCGATCGCGATCGTTCTGAACAACACGAGTTGCCACAGATTATCCCTTGCGAGTGTTAACGGTGCGGCGCGTTCCGGCAGACCTGTTATTGGCGCTGACATTTATTTCATTTCCGGCGGCAACCCTAAGAGTACAAAACGTTGGTGGACGATGTGCGACAATTTGTCGCATTCTACAGCAGTAATCGCGATCCTAAAATGTTTGAAGGTATACCAGCTAGGGGCATCGTTTGATCTAAATCAACCGCGTCCGCGGTGGGAGGGGGTATTATCTTCCCGGCTAGGAGGGTGGATCGTGTTTGCGATCCAAGGGCAGCGAAACCTGCAGCACGCGGACTTTTATTGAAACGCTCCGATGCCAACATCGTAAATCTAAACCACTGGGAGAAATCATGAAAGCGTTCAAATCGACACCAACTGTATCGTCACGGTGGATGTTTATCGGCATCGCACTGTTAGTGTCCGCTTGGCAGGGGCCACCTGCAGTCGCTCAGGACAACGTCGATAAGGCCATCGACGCAAAATTTTCAAAGTTTGATGGAAAGCTTCCGCTTTGGGCTATCCAGCCCGGCACGGCGCCCCGGATGATTGAGTTGACCATCTATTTCAACAATATGTGGTTTGGCGCGCAAGCAGGCAACTGGGACCTAGCCCGTTTTGAGGCCTATAGGTCCGAAGAAACGGTCAAGGGCATCTATGTGGTGAGGCCCAAGCGAACAGACACCGTGAAACCCTGGGCGGAGTCCGCTCTCCCGGCGTTGATCAAGGCGATAGAGGCCAAGGACAAGAAGGGGTTCGAAAAGGCTTATGATAACGCTATCGCAGGATGCAACGGCTGTCACGCCGGCAGCGGCGGCGGGCCACTGAAGAGCATGGCCGCTTTCAAGATTACCAGGCCGACCACGCCTTTGTTCAGCAACATCGATTTCAAGAAGCGCTAAACATTCGGCCGAGGTCAAGGCCATCCCGATCCACCCGATCAAGAAGGACGGCCTGCGCAGGTATCCGCCGTCGAAGCGGGCGGACCCGCTGTTCTTCTTGTATAAGGGCAAGAGCTTGGAGGAGATCGCCAAGATCAAGGCCGCCGGCGGTTTCGTCGACCTGATCCAGTGGCGCGGCCACCGTTCCAATCCGGTCGGCATGGCGGATGACGGTTACGTCCTCGAGTTTCGCCTTTCGGATTCGGGCAAGGACATGTTCGGCGGCAATTCCGACCCGAAGACGCACGCGCCGAAGTTCATGTGGGACGCGAAGAAGGTGGGTTACAAGTCGGTCACTGCCGACCAGCTACGCAAGGGCGATGATTTCCTGATCCGCGAGCAGAACGCGGTGCCCTTTGATCCGAACGCGGGCTGGAAAGAGGGCGGCATGATTCCCGACTACCTCGTCAGCCGTGAGGACGCCAAGGTTCGGCCGCCGACAACAACGCCATCTCCAGCTGGAAGGACGGCACGTGGACCGTCGTGGTCATACGTCCGCTTAGCCTCGCGAACGACGACGACAAGTCCCTCAAGCAGGGCGGCGTCTACAACGTCGGCTTCGCGGTGCATGACGACAACATCACGACGCGCGGTCATCAGGTATCGTTCAACAAGACCCTCGGGATCGGCGCCAAGGCCGATATCCAGGCCGTCAAGCTTCCCTGATCCGGGCGTTCCCGGCCGGGAAGTACCGCGCAGCCGTGTTAAGTTACAGCGGTCCGCGCGTTAGTGTAAGCATTTTGGGCACACTACCCGTTATACGAGGCAGCGAGTAAGAGCAAAAATGAATCAAAAATCAGAATACCGAAAGGAGACTGTATGAAATCGATGTTACTGGTGCTGGCTGCCGCGGGCAGCATGCTGGTGGCGGGCGCAGCGAACGCGCAGGCGGGCGCCGATCTCGCGAAGGCGAAGAACTGCATGGGTTGTCACGATGTCGCCGCGAAGAAAGTCGGGCCTGCCTTCAAGGATGTCGCCGCGAAATACAAGGGCAACAAGGAAGCCGAAGCCAAACTGACGACTGCGCTCAAGGAAGGCAAGGGGCACCCGACCAAGGTTGCGGCTACCGACGCCGAGCTGAAGACCCTCGTGCAATACGTGCTGTCGACGAAGTAGTTACTGCGCTGCCGATGAAAAAAGCCGGCGGTAGCCGGCTTTTTTATTGCCCCTTCCCGGCGTAAATCCGGTAGAATACGCGGCTCATTCATAACCCCGGACAGGAACTCCGGCGCCGCGCGCATGTCTTTTGTGTAGTCCCGGCGGCCGGTGCGTGCCGCTCGATCATCCCTGATGAAACCCCGCCACAAACGAATCGCGATCATCGCCGCCGGGCTGGCCGCGCTCGGCATTGCCGCGGCACTGGTGCTGAACGCATTCCAGAGCAACCTGGTGTTCTTTTTCAGCCCCAGCCAGGTCGCGGCCAACCAGGCGCCGAGCGGCAAGGCGTTCCGCATCGGCGGCCTGGTCGAGTCCGGCAGCGTCAAGCGCGCAGACGATGGGTTGACAGTGCGCTTCAGGGTGACCGACACCGCGCAGACCGTTGCCGTGACGTATACCGGCATCCTGCCGGACCTTTTCAAGGAAGGCAAAGGCGTGGTGGCGCAGGGGCGGTTAGGCGCTGACGGCGTGTTCGAGGCTACCGAGGTGCTCGCGAAGCACGACGAGAATTACATGCCGCCGGACGCCGCGCATGCGATCGAGCAGGCGCAAAAAGCGCAGAAAAGCGTGATTACTAATTAGACTAGGAACCTATGATTACTCCTCATGCCCGCGCAGGCGGGCATCCAGAAGCATTTGAATTTCCTGGGTTCCCGCGACGTGGGAACGACGAAAGTGGGGTTTTTCAGACCTTCCATAACCTTACTGTGTCACAAAATACCAACGGAACTCCTTCCCCCTTGACAGGGGGGAGAGCCGCGCAGCACGCGAGGGGGATTGGGGATGGGGGTGAAAACTTTGCGTGTCATGGTAATTCTCACCCCCACTCTGCGCCCGCGGAGGGCGAAACAGGTTCCGTCGGCTTAAGTCGCAACCGCGAGGGACTTAATCAGAGATTTCCTAAGTTGCGGTGCAACGGTTTCGGCAACCCGGGATGAATAACCGGGTCCTTTATAGGCCGACCGGATCGTGAGATAGTGTTTATGCTTGATACACCGGGTGTGAACGAGATGCTTTTTGGTGTCCAGAGGAGGAGAAAACAATGAAGCAGTCCGCAATACTTCGGGTTTTCGCTGCGATCGCGGCGATGTTGCCTGCGCTCGCCGCTGCGCAGGCGTTTCCAGCCAAGCCGATCAGGATGATCGTGGCGTTTCCGCCCGGGGGCGGCACCGATATCGTCGGGCGCATGATAGCCACCAGGCTTGGGGGCGCGCTCGGGCAGCCGGTGGTGGTCGAAAATCGCGCCGGGGCGGACGGCATCCTCGGCACGGAGATCGCGGCAAAATCTCCGCCGGTTTGCCATACGCTGTTTCTTGGAACCGCGGGTAATCTGGCTATTAATCAATCGCTCTACGGCAAAGTGCCTTTCGATATCGCCAGGGATTTCGCTCCCATCACTCAAGTCGTATCGGTGCATATGATGTTGACTGTCCATCCGTCGATTCCGGTCAGGACGGTCGGCGAATTGATCGCGCTCGCC
>JACQOI010000008.1 GCA_016202615.1 Betaproteobacteria bacterium
GTTCGCCTTGCTGGGCATCGATTCGGACAATGGCTCGGAATTCATCAATAACCACCTGCTGCGCTATTGTCAGCAGGAAAACATCACCTTCACGCGTGGGCGTGCCTGGAAGAAAAACGACGGCTGCTTCGTGGAACAGAAAAACTATTCGGTGGTGCGCCGAGCCGTGGGTTACGCGCGTTATGATTCCGCGACCCAACAGCGGCTCTTAAACACGCTCTACGCTCATCTGCGGCTCTACACGAACTACTTTCAGCCGGTCATGAAACTCGTGAGCAAGCAGCGCTTGGGCGCCAAAGTCAAAAAAACCTACGACCGCCCACAGACGCCCTATCGCCGGCTGTTGGCCGCGCCCGGCATCGCCCAGCCGATGCGCCAACGCCTGCAAGCAGAATATGCAACGTTGAACCCGGCGCAGCTGAAGCGGGAGATTACACGGCTGCAAGACTTGTTGCGCAAAACAGCAGTTCGTCGCCAAAGGTCAACATTTATTGACTCCTTACCTTGTTTACAGAATTTTCGTGCCCAGCTTCTCCGGGGCCCGACTTCTCGAACGGCCCTCCACCCCCGAAGAGTATTCGATATCCGGGGCGCTTACCCGGCGTGTAAGGGAACGTCCTATGATCTTCGCGAGCTGGAGCGGGGATGTTCGAGCCTAAAAGCCGAATCTCTGGGTCAAATCAGAGTCCACCCTAATGGCAATGTTATTACGAATTTTCGCAGACGGACGTGGCGCACAGCAGGTAGGCGGCCACACACTATCAGCGGCTTCAGTTCGGAATGCCGAGTGCGGTGCGGACCGCATTGCCGATAGGGAAGAACGGGTCCTCCTCGGCACTCACATAGGTGTCAAACATTCGATTATGGCAAAGGGCTACTGCCAAGCGCGCATCGGGGTCTGCCCACGCAATCGAGCCCCCCGCGCCCGGATGGTAGATAATTCGCGGATTGGTTCCCACGGACGCGGTACTCATACGCTTTTCTGGCCGATCGTTTACCCGGAGCCCGCCCATGCCGACTTGCAAAACGTACATCATGACCGGGTCCACCTCATCAGCGTTCGGCCTCGGTTCGCTGAAAGAGCGCACGCACGCGTCGGACAACAGACGCACGCCATCCAGCTCTCCGCCATTGGCAAGCATGGCGAAGAACCTTGCTGTGCTGCGCGCGTTAAATATCCCGCCGGCGGCCGCGATGCAAGCTCGTCTCACGTCGCCGCGGCCATAGACTGCGGCACAGGTTCCCACGTTACTGGGTTGCGAGCGGTATCCCGGAGAGCCCGGTTGTCGGTAAGGAGGCAGGCTTGGGTAGTCGATCAGTGTGGCAACGCGTGGCTCGACTTCGTCAGGTATGCCGATCCAGAGGTCAGTGATGGCTAGCGGCACACATATTTCTTCCTGAACGAAAGTTCCGAAATCTCTTCGCTTGGGATCAGTACGACGAACGACCTCTCCCAGGATCCAGCCTTGGCTAATCGCGTGATATGCGCTTTTTTGCGCGAACTGTGGTTCCATGTTGGCAAATTGTTTGACCATCCAGTCCCAGTCGCACATCCTCTCCGGCGTCACTCCATCCGGCATGAACGGCACACCCAGTCGATGAGTTAGGGCGTCTCGTATCGTGCCCGTGGTCTTGCCTTTCACTCCGAACTCGGGCCAATAACGGGCTACCGGGGCGTCATAGTCGATCAAGCCGCGCTCGGCCTGGATATGGACCGCGACCGCTGTTACGGCCTTGGTAACGGAGAACACATTGAATAGCGTGTCACCATCCACTCTGCGCCCCGTTGCAGGGTCAGCGATGCCGTCCCAGGTGTCGATAACAAGTCGACCGTTCAGATAAGCTGCGACCTGAACTCCGACCTCGTCTCGTTCTCGGATTGAATATGCGATGGCCTGGCGCACGAGATCATTCGCTTTGGGGTCAATCTTTTGTCTGGGTGTCATAAATCTCCTTTTTTGTCGGAAAGGCAAACCGCGCTTGCAAGAGCAGTCAGCGCATAGTAGAAGCCATGCCTATCCGGTTGACACACCCAACTATTACGATGTCGTAAAGCCCTTGCGTGGCCCACAGATAGACGCTGTGCCGTTTCTTCGATGAACCGTGCCGGGCATCCTGCCATGTCGCGAGACGTATCAAGTAAATGCTCATACGACGGAGCCGGCCTGTAGTGTGATTGGCTGTGCGAGCAGGATAGGCATGATCAAACGCAACTGTTCAAGTGGTGGGATTTGTTTGAAATCAATACGTTGCCACAAGGCAAAAATTTTTCCAGCCACCCTACTAAAATGCAACATCTTGATTTGTAAACAACAAGTGGTTTTTGCTTCCGGCGTTGTCCGCAATTTTTTGCCATAGTATCAATATATCAAAAAGTTACGGATACCTGAACTGTTACGATCAAACTTTACTGGGATACCGAAAAACTGGACGACGTCGGTGTCATCGCCCGAAAATCTAGCTCTGCGGGACGCCCGCGTCCTTGATCACCTGGGTCCACTTGTTGATTTCCTCGCGAACCTGCTTTCCGAATTGCTCGGGCGTGCTCGGCGTAGGGTCATAACCCAACGCCGCAAAACGCGCGCGCACGTCACTGCTTTCGAGTGCCCCCACGATGTGCTGGTTGAGTACGCTAACGATGCGCTGCGAAGTGCCGCGCGGCACGAGCACCCCGTACCAATTCAACGCTTCGTAGCCTGGAAGCCCGGACTCGGCGATCGTAGGCAACTCGGGAAAGAGCGCGGAGCGCTGCGCACTCGGCACTCCGAGCGCCTTCAATTTTCCCGTTCGCACGTGAGGCAGGCTCGGGCCGAGCGGCGCAACCATGAGCTGCACTTCGCCGGAGAGCAACGCGGTGAGTGACGGTCCGGCGCCCTTATAAGCGACTTCGGTGATGTGCACACCGGCCATGCTTTTCAGCAGCTCGGCAGCGAGAAAAGTGATGCTTCCCGATCCGTTCGACGCGTAGTTAAGCGCATTCGGCTTCGCTTTCGCCAGGGCAATCAATTCCTTCACGTTGCTCGCCGGCACGGACGGATGCACCACGAGCAGCAGCGGCGCGGACGCGATCGACGCGACCGGCGCAAAATCGCGCACCGAGTCATAAGGCAACTTGCGGTAAATCGCTACGCTGATCGCGAACGCGGAGCTTGTAAACAACGTGGTGTAGCCATCGTTAGCTGCGTTCGCCACGACCGCAGTCCCGATCGTGCCGCCTGCACCCGGCCGGTTGTCGATGACGAACTGCCGGCCTGTCGTTTCGGTCAGCTTGTGGCCCACGGCGCGCGCCACGGTGTCGATACCTCCAGGCGGAAACGGAACGACGACGCGAACGGGCCGAGCCGGATAGTCACCGGCATTCGCTTTCTTCTCTGCCGCCAGCGCGGCGGTGCCGTGGCACATCGAGTACGCGGCCAGACAGAACAGCGTTCGAGCAGCGAGCGTGCACACGTGATGTGTGGCTTCTGCTGTATGGCGACGCGCGGCAGCCATCTCAGACCTCCCTAATGACGCGAGTCTGCGGCATGCCGGCCCCGATGTACAGGTCCTGAGGACCGGTTCCGCCGCACACGAGCACGTGGAAGTCATCCGGGCTGGCGCAGCGCCAGATCGTTTCGGCATCACCACGCCCGGCGGCGCGCTCCATCTCCACGAAAGCCTCCGCGAAGTAGCTTGGGGGCAAACGCGCGAATTTCCAGAGACGCTCTTGGATATTGCGTTTGGTCAACCCCCTTTCGTATAGCCACCCGGCGTGATTCACGCCCAGCATGAGCATCGCTCCGTCGACCGATCCGAGCATCGGCGGCATATTCGAAGCAATGTGGCGGAGAATCTCGTCGGGCCCTTGCCCTTCGCCCCCCGAGATGTTGTGGTAGTTGGCGGCCCGGAACACCGTGACTGTGCTCTGTTCACGCTTGAAGCCGCGGTCGACATGGAGCGGCGTCCACGGATTGTCCTCTTCGTTCTCCCCGCACACAAACGAATAGCGCAGCGGCGAGCTGAAGGTGGCCTTGGTGTAAATGCCCGGCAGCGCGCCGCCCACATTGTTCAATATGAGGCGCACGGCACGGCCGATTGTTGCGTTCGCGCGCCAGCCAGGCCCGAGACAGCCGAGGCCCGAGTTGATGTCGAGTTTTTTCCTGATCGGCCCGTTGATGATGAGTAACGGGCACATCGGATTGGTCGTGACCTGCATGAGCTCGAGCCCGAACGTCCGATCGGTGAGGCCCTCGATGGCGGCAATGACGACGGGCATGTACTCGGGCCGGCACCCCGCCATGATCGCGTTGACCGCGATGACTTCCACGGTGGCTTCGCCCTTGCGCGGCGGCAGTACGCCGATCACTTCGTCGCGCGGCCTGCCGGACGCGCCGACGAACTCTTCCAGTTTCGCCGACGTGGCGGGAATGATTGGCAGACCGTCGGTCCATCCGTTCTCATAGGCATGCTCATAGGCACGCGAGAGGAGTTGTTCGACGGAATCGCCTTCAAGAACGACTTGTGCTAACGGCACGGCGCCCCCCTATATCGGAACTGAAGAACGCACGACGCCTTTCGGCCGGATCTGCTCCGAGGCGACGACTTTTATCCGGCGTACGATTTCGGCCACCGGCAATGTGAGCCCGTCCAAGATCGTCGGGAACATCGCCTCTACACGTGCCTTCCACGCTTCCGGATCGAGCTGGCGGATCGGATTCGGCGTCTCGGCGATCACCGCGTAGGGGCAGCCTTGTGTCGAGGCCATGCGCCGTCCGAATTGCGCAAACATATCCGTCGCGATCATGACGGTCGGGACGCCGCGCTTCTCCAGGGCCGATGTGACGTAGCTACACCACGTCGTACACGACCCTCAGTCGCCGGCGGCGGTGATGACAGCGTCGACGCGTCGCGTAAGGTGGTCGAGCTGATCGTCCATGCCGTCGAGGAAGCGGCCATTCGTGAGCGGAATTTCGCGTATGGGCTGCTCGAGAACGACTTCGGCAACGCCGCAGCGTTCCTTGAGCAATTCGCTGACGGATTTCAGCAGGTCGAACGCCGAAGGACGCCAGTTCGGCAAGAAACCAATCACTTTGCCTTCAAGGGTTGTGAGACGCGCGGCAAGACTGTCCGAGCTTACGACCTCATCGAGGTATACGGGAAGCGGCACGTGCATTTGCAGAGTCAGCGACATAAGATGTTCCTTTGAAATAAGCGAGTCTGTTCATCCACGCTCCACATGGAACTTGCGGATGGTTTATACATGTTTCGCAATTCATCCAACACCCTACACCTACGGACGGCTCAACGTCATTTCTGCCTTGCACAAGAGTGATGCATAGCAACATAATCCGTTCTTGGACAGCTGGCGATAGACTTGATCAAAGCGTAACCGTCGTTCTTGGACAAGAGTGGTGCATAATAACAAGTTCTTGGACAGCTGGCAATAGCGCGAATTGCCTTGTCGCGAATTACCTCAGGCAACGAATTGCCTTATCTAGTGGAGTGTATCTGAAATAACTAGACATATCATGCTGCCACCTTTTTTCCCCTGGGCTGGGTGCAGCCTGGTTTGATTTGCTCCAGCTTAGCGCGCGCCCGCTCGATCTTTTTGATGATGTCTTCCACTTTCGCGGTCCAAACGAACGGCGTCGGGTTCTGGTTCCAAGCCGCCATGAACTCGTCGATGGCTTCTTGCAGATCCGCCACACTGACAAAGCTCGCGCGACGAATTGCTTTATCACTGAGTTCCTTAAACCAGCGCTCCACCAGGTTCAGCCAACTGGAACTGGTCGGAATAAAATGGCAGACAAAGCGCCGATGCTTTTTCAGCCAAGCCCGCACGCTGGGCTCTTTGTGCGTGCCGTAATTGTCCATGATCAAATGCAACGTGAGTGGCTGGGGAAATTCCCGGTCCAATCGGCGCAGAAACTTTAGCCACTCCTGATGCCGATGCCGGGCTTGGCACTGGCCAATCACCTTGCCATCCAATACGTTGAGCGCCGCGAACAGCGTGGTCGTGCCGTGGCGTTTGTAATCGTGCGTCATCGTGCCGCAGCGGCCTTTCTTGAGCGGCAAGCCCGGTTGGGTGCGATCCAGTGCCTGGATTTGGCTCTTCTCGTCCACACATAGCACCAGCGCCTTCTGTGGCGGATTCAAATACAACCCCACCACATCGGTGAGCTTCTGCAAGAATTGCGCGTCACGCGAGAGCTTAAAGGTCCGGCTCAGGTGCGGCTTGATATTGTGCATTTGCCACAACCGGTTCACCGTGCTCGGGCTGACCCCTTGCGCCTGTGCCATCAGCCGACAACTCCAATGGGTCATCCCCTTGGGCTTCGTCTGCAAGGTCGCGTTAATGATCGCCTCGCGCTTGGCTTGGTCGTGGCGTGGCTTGCATCCACGTCCATGAGCAATTTCCCATACCTGCTCAATGCCCTGCTCGCATACCCGTCTGCGCCACAGTTCCACGGTGTGCCGGTTAATTCGCAGCCGCTCCCCAATCACCCTGTTCTCCAGACCAGCCACCGCTGCCAAGATAATCCGGCAGCGCAGCGCCACCTGTTGAGGCGTTGCGTGAGCCGATTCCCATTGCTCCAGTCGCGCTTGATCCGTTGGACTCAACACGACCGGCAGACTCGTCTTAGGCATGCCACGAATCATACCCCCGCGGAGCAAATATGTCTACTTATTTATGAGACACTAGACTAGGTAGTGGTGCTCCTGCATCAGTTCCCGATAGCGAGCTTCTTCGCTCGGCCTCACGGGACGAACACGCAACATTTCAAGACTTACTTGCATCCGTCCTTTATACCGATGAGCGATGCGGATGTTCAGAACAATCTGTAACCAATTAATTTGCTATGAATTTGAGAAGAGGGCAAATTCATCCTGCGGGCCCGCTGATGATCCAGGACAACCTGGCGCGACTCTGGCATAATCGCGTCTTTATCGGTCGTTGGTACCGACCCATGCCCAACACCCGACTCGAACTGAGTGACCCCATCTCTCCGGCAGACCGCGCGGCAGCGCGGCCTGCGCGCGCCGAGGCACGGCCGGAAAAGACGCTGCCGCGCGCCCTGCGAGGAATCCTTGCCCTGCAGGATTTCGAGGAACCGGCGCGCCGCTATCTGCCGCGGCCGATGTACGGCTACGTCTCGGGCGGCTCCGAAACGAACGCTTCGCTGCGTGCAAACCGCGCCGCATTCGATGATCTTGCTTTCGTGCCGCGGACATTGGTGAATGTTGCCGGGCGCACGCAGAAGACCACGCTCTTCGGCCGCACTTACGATGCGCCCTTCGGTTTTGCACCAATGGGCGGAACCTCGATGGCGGCGTATGAGGGCGATCTCGTGCTCGCCCGCGCCGCAGCGGAAGCTAACATTCCGATGATCATGAGCGGCGCTTCGCTGACGCGCCTCGAGGACGTTGCGGCGGTGGGACGCACGGCGTGGTTCCAGGCCTACCTTCCCGGCGAAAACGACCGTATCACACAGCTCGTCGACCGGGTCGCGCGCGCCGGCTTCGAGACGCTCTGCCTCACCGTCGATGTGCCGGTCGGGGCAAACCGCGAGAACAACGTGCGCAGCGGCTTCAACCTCCCGCTGCGGCCCACGCTGCGCCTCGCGTGGGACAGCCTGCTGCGGCCGCGCTGGCTCGTGGGCATGTTCTTGCGCACCCTCATAACCCATGGCATGCCGCACTTCGAGAACAGAGGCGCCAGAGTTCCACTGATCACCAGAACCGGGGAGCGCGACGTGGGTCTGTCAGATGAGCTCTCATGGTCGCATCTCGAGCTGATGCGGCGCTTGTGGCAGGGGCGGCTCGTGCTGAAAGGAATACTCAACAAGGAGGACGCCCGCATCGCTCGCGAGAGCGGCGTTGACGGCATCATCGTGTCGAATCACGGTGGGCGCCAGCTCGACGGCGCGGCGGCACCGTTGCGCATGCTGCCCGGGATCGTGGCGCATGCGGGCGGGATGACCGTCATGATGGACAGCGGCATCCGCCGCGGCACCGACGTGCTGAAAGCGCTGGCGCTCGGCGCGCAGTTTGTGTTTGTCGGCCGGCCGTTTTTCTACGCGACCGCGATCGGCGGCGCGGTCGGCGTGCGCCACGCCATCAAGCTGCTGCGTGACGAAGTCGACCGCGACATGGCGCTGCTCGGCATCACGACGCTTGCTGAAATGCGGCGGGAGCACCTGATCGATGCGCGCAGCTTCAACGGTTTCGGCAAATCGTGAGCAGTGAGATCGAAGTTAACAGGGTCGGTGCCACGTTTCTCCCGGCCGAGATGCGGTCCCACCGGCTTTCCTATGAGCGGGATCCCGTGCTTAATGATCTTCTTGCAAAAGTCCCGGAGCGAGCGGCCGCGTGTGGCGCGGCTCGTCGTTCCAAGCGAGTTTTTCGTTGATCAGTTTGATCCTGTGGTCTGCTCAGACCCGAATTGTCGTTCTGCCCTGGATATCTGTCAGATCAAGTCGCGACTACTACAGTTTATCGATGCGCTGACAAAACCAGGCTGACTGTTGGCACTATTCGGCTTTCATTCCGATCGATCGAATCAACTTGGTATTCAGCGCTATCTCACTGTGAATAAATGCCGCAAACTGCTCCGGCGTGTTGGTCTGCGGTTCGATGCCTCGCTTATTAAACGATTCTTGCATCTCGGGGGTGTTGACTACCTTGCCGATCACAGTGCTAAGCCGCGCGATGATGTCTTTCGGCACGCCCGCCGGTGCGACCACGCCAAACCAGGTGCCAGACATATCGTACCCAGGCAATCCCGACTCGTCGATCGTGGGGATCGACGGCATCAACGGTGAGCGCTTCGCGCTACCAATCGCAAGTGCTCTAATCTTGCCGGCGCCTAGCAGAGGTAGCACCGCCGGGAGGCTGACGAAACTCATATGGACCTCACCCGAGGCGATTGCGACGGTATACTGCCCCGAACCCTTATACGGCACCTGTATAATTTTCACCTTGGCCATCGAATTGAAAAGCTCGGCCATAAGATGTGCCACACTACCCATTCCGGAAGACGCATAACTGAGTGTGCCTGGCTGTAACCGTGCAAGCGCAATCAGCTCCTTGACGTTGCGCGTCGGCACCGACGGATGAACCACGAGCAAATACCGTGTTGCCCCCAGCAAGGAGATCGGCGCGAAATCACGCTCCAGGTCCAGGTCATAGGGGAGCTTGGCAGGCATTGCTGCTTGAACAATGCCAATGACCGTCAACAGCAGCAGCGTGTAGCCGTCTGCGCGCGACTTGGCAACCGTCTCCGTTGCTATCGATCCGCTTGCTCCGGGGCGGTTTTCAACAACCACCGGCTGGCCCAGGTTTTCAGATAATTTCTGCGCAACCAAGCGCGCTGCAGTGTCGGCCCCGCCGGCCGGGGAGAATCCTACAATCATGCGAATCGGCTTAACAGGATAACTTTGCGCTAACGAATCAAGAACCGCCAAGTTAGCGCACGCAACGATCCCCGCAAACAATGGAAATATGCCCCGTCCTAGTTTCCGCATGACTTCTCCTCCTTTTTGAAAAAGCTTCTGCTCGCGTCCACCACCAGCAACGACAAGCGTTAGCGTCAACTATGAGATACGGAAAACACGGGCAGGGCACTCTACGTTAGCCGCTGATGTCCTGACCGGTAGCTTCTCAAACTTCTACAGGCATCGTTATGGCGGTCGATTCGATCTTGTATTCCGCGCTAGTCTGGTGCATCCAAAGTAGCGCGACTTATTTCCGCAACGCGTAGCGCTTGTTGTACTTCATCGCGCTTTTGCGCACCCACGTAGCCTGCATCGGCTCCCACCACCTGTTCTTTGCCGTGCATCAGATTGGCGGTCTGGCTGATATCACTGACATTGGCCGCTGTGCTCACCACGGTACGGTATGCACCAACCCTGATTGCTCATCCGCGCCAATGTGCGCTTTCAGGCCAAAGTACCACTGCTTGCCTTTCTTGGTTTGGTGCATCTGGGGATCACGCTCGTGCTTGCGGTTCTTGGTCGAGCTCGGTGCAGCGATCAGGGTGGCGTCAATCAGCGTGCCTTGGCTCATCAGCAGCCCGCGCTCCTTGAGCATTGCATTGACTTCGCGCAGCATCGCTTGCGGTAACTCGTGGGTTTCAAGCAGGTGCCGGAAATTGAGCAAAGTAGTGGCATCCGGTACCGATTCGACCGCCGAGTCAATGCGGCAGAAGTTACGCAGGGCCTGGCTGTCATAGATAGCATCTTCGACCGCTTCGTCAGCCAGTCCGTACCATTGCTGGATAAAGTACATCCGCAGTATCCTGACGATCCCAATCGGGGGCCGCCTGCGCTGCCCGCTCTTGGGGTAGTGGCGCTCGATCACCGCAATCAGCCTCTTCCACGGCACCACCTGTTCCATCTGCCCCAGAAATTTGTCGCGCCGTGTCTGCTTCTTCTTGCCAGCATATTCAACTTGCGCAAAACTCATTTGCCGCCCCTTCGCAGCCTTCGTTTTTATGCTGACTTTCCCTGTCGGTTGTCCTCCTTGTTTAACGTACAAGTAACCACACCGTTTACGATTTTGTGGAATAAATCAGCGTTTCCTTAGGCATTTTACGTCCCTTTGGATAGAGAATGATTTCCTGTTGTTCTCTTGTTGCTTCGTCGTGATTTTACCGGTTGTTTGTGGCGGTTTGCTTTTTCGTTTCTTTCTCCAAATTCATGAGGCGCGCCAAATTCCCACCCATAACGAGCGCTTCCTGGGCGGGCGAAAGCTTCGCTGCTTTGATGGTCGCAATCATCGAAGCCGGATGACCAGACGGATAGCCCGAGCCGTAAATCACCCGGTCTGCTCCCGCTTTATCGACCGCCATGCGGATGTAGCCCGGCATGCTTACCAGCGCGGTCTGAAGATAAATGTTAGGAACTTCTTGCGCGACTTCGATGGCGCCATCCACATAATATCGGTATCCCATGTGATCCATGATTACGGGAACAGTAGGGAAGAGGCGCGCAAGAGAAGCAATTTGCCATGGCAAACAGAATTGCGCGCCGGAATGTATCGAAACAGGAACTCTAAGCTCCGCAGCACATTCCATAATCTTCCGAGCGGTTCGGCCATCCGCCTCGTAGCCGTGACGCAGGGGCATCAACTTCAGACCCCTCATGCCCCACTCCATTACCGCACGCCGAAGCTCTGGTACACCATCGCCCGGCCCATACGGATTCACGACCGCAAATCCAATCAGCCGTTTATGGCCAGCAATTGCAATCGCGAGGGATTCGTTGTCCGGATACTGAGCGGTTGGGGCCATGACCATGGTCATGGCGAGCTGATACTCGTCCATAATCGCCTCCAATTCGGCCGGGCCTATCGGATGGCCGAGCCAGACATATGGATCGCCGCTGAATTTGCCGATGTGCATATCGGAATCGATGTGCATTCGAACCCCTCCTCTATGGTAGCGCACAGGCGCGTCCGAAAAAAAGAACTTTATTCCAGTATCTACAAATGTTAAACCTGTAAACGGCGATTGTCAATCTGTTGAGGAGCGCCGCTCGGGCATCCCCTATTAATCTCCTACCACTCAAGCGTTGACAGAATTGGCGAAGAATTTGTCATCTCGCAAGGGTCAAAGCAGGCACGATATTGGAATTGGAACTTAAAGCAGACTTTGGAGTGGACGGCGTCAAGCAGGATGTCCGGTCGAACGACAGTTCGTAGGGGTAGCGCTTGCGCTGGCGGCCCTTGGCGTCGGTGATGGTTTCTGCGAACAGGCACGGTCGATGGAAGTTGACGTAAGGGTTGAGGTGATCGCAGCAGAAGGCGTTGACCAGCACCGCGAAGCGTTGCGGGATGTGGCTGTAGCCGAAGTGCTTGCGCACGACGGCACCGTTCTTGGACTCGACCTGAGCGTTATCGTGTGCTTCGAAGAGGCCAATTCGGAGCGCCACAGTTATACGGTCATCGCCAGCAACATGAGCGATTCATGGAGCGCAGAAGACATTTACGTGTGGTATTGCCAACGCGGCCAATCATCGGAGAACGGCATCAAGGAACTCAAGAACGGCTTTGGCATGCGGCGCATGCCCTGCGGGCAGATGAGCGCTAACGCGATGTATTTCGCGACCGGCGTGTTGGCGCACAACCTGTTCGTGCTGTTCAAAGTCGTGGCGCTGGATGAAAGCTGGCAGCGCCATCAAGTGCAGACGTTGCGATGGCGGTTGTTTCACCAGGCCGGCAAGGTCGTGCATACGGGGCGTCGTTGGGTGCTCAAGGTCGCCAAGGATGCGCTGGGTCTGTTTGACCCGAGTTTGACACTTGCTAGTGACACGCTGGCTGGAAAGGCGCGTGGGACAAGGGTTTGCGGGCAGTAGCCGGAAACGGCCGTGTATCTAGGCCTCAGGCAAGGCTGAGGATTGGGGCAGGCGGCGGTATTCGCA
>JACQOI010000176.1 GCA_016202615.1 Betaproteobacteria bacterium
AGTTCTTGTTCGGAGATGTCCCAGTTGCTCATGCGCTGCAGGGCGCCGGCGACCAGCTGTCGCATGCTGGCCTGGATTTCCGGACTGCCGTCCTTGACCGATTCGACGCCCTTCCACGCGATGATGTATTCCTGCTGCGCCGTGACCAGGTCGGGGCTATATACTTCCATTAGCGCATCCCCCTGCTTTACGTACTGGCCGGTGGTGTTGACGTGCAGGCGCTCGATCCAGCCCTCGAATTTCGGCGCCACGGTATAGACCTGGCGCTCGTCGAGCTGAACCGTGCCCACCGCGCGCACGGTGCGGGTAAGCTGGCGCAGTCCCGCAGCTTCCGTTTTCACTCCGAGCTTTTGCACCTTGTCGATGCCGATTTTCACCGTGTTTGCGGGAACATCAGCCGCAGGCTCTTCGCCCTCGTAAACGGCGATGTAATCCATGCCCATCTGATCTTTCTTCGGCGTGGGCGAAGTGTCGGGCAGGCCCATCGGGTTGCGGTAGTATAGAATCCTGCGTTCGGATTTTTTCGCGGAATCCATGCTGATTGCGCCGGCGGATTCAACTTTCATCCCCCCGCCTTCGTCCTTGTGACTTCCCCACCAGTAGCCGGCGGCCAGCGCCACGCCCACCAAGACGGTGATGCCAAGCGATGAAACAATGTTTTTCATGTTTTTCTCTCCAGCCATGATCCGGCTCCTATGATTCGATCAAAACGCGGTTTTCCCGGTGAGTAAGTCGATTTCCGCCAGCGCCTTGTTGTAGCCGGCCATGGCTGTCACCAGGCTGATTTCGTAGTTGAACACGGCCATCTGGCTGTCGAGCAGCATCAGCAAATCGACTCGATTGACGCGGTACGCGGCCAGCGCCGATTCGACCGCGAGCCGGGCCTGCGGCAGGATGGCGGTTTGGTACAGCCGCGCCGATTTCAGGTTTTGCTCGACTGCCGCCGCTTGCTGACGCAGCTTGGCGGCCACTTCATTGCGCTGCGCCTGATACATGCTCAGGGCCTGATCGCGCATCGCCATGGACTCCGTCACCCGCGGCGCGAGTTTGTTCTCGCGCCATACCGGCAGGTTGATCGCTACGGTCAGGCTCGCCATGTCGGAGCGCCTGGCGCCGTCCGGCATGTTGTCGCGCTGGCCGTACGAAAAGCGCACATCAAAGTCCGGGTAGTAATCCTTGCGCGCCAGTTCCAGTGCTTTTTCGTTGCGCGCAACGATGCTTTGCAACGCGAGCAATTGTGGACGCTGGGCTAAAGCGGTTTCCCGCAGCGATTCCAGGTTCAAGGGTATCTCGCGTATTTGCGGCGGCTCCGGCACCGGTGCTGCCGCATTGGCACCGCGTCCGAGCATGCGATTGAGTTCCGCTTCGATCGTCGACCGTTCGCGTGCGAGCTTGAGCAATTCGTCCGTCATTTTGGACAACTGCGTCTGCGCCTTGAGCACATCGGCCTGGGTCCCTTGTCCCACCGAATAGCGCGCCTGGGCAATCCGCAGAAACTGTTCGAGAATCAACTTGTTTTTCTCTATCAGCCCGGTCATTTCGAGCGTAAGACCCAGATCGAAATAGGCGACCTTGATCTCACGCGCGACGCGGTTAACGGTTTCCCGGTAACCGTAACCGGCAGTCTCCGCATCCTTGGTGGCGACGTCCTGGCGCAGACCGCGTTTGCCCGGGTAGGGAAGGCGCTGGGACAGACCGATCATTTTCATCGTCATCTCTTCGCGGTCAAACCGCAGCGAGTTGGTCGGCACGTTGATGAACCCGGCCTCCAGCATCGGATCGTCGAGCGCTCCCGCCGGCGCAACTCGGTGCTGTGCCGCCTCCAATTCCTTGCGGGCTGCCTGGATTTCGGGGTTGTTTTGCAGCGCGTCGGACACGAGTTCTTTGAGCGGTGTCGTGATCTGTGGCGCCGATCGCGATGCGGCCGGAATCGACGAATCGGCCGGGAGCGCCGACAAGGGCATGCCGGCGACGATGCAGCAGAGCGCGGCACGCACGCATTGCCTGGCAGCGCGCGCTCCACGCGATACGCGCCATTTCAAGAACGGCTCGAGTCGTACAAACGACATGACACACCTCCGCAAGGGAATAATTAGCTGCAGCCGGCGTCCTGACCGGATTATTTTGAAATGCGCTCCCGGCAATTCGCCGCCGACAGGCATGGCGCCGGCCCGACCGGCGTCCTAACTCTCACGGACGGGTGCGCCGCACTTCGAGCAGAAGCGATCGCCTGAAGCGAGCCGGCTGCCGCACTGAGGGCAGAAAGCGGCGTCGCCCGGTTGGGCACCGGACGTTTTCTTGCGCCAGTGCCACCACAGCGAGGCCACCCCTGCTCCCACGGCCAGAGCAGCGGCGACGGCGAGAACCAGAAGCCAGCCGGGGACTCCCTGAACGGAGCCCGTGGCCGCCTGGGATGTTGATTCCGGAGCGTTCAGCTTGAGTATTTCGGAAGAGGTTCGCGAGTCTGTTTTCGTGTAGCGGATCTCGATCGGCAGTTGCCTTCCCGCTTTAAGGGCGCCCAGCGCCGCCGTTCGGTAGAGCAGTCCGTCGGGGCCGGCGAACCCGGCGCCGAGATCCGGCTGCACCGAGACGTTACTCGCCGCCGCCGGCTCCTGGACGCGCACGCTCAGTTGATCCACCACCAGGTCGCCCGGCCAAACGTAGGTGTACCTGCGGTCGGGGGTACTCGTCGCAAGCGGGTCGTAGAACTCGACGTGAACGAATCGCTGAGCGGTTTTGAACCGCAGCGTGATGAAGTTGTCCGCGTCCGTCCGATCGTACGCCAGATTGAAGAGCTC
>JACQOI010000177.1 GCA_016202615.1 Betaproteobacteria bacterium
GGTGAGCTGGCGTGCTTCAGACCGGAGCTGGCGGATCGCCTCGTTCATCGTCGCACCTCCTCGTGATGGCGCAACGATGCCCCACTCGGGGGGTCATCGACCAGACGGGGAACCGCGAGGAGTTACGGTCCGGCGAGAGTGCTCTTAAGGAGAGTGACGGATCCTGGCGGCGTACGACTCTCGGCCCTTGAGGAGAAGCTGCTGGCCGGAGGTGCCTCGCCTGAAATGATCGAAGCCGCGAAGAGTCTACGGGCGCAGGCAACGATCCGCGAACTTGAGATGGCATCTGGTGGCCTCTGGTGGTCTGAGGACATGCTTACCGATCTCCGCGAACGCCTGCAGCATCGTGTTGACTCGATCAGAGCGCGTTTTGGGGGAGAACCTCGACCAGCAGCCCGCATTTGGCAGGAGTTGACTGACGTACTTGCACGCCAAGCAAACGCGATTGATCCTCGCAGAATGTTCCTGCAGGACGCAGACCTCCTACTTGGCGAAGTGTGCCAGATGTCTGACCTCTGCATGATGGACTGGGGAGTCGCTAGTGCGTAGAGATCTTTTTCAGCCGACGGAGGAAGGGCAGGCGCGGTTGTTGCTGTTGATTAATTCCTTCAGTGGGAAAGCGGAGGGGCTCGAAGGCCGTACGAAGCTTGCGAAGCTCGACTTTCTCCTTCGATACCCCAACTTTTTGCGCCGGGCACTGGAAATCCGCGCGGGTGGCGCGGTGCCGTCAGGTTTAGCCGAGGAGAGCGAGACAATCGAAGAACGGATGGTGCGGTACCGTTATGGCCCATGGGACCCCGCCTACTTCGCGCTCTTGGGCGCCCTCATCGGAAAAGGGCTCGTCATGATGGTGCCCGGCAAGCGGGGGGTTGGCTACCGAACTACGCCGACAGGCAAGAAGGTCGCAACACGCTTGGCGTCAAGCGAGCCCTGGCGCGACACTGCGGCTCGGGTGCGGGAACTCAAAACGCATTTCGATCTCAGAGGCACAACGCTCAAAGAGTTTATCTACCGACATTTTCCTGAGGTTGCGAGCGCTACATGGGGGCGACGACTATGAGGGCGAGAGTCAATCGCCTGTCGCTGGTTGGTATCGAGAGAACGTTCCTGTTTGAGCCCGGTGTCAATATCGTGACCGGGCCTATCGCTTCCGGCAAGACAAGTCTGCTACGGCTCACTCGAGGCTTGTTTGCCGGCCCTCTGAATGATCTGCCCCCCGAGGTCCGCGAGGGGGTCTCGGCAATCGGCGGGGAAATCGTTGTGGGCGAGGATGTCTACTCCGTGGTCCGTGCTAATGTGACGACCGCGTCAGCAAAGGTCGAGATTGCCGGAACGCGAGAGGTACAGAGGCTTCCTGTGGCGCAGCTCGACGAGACCGCTACGATGACGTATGGCCAGTGGCTCTTGACGAAGCTTGGTCTTCCGAGGCTCGAGGTGCCATCCGCTCCAACACGTGCCGAGAGTGCACCGACGCCGGTCAGCGTGAACGACTACTTCCTTTACTGCGAATTACCCCAAGACGAAATCGACAGCAGCATTTTCGGGCACAGGCACGTTTTCAAGAATATCAAGCGCAGGTACGTGTTTGAGATTCTCTACGGTTTGTACGATGTGGATGTCGCGCGCATACAGGACGAGCTGAGAGACGTCTACATTTCCTTGCGCCAGCTCCAGTCTCAAACGATGGCCTTCGAGCGGTTTCTCGCCGACACGCCGTGGGAGAATCGCGCGGCGCTTCACGAGGCGCTCAGCACAGCGAGGCGAACTCTGAACCGCTTAGAGGAGGAAACCGTTCAGCACGCGGAGACAGCGGTGGGCGGCGTATCAATCCCGACCCAGGAGCTGCGCGCGTCGCTACGGTCGATCGATGAGGAACTGGCGAAGCTTCGCCTAGACCAAGAAAGAGAGACTGACGGCGTTGACCGCCTGCGGCGTCTCGTAGCACAGCTTGAGAGTCAAACCGAACGCCTCACGCGATCGATCGTGGCGAATCTGGTCCTGACGGACTTCGAATTCGTTGTCTGTCCGAGATGCGGTTCTGAGGTCGATTCGGCCAGAGGCAACCTGACGACATGCTCATTGTGCCTGCAAACGCCGGAGGCCCGTATAACACGAGAAAGTCTAGTTCAGGAGCAGGAGCGAATTGGGGCTCAGATTATCGAGACCA
This sequence comes from Betaproteobacteria bacterium, assembly GCA_016202615.1. Lineage (GTDB taxonomy): Bacteria > Pseudomonadota > Gammaproteobacteria > Burkholderiales > SG8-41 > PALSA-1004. The sequence goes on from JACQOI010000177.1 coordinate 2,168, forward strand.
GAGAGCTCATTGCCGCACGCGAGAAGGGTCTTCATAAGCTGGAGCTGCAGATTGGCGATGTAGAGCGGCGCCGGAGAGAAGTCGGCCGGGAGCTCGACGTTCAACTGAGGTCGTACGTGTCGGACAGTGCGACTGAGATCGCCCGCCGGGCAGGGGAACGCAGCGATGTCCAGTCGACCATCAGGCGGCTCGAGGATTATCTGACGCTCTACGCGAAGATGGATCGAGCCATGAGGGACATCGAGTCGCTGGATAGACGGCGGCGAGAATTGGAGGGCGAGTTTGAGGCCGCGGGGGCGCGCCGGGGCGATGCTGAGTCCCGGATCTTGCGACTCGAGGAGAAGTTCGAAGAGATCCTCGACGCATTCGGGGTTCCGAGGTTTGGCAAGATTCGAAAGGCAGCGATTGATCGGTCCACGTACCTTCCGGTGCTCGACGGCCGTCGATTCGATGAACTGAGTTCGCAGGGGCTCCAGGTTCTCGTTAATGTCGCTCATGCTCTTGCGCACCATGAGGTGGCAATTGAACTCAGCATTCCGCTGCCGGGCATTCTGATGATCGACGGTGTCACAAAGAACGTTGGGCATGAGGGCTTCGATCTTGAGCGAGTGGAAGCCGTCTACTCATACCTCAATGACGTCTCCGCTAGGCTGGGCGATGCCTTGCAGATCTTGATCGCCGATAACGACGTCCCGGAGGGATATCATCATTTAGTGAAGGTGCGCCTGTCGGAGGCCGAGAGGCTGGTGCCGAGCCGGCCCAGTGCGTGAGCGTGGAGATAGCCGGCAGATTTACTGAACTGGGGTTGTCGTCGGGCTCAAGAGAAGCGCCGATTGGCTATGCTTGTCAGGTCAGTGAATGGTCCCGGTGTTCGGGGCCCGCTTTGCAGACGAACAGAACGAGACGTGTGCCGGCGGTCAGAGAGCCCCAGGCAAAAGCGTCCACGCGAAACCGGCCCACAAGTGTGCCAATGCTGACGTCTTCGATACGGCTCCCTGCGACGGGACTGTCGGAAGCGGCGGCAAGATCGGCCACCAGAGAATCCTGACGCGCATGGCACTTGCCAATCGGAACAAAGACGCCACGAGCGGCGAACCACTGTGGGCTCAATCGAAGTGCAACTGGCGCATCCTCTTGAACGCGTGGGTTCAGTCGCCACAATACTGCCGCGCGGATTCCCCTCTCTGATATGTCGGGATCTGCCAGTCTAAGAACGGCCGAGTGGACCGTGATGCGGGCGAAGCCAGCTACCGCTACACAGTACTCGGCCAGAGATCTGGCGCTTTCCGGAACCTCTCCAAGAGGGATTCGGGGCAGGAGTAGCAAGCGGGCCCCGTACTCGGCGACGGCCTCTTCCTCCGGCGTTGAGGTCATGCGGATTGTGGCAAGATCCAACGACGACTCTCTCGTGTGGATCAGGACGTGACTGAGTTCGTGCGCGACCGACACACGGGCTAATGCGGTATCGAGCGTGGCCGGAATGCGAATCACTGGACGCCCAGCATTGATGCTCAGCTGCCCGGTATGTCCGCCCAGCGTCCATGTGGACGCCGCGGTGGAGTACACCGGACCCGTCGGCGCCGGAGGGCGCCGCCCCAAGAGCTCGACTCCGCACAGGTCGCATAGGCGACTCGCGCTGATCGGCGCAGACACGCCAAACGTTGCCTCGTACGATGCTAGAACACGGTCTGCTGCATTGCGCATTGCGGCGACGGCTGTCTCTGCGCCCGCAGACTTCGTGAAACGACGAAGACCTAAGGGGAGGTCCGCGCAGGATGTCTCCATGACACGCGCAAGCCCAGCGTCTAGGACGGCGGACGACATGCGCATCGCGGCAGAATCTTCCACTGAAGCGGATCCCGCAGCCGCTACATAGCTAGTCGAGAAGAGTCGCGCCTTCATCGGAAATCGCGGGTGGTTTCCGACTTCGACGACGTCGCGGCCGTGAAGAGCCTGGGTGTTCTCCCGCGACCTCGCGGGTTAAGCTGGCGGCGACGACATCTTGAATCGCATGGCGAACGACTGAACGGGGCTCCGCTTCTAGTCTAAATCGGACCGTCTCATCCAACTTGCTGATGACCTCGGGGAGAAGAGTGATCGCGACATCATCTCTCAACTCGGTGGCGAGTAAGTCGTACGCGCTCGTTGGTTCCGAAGTCTCCAGCTCGGACAGGAGAAGCCTGTCGTTCGGAAAACCGATCTCACGCTCCAAAGCATTGGCGACCAAGCGCTGCTTCAGGAGGTGAGGACTATCGAGGTAGACATGAAGCTGCCAAATTGCCCCGTACATTTTTTCCACTGCTTTGATCTCTTCCTGGTAAGGACCCAGACCCTCTCCGCAGACAGCGGTGACATCACGGAAATGAGCGACACGAGTCAGATCCGAGCCCACAACGAGAGCTTCGGCCACTTTCATCGTTGTGTTTCGGCGAGGGCAGTGGACGAAGACGGATCCAAGAGGGAGATGGCAGAGGGCCTCGACGCGCCTCTCCAGAGTGTAGCACTGAGTTCGGTCAATGTACTTCGCGGAGAGGTCATCAGCGCTCAATCCGCCAGAGTGCATGATCTCGCTGCGAAGACGATAGACGAGCTTCGGAAATCGTCGCGCCGACAATCGCCAAAGAACTAACCGCGCAGCCGCAGCCCTGCTAGAAAGGTCGGGCAGGCTCCCCTTGAGAGCAGCAACAGCTACGTTGTGATGACCAAGCGCACCCTTGCCGCAGATGCTTACAAGCTCGCGTTTACGCTCATCAAGGGGCCAAAGACGCTGCAAGATCGAATCTAGGGTGTCATCTGGGGCAGTGGTTCCCGCGAGAATACGCTCACACGCGCGTTCTAGATCTATTGCGGTTTGAGTGAGCAGGGTGAGGAAGTCGCTGTCACCAAGGGCCTGCATCCAAGGCGGCAGTGACTGAAGGCCCAGAAGTTGAACCGCCGTTCCGAGCATCGCTCCTGCGGCGCACTTAGTCGGATGAAACAGGATGCGTTCCGAGATCAGATACCGTGCTTTGAGAATACCGCTCATTTCTGAGAGTACATCGTAGCGCATCTTGTTGGTGAAGAACTGAATCGCAAGTCTGATACAAGGCTGCCGACTTGGCGACAGGGGACCAGCTACGGAAACTGCGACTACATAGCGAAGCAAGCGGGCGTCGAACTGCACGCGCAGACCAGCGTTTGTAGAGTCGCGATGTGCGTAGTCGAGCAAGTCAGCGCAGATCGTGTTTCCCACAATGTCCACGAGGACGGCGTCCCGGTGAACAACGAAATCGACAGGGCCAACTTCGGGATCAAGTACAGGAATGATCTTGGCGATGACGAGGCCCGAGGTATCCGGCGGCACTGGGCTCGCGCTGTGGAGGTACTCGATGTGGAGTAGAGCATGAAAGGCGAGCTCGAGGTCTCTGAGGTAGCGGGCGAGTCGGTGGCGCTCGGCTGGCGGGAGAGCATCAGAAACCTCCTCGATGTATTCAAGGAGGATTGATTCGGGCGGCGCGAGGCGGCGAAGATCTTCGAGGAGGGCGGTGTCTGGTTCGCGGAGACCGAGTTCGACAGACCAGATGATGACAAGTTGCGCCACGAGCGTATTGAAGAAACGAACCTGACGACGTGAGTCATCATGTTTCTCAGGAAGTACGTGAATCTCGTCCTCAAGAGTATGGCCATATGCCGCGTGGGTGAGATCATGAAGAATACCTACCAGCCGGACGACGCCTAGCCGTGATTCGACGAGGTTAGCGAAATCCGTGGTCGAAATTTGCTGTTCATGGGCGAAGGCAGTATCAGCATAGGAAAGGGCTAGTCCGGCATCGGGGGAGCGGAGCCAGTTGACGAGTTGTTTGGTCATCTGCTCCGCCAGATGCGCAACACCAAGGGCGTGGTTGAAGCGTGAATGGACAGCGTCGGGAAAGACGCGATCCGCAAAGCCTAGTTGCTTGAGGTCGTAGAGTCTCTGCAAAGTCGGGGTGTGGAGGATCTCCATTTCCCACAGAGAGAAAAGTTGATCCCCATACAAACTGGTTCTGACCGTCTTCATCTTGGGATTGGGTCTTAGGAAATCTAGCGAGTGGTTCATAGCCTCGCAGTCTCCAACGCTCTCGGAGCCGAGAGCGACACAGGGGCTGGTGAATCTTCGCCAGCCCACCAATCGAGTTGGTCAGACCATTTCTACGGAGACCAACTTACTTCTGACGGTCTACTTGACGTAACCGCATCTCGTAGGCCGTCGGTGCAGGACCTAGGCGCACAATACCCATAACATCATGATGTAATCTTTTCCCGTTGGCAATCGACTCTCAAGAAGCGGGTGGGGACCGACTCAGAGCAAGTCAAGGCCAACCGACCAGGGCGGGTCATACCGGCGCCTACTTCAGAACCTGCGGCCCTAATTCCGCTCGATCAACCCCGACAAGTGAGAGAAGGGAATGAACGACACGCTCGGCATAGAATTGGTGCCCAACTGGTGCCCGACGCGAATACACACAGGCGAAGTCAGCCGCACTATAGCTCGGGCCAAAGTTCAAGTTGCTGCGTACTTGGCGCGTCCGTGTGATCTGGCGTTGCCTGCGAGTTTGGCCTCTTAATCAGCGGGTCCACGGTTCGAGTCCGTGACGGCCCACCAATCAGATCGGGGGTTTCCAGAGCACTGGAGACCCCCGATTCGTCTAAGTGCTTGATTCTGGTTCCAAGCATGGTTCCAAGATTGGAACCGATCGCGGATGGTCCCGATGACGCGATCCAGCAGGTCCACCCACCGCCGTCCTTTGCCCGGGATCCACTTCGCCTAGTACCGGAGCGTCGTCGTGGGATTCGCGTGCCCGAGCTGGGCGCTCACGTAGGTGATCGGCGCGCCGGCCGCGAGGAGCAGGCTCGCATAGGTGTGCCGCTTATGCGGGGCCCAGCATGACAGGATAATGCCGGGTCCCGGATTATGCCGAGTTGATCCAGCACCTCGGCGTTCTCCCCTACCTGAACAGCCAGAGCGGCAGTTGATTGATCCGGCATAATCGGGGTGTCTCTCTCCTTGCGGCCCATGGGCCACGGAGGAGGAGAGACATGACCACCACGTTCCTCGCAGACCCCCCGGCCTAATGCGCCCTCGAGCGGTTGGATATGGGTGCAGGCCAGGCTGACTCATGGGAGGATGCTGGCAATTTCGCGTCGAGCGGGCGGCAGGACAGGATGAGCGCCCTTCTGCAACGTTTTTCGAACATCCGCCGCGAGGAGCTCGGGCCGGCCCTGGTGGCGGGATTGTTCTTCTTTTGCGTGCTCACCGCGCTGATGGTCGTGCGCCCGGCGCGCGAGGCGCTCGGCATGCAGCGCGGCATCGAGGCGCTGCGGTGGCTTTTCATGGGCACCGTCGTCGTCACTTTGCTGGTCAACCCGATCTTCGGCTGGCTGGTGAGCCGTTTCCGGCGCCTCATCTTCGTCAACGCCACCTACCTCTTCTTCGCCTTCGGCCTGGTCGCGTTCTATTCGCTGCTCGCCCTCGCGCCCCAGAGCGTCGGCCAGAGGAGCGGCCAGGTGTTCTATGTGTGGTTCAGCGTGTTCAACCTGTTCGCGGTGATGCTGTTCTGGGCGCTGATGGCGGACCGCTTTTCGCTGGAGCAGGCGAAGCGCCTGTTCGGCGCCATCGCCGTGGGCGGGACGCTGGGCGCGATCTTCGGCCCGTGGCTCGCGAGCCAGCTCGCGAAGCCGCTCGGCACGCCGGCGCTGCTGCTGGTCGCCGCCGGGTTCCTCGTGCTGGCGCTCGCCGCGGCTGCGTGGCTCGCGCGGCTGCGACCGGAGGAAGGCCACGCGCCGGCCGAGGAATCGCTGATCGGCGGCGTTGCCTGGGAGGGATTGCAGGCGGTGTTCCGCTCGCCCTATCTTCTCGCCATCTGCGCGTACGTGCTGATCCTCGCGGTGATGGTCACGTTTCTCTACTTCACGCGCCTGCAGATGGTGGCCGCGCTCGGCACCAACATCGACATGCGCACCGCGATGTTCGCGCGCATCGACATGATCACACAGGTGGCGACGCTCCTGCTGCAGGCGGTCGTCACCGGGCACCTGATGAGGCGGCTCGGGGTGTCGGTGACATTGGCGCTGCTGCCGGTCACGGTGGCGCTGGGTTTTGTCGGCCTTGCCATCGCCGGCTCGATCGCGGCGCTGGTCGCGTTCGAGGCGACGTTCCGCGCCGTGCAGCGCGGCATCATGCGGCCTTCGCGCGAGACGCTGTTCACCGTCGTGCCGCGCGCCGACCGCTACAAGGCGAAGGCGTTCATCGACACCTTCGTCTATCGCGCCGGAGACGTCGTCGGCGCGCAGACCGAGGGGCTGCTGGGGCGGCTGGGGATGGGTTTGGCCGCGCTCGCCACCGTCGCGGTGCCGCTCGCTGCGGCGTGGATGGCGCTCGGGATATGGCTGGGCCATGCGCAGCGCGCGCGGGCCCAGGGTACTGAACGGACCGAAGGAGCTCCTGCATGATTACGCGTAGGGAATGGTTGCAGCGGATGGCGGGCGCCGGCGGGATGCTGGCCCTCGATCCCCGCTTGGTGCTGGCGAGCGAAGCCAGGCTCATCACGCGGGCGATCCCCTCCAGCGGCGAGCGGCTGCCGATCGTCGGCCTGGGCAGCTCGGCCACTTTTGCCCGGGTCGCGCGCAGCGAAGACGTTTCGGCGCTGCGCGCCGTGCTCGGAAAGATGGCGGAGCTCGGCGGCACCGTGTTCGACACCGCGCCGGCCTACGGCGCCTCCGAAGAAGTGGCCGGGCGCATCGCGCAGGAGCTCGGCATCACGAAGCAGCTCTTCTGGGCGACGAAGCTGAACGTCGCGGGTTGGGGCGGCGGGTCTGCCGATCCTGCCGCGGCGCGCCGCCAGCTCGAGACGTCCTTTCACAGGAGCGGCAAAACGGTGATCGACCTCGTCCAGGTGCACAACATGGGCGACCTGCGTACACAACTTCCCATCCTGAGGGAATACAAGGAGAAGGGCCGCGTTCGCTACATCGGGGTGACCACCACCGTCGAGCGCCAGTACGACGATCTGGTGCAGCTCATGCGAAACGAGCCGCTCGACTTCATCGGCACCGATTACGCCATCGACGAGCGCCACGCCGAGGAGACGATCCTGCCGCTCGCTCGCGACAAGGACATCGCCGTCCTCGTGTATGCGCCTTTCGGCCGCACGCGGCTCTGGCAGCGCGTGAAGGGACGCGCGGTGCCCGACTGGGCGCGCGAATTCGACGCGAACTCCTGGGCCCAGTTCTTCCTCAAATACGTGGCGAGCCATCCGGCGGTGACGGCCATCACGCCCGCCACCAGCCGGCCGGCCAACATGGCGGACAACATGGGTGCTGCGGTGGGCCGGCTGCCGGATGCGGGGCTTAGGAAGCGGATGATCGAACTGGTGGAGGGATTGCCATGAAAAGGAATCGTCGTGAGTTCCTCGTCGTTGCCGGGGCTGTTCTAGCGGTTGGCGGCCTGCCCTTGCCTGCGTCTGGCGCCGAAAAAATGAAGATCGGCATCGTCGGCTCGGGGCGGGTCGGCAGCGCGATCGGCGCGGTCTGGGTGAAGGCCGGGCACGAAGTCATGTTCTCCTCGCGCACCCTCGAGAACGATAAAGCGCTCGCTGCGCGGCTCGGCGGGGGTGCGCGTGCCGGGACGCCGCGCGAGGCCGCTGCTTTCGGGGAAGTCGTGATGGTTTCGGTTCCCTATCACGCGCTGCCCTCGGTCGGAAAGGACCTGGCGGGTTTGCTGAAGGGCAAGGTGGTGATCGACACCTGCAATCCGTTCATCGGGCGGGATGGGGAGGTCGCCAAGTGGGCACGGGAGAAAGGCGCCGGGCTTGCTTCGGCGGAGCTGTTGCCTGGGGCTCGCCTGGTGCGCGCCTTCAATGCCATCGGCGCTGCGCGTATGGGTTCGGCGTATCAGGAGCCAGGGCGCGTGGGGATGCCGATCGCGGGGGACGATGCAAAGGCGGTGGAAGTGGCTTCGCGGTTGATTCGCGAGATCGGCTACGAGCCCGTGCTTGTCGGCGGGCTGGCGAAGGGGAAACACTTGATGCCGGGGACGGCGGTTGCGGGCGAGCGGAGCGCTGAGGAAATCCGGA
>JACQOI010000178.1 GCA_016202615.1 Betaproteobacteria bacterium
AATCAATCCAACCGCTGACCGCTGACCGCTGACCGCTGAATGCTGACCGCTGACCGCTGAATGCTGACCGCTACTAACCCAGTGCTCGACCTCTCCGGGCTGCCGCGCTTCGAAGCGTTCAAGCCTGAATACGTCACGCCCGCAGTCGACGAACTGCTTGAGGCAAACCGCGCGCTGATCGAACAGCTGGCCGCCTTCGACGGCGCACCGACCTGGGAAAATTTTGTAGCGCCGCTCGAGGACGCCAACGAAAAACTCCACCGCGCGTGGGGCCAAGTCGGCCATCTCAACGCGGTGATGAACAGCCCGGAGCTGCGCGAAGTTTATAACGCGAACCTGCCGAAGATCACGCAGTACTACACCGAGCTCGGCCAGAACCAGGGGTTGTTCGGAAAATTCAAGCAGCTCAGGGCGGCGCCGGATTTCGCGCGCCTCAACCGCGCACAGCGCGCGATCATCGACCACGAACTGCGCGATTTCCGGCTTGGCGGCGCCGAATTACCCGCCGAAAAAAAGGCGCGCTTTCTGGCGATCCGCGAGAAACTTTCCACAGTGTCATCGCGCTTTTCCGACAACCTGCTCGATGCCACCAATGCGTTTGCGCATTACGTCGAGAGCGAATCCGGGCTCGCGGGAATCCCGGCAGACGTCGTGCAGACGGCGCGCGAGGCGGCGCAGCGGGACGGCAAGCCGGGGTGGAAACTCACGCTGCACGCGCCATCGTACCTGCCGGTGATGCAGTATGCCGATGACCGCGTCCTGCGCGAACTGATTTATCGCGCCTATTCCACGCGCGCCGCCGAATTCGGCAACCAGGAATGGGATAATACCGCGCTGATCACCGAGATCGTCGCGCTGCGCCGCGAACTCGCGCAATTGCTCGGTTTCGCCAGTTTCGCCGAGTATTCGCTCGAGCCGAAAATGGCCGAGTCGCCGCAACAGGTGCTGCAGTTTCTGAACGAGCTCGCCGCCAGAGCCAGACCGTACGCCGAGCGCGATCTCGCCGAGCTGAAGCAATTCGCGCGTGAGGAGCTGGCGCTCCCCGAGCTCGAGGCATGGGACATCGCCTACGCGTCGGAGAAATTGCGGGCCGCGCGGTACGCGTTCTCCGACCAGGAAGTCAAACAGTATTTTCCCGAAACCAGCGTGCTGCCCGGCATGTTCCGGCTGATCGAAACGCTGTACGGCCTCACGATAGCGCCCGACGGCGCGCCCAGGTGGCATCCCGACGTGCGCTTTTTCAGTATCCGTGACCGCGAGAACAGGCTGGTCGGCCAGTTCTATATCGATCTCTACGCGCGGCCGTCGAAGCGCGGCGGGGCGTGGATGGATGACGCGATCACGCGCCGGCGCATCACGAGCGGCATCCAAACGCCGGTCGCGTATCTCACCTGCAACTTCGCCGCGCCGGTCGGCGGCAAACCGGCGTTGTTCACGCACGACGAGGTGATCACGCTGTTCCACGAGTTCGGCCACGGGCTGCATCATTTGCTGACGCGCATCGAAGAGCTCGGTGCCTCCGGCATCAACGGCGTCGAGTGGGACGCGGTCGAGCTGCCGAGCCAGTTCATGGAAAATTTCTGCTGGGAATGGGACGTGCTCGCGCCGATGACGCGCCATGTCGACACCGGCACGCCATTGCCGCGCGCGCTGTTCGCCAAGATGCTCGCCGCGAAAAATTTCCAGAGCGGCCTGCAGACCTTGCGCCAGATCGAATTTTCGCTGTTCGACATGCATCTGCATTACGATTTCGACCCGCACGCAGGCAAGTCGGTAGCTGAATTGCTCGATGAAGTGCGGCGCCGGGTCGCAGTGATATTCCCACCCGCGTTCAACCGTTTCGCCCACAGCTTCACGCACGTTTTCGCCGGCGGCTATGCGGCCGGCTATTACAGCTACAAGTGGGCCGAGGTGCTGTCGGCCGACGCCTACAGCCTGTTCGAGGAGCGCGGCGTGCTCGATGCGGCGACCGGCAGCCGCTTCCGCGACGAAATCCTTGCCGTCGGCGGCAGCCGCCCGGCGCTCGAATCGTTCGTTGCTTTCCGCGGCCGCGAGCCGAAGATAGATGCTTTGCTACGTCACAGTGGTATGGTTGCTACGTGATGTAATCCCTACCGGCTTCGGGTGCGTTATGCTAGATTTAAACAATTTTGCACGACGAAGGATCTCCAACATGAAATCATCGATGATAGTGGCCCTGCTCGGAATCGCGGCGACAGCGCATGCCGCGCAGTTCTATGAGTGGGTCGACGAGAAGGGCGTCAAACAGTACACCCAGCAACCACCGCCGGCCAACGTCAAACAAGTTCAGCAAAGACGTCTCGGTACCAACGTGATTGAGACCAGCGGCCCGGCCTACAGTCTGCAGCAGGCAGTCAAGAACTTCCCGGTCACGCTGTACGTGACCGATTGCGGCGAGGTATGCAAGACCGCGCGCGCGCACCTCGCCAAGCGGGGCATCCCGTTTAGCGAAAAGAACCCGCAAAAACCGGAAGAAATGGAAACCTTCAAGAAGCTCACCGGCGGCGGCATGGAAGTGCCGTTGCTGGTGGTCGGCCAGTTAAAAACCCTCAAAGGCTATCTCGCCTCCGACTGGGACGCCGCGCTGGATGCGGCGGGCTACCCGAGCACCGCGGTCCCGGGCGCCAAGCCGACTGCCACCCCGCCCGCCAAGTAGTCGTTAATGCGGCTCGCGACCTGGAACGTCAACTCGCTCAAAGTCCGCCTGCCGCAGGTCCTCGACTGGCTGAAGTCGCACCAGCCGGATGTCCTTTGCCTGCAGGAAACCAAGCTCGTGGACACGAACTTTCCCACGCAGGACCTGCGCACTGCAGGCTATGAGGTTCTGTTCAGCGGTCAGAAAACCTATAACGGGGTCGCGATTCTCACGCGCCATGCGGCACGCGAAGCGCTGGCCGGAATCCCGGGCTTCAGCGACCCGCAGAAACGCGTGCTCGCGGCCAGCATCGGCGGATTGCGCGTCATATGCCTTTACGTGCCCAACGGCCAGAGCGTCGATTCCGACAAATACCGCTACAAGCTCGATTGGCTCGCTGCGGCCACCGCATGGCTCAGGGGGGAGCTCGCCGCGAACCCGCGGCTCGCGGTGGTCGGCGATTTCAACATCGCACCCGAAGAGCGCGATGTGCACGATCCCGAGGCGTGGGAGGGCCAGGTGCTGTTCAGCGCGCCGGAACGCCAGGCTTTTCAGGATCTGCTCGCGCTCGGGCTCAAAGACGGATTCCGCCTGTTCGACCAGCCCGAGCAGTCATTCACCTGGTGGGATTACCGCATGAACGCGTTCAAGCGCAGGATGGGGCTGCGCATCGACCACATCCTGCTGAGCGCGAGCCTCGCCCGCACCTGCCGTTCCTGCACCATCGATACCGAGCCGCGCGAAGCAGAGCGACCGTCCGATCACGCGCCGGTCATCGCCGACCTTGAGTTGTAGCCGCTTCCGTCCGCGCTCGGCTTGGGTAAAATGGGCTTCCGCCGATCATCCACCCCCCAATGCATAACCGATATTGCATATCACTCCTGGCGCTGACCGCGGCCGCGCTGGCGGTCGCGTCGGCCGCGCGCGCCGATACCAGCGAGGAGATTTTCAGGAACGCGCTCAAATACACGGTGCAGATCAAGACCACCGTGCCGGTGCCGTTCGACGGCGACCGCAAGGGCTCGGGCTTCGGCGCCGGCTTCCTGGTCGACGCCGCGCGCGGCTGGGTGATGACCAACGCGCACGTGGTGTCGCGCTCGCCGTCGCGCGTCGAGCTCGCGTTCCACGGCCAGGATTTCAGCGAGGCCGTCAAAATCTACGTCGATCCCTACCTCGATCTCGCGCTGATCAGGGTCAACGAGCGGGTCGACACGCGGGGCGTGGACCCGCCGCAGCTCGACTGCGGCGGGCTGCCGCTGGTCGGCCACCCGGTCGGCGCGTTCGGCCATCCGTGGCGGCTGCAGTTCACCGGCACGCGCGGCATCATCTCCGGCGTCACCGCGAAATACCGCACCGAGCTGCTGCAGACCGACGCGCCGATCAACGCCGGCAATTCGGGCGGCCCGCTGATCAGCCTGGGAAGCGGCAGGATCGTCGGCATCAACACCGCCAGCATCCGCGGCGCGCAGAACACCAACTTCGCGGTGGCGATGAAGTATGCGTGCCGCATCCTGCAGCTGCTGCGGGACGGCCGGGATCCGTCGCCCCCCGATCTCGGCCTGGTCTATTTTCAGGACGTCGACAGCCGCAAAGTGCTCAAGGTGGCGCGCAGTTACGCCGCCTCAGGCGCTCTGCAGTTGCAGCCCGGCGACGTCATCAAGGAAGTAGTCGGGATCGCGGACAGGATCGAGAACGAGACGCAGCTGCTGCATGCGTTGCGCGGGCGCTTCGATACAAGCGGCATCAAGGTGCTGCGCAACAGCCAGGAGCTGGTCATCAACGCCAGCAAACCGCCCATGCCGCGCGTGCTCGCGCAGCGCGGCGTTTACGCTTCGGGGGTGCTGTTCGGCCCGGTCACTTTCCGCGACGCCGATGAAATCCGTGTGCGCGGCTTCATGGTGCACCACGTCGAGCCGGGCTCGATCGGCGAATCGCAGGAAGTCGGAAAATCCGACTTACTGGAAGCGATTGACGGCGAGAAAGTCGAGGACTTCGATCAGCTGTTCAAGCGCCTGTCCGACGCGCAAAGCAAGGGTGGCGGGGTGCAGTTTACTTTCAAGCGAGTCAGCAGCAACGATACGATGTTCAGCTATACTCAACGCAGCCTGACCATACGCGACCTGCGCATCATCGGCCCGCAGAAAGGCGCCGAATAGCGAATGGTAAACGGGAAAAACCCTGTGTCGCTCGACGCTTCACGATCCACCGTTCACTGTTCACTATTCACCGTTTACCGTTCACCGCCCTTATCGGCGTCGAGGCCGAGTTCCTGGATTTTACGCGTCAGCGTATTGCGGCCGAGTCCGAGCAGTTGCGCGGCCTCGATGCGGCGGCCCCCGGCGTGGGCGAGCGCGCGCGTAATCAGCGCCTTCTCGAATTGAGGTCTGAGCACGTCCATCAATTTTGATTCACCGCGATTGAACGCATTTGCAACTTCGCGTTCGAGCGCGCCGGTCCAGTTCTGCTCGGCCGCGGCATCCGCGTTGACGCGCAGCTCCGATGGCAGGTCCGTGACCTCGACGTTGATCCCCGCCGCCATCACGTTAAGCCAGTGGCACAGGTTCTCGAGCTGGCGCACGTTGCCCGGGAAATCCTGCGCCGAGAGGAATTTCAGCGCCGGCTCCGATAGCCGTTTCGCCTCGACGCCAAGCTCGCGCGCGCTCTTGGCGAGAAAGTGCTTGACCAGCAGCGGTATATCCTCGCGCCGCTCCCTGAGCGGCGGCAAGCGCAAGCGGATCACGTTGAGCCGGTGAAACAGGTCTTCGCGGAACAACCCCTGCTTGACGCGAGCCTCGAGATCCTGGTGCGTGGCCGCGATCACCCGCACGTTCGCCTTGATCGGCTGGTGTCCGCCGACGCGGTAAAACTGGCCGTCGGACAGCACGCGCAGCAGCCGCGTCTGCAGATCGGCCGGCATGTCGCCGATTTCGTCGAGGAACAACGTGCCGCCGTCGGCCTGCTCGAAGCGCCCGCGCCGCATGGTCTGGGCGCCGGTGAATGCGCCGCGCTCGTGGCCGAACAGCTCGGACTCGAGCAGGTCTTTTGGGATCGCCGCGGTGTTGATCGCGATGAACGGCTTCGCCGCGCGCGGGCTGTGGCGGTGCAGCGCGCTCGCCACCAGCTCCTTGCCGGTGCCTGACTCGCCGGTCAGCAGCACCGTCGCGTGCGACTGCGACAGCCGACCAATGGCGCGGAAAACCTCCTGCATCGCCGGCGCCTGGCCGAGAATCTCCGGCGCCGCCTCGGACGTTTCGACCGCATCGTCCTGGCGTATGCTTTCTTCCAGCGCGCGCCGGATCAGATCGACTGCGTGGTCGACGTCGAACGGCTTCGGCAGATATTCATAAGCGCCGCCCTGGAACGCCGCGACCGCGCTTTCGAGATCGGAATAAGCGGTCATGATGATGACCGGCAGGTACGGATAGCGCTCTTTCGCTTGCTGCAGCAACTCGAGCCCCGATTCACCGGGCATGCGGATGTCGCTGACGATGACCTGCGGCGTTTCGCTGGCGAGCACGCCGAGCGCCTCATCGGCCGAGGAGAAAGTCTTGAATGCGATTTTTTCTCGCGTCAGCGCTTTCTCGAACACCCAGCGGATCGAGCGATCGTCATCGATGATCCAGACCGGTTTCATATTCCCGTCCCTTCGATCGGCAGCAGCAGCGTGAAAGTGGTGTGGCCCGGCTGGCTTTCGAACGTGATCGTGCCGCCGTGCTGGGTGACGAATGTCTGCGCCAGCGTGAGTCCCAGCCCGCTGCCGCCTTCGCGGCCCGACACCAGCGGATAAAAAATGCGCTCGCGCATGTCTTCCGGAATGCCGGGCCCGGTATCGCTGATCTGCAGCTCCAATGCATGCCTGTAGCGCTTGCGCGCGAGCGTGACCTGGCGTGCGACGCGGCTGCGCAGTGTAATTTCTCCGCTGCCATGCATCGCCTGCGCCGCATTGCGCACGACGTTTAGCACCACCTGGATCATCTGCTCCTTGTCGCCCGTCAGCAGCGGCACGCTGGTATCGTAGTCGCGGCCGATCGTGATGCCCTGCGGATACTCGGCCAGGATGAGGCTCCGTACGCGCTCGAGCACCTCGTGAATGTTGAGCGACGCCAGCTGCGGCAGCCGGTGCGGCGTCAGCAGGCGGTCCATCAGCGACTGCAGGCGGTCAGCCTCCTTCATGATCACCTGCGTGTATTCGTGCAAGGCGGGACGCTCGAGCTCGTGATCGAGCAATTGCGCCGCGCCGCGAATGCCGCCGAGCGGGTTCTTGATCTCGTGCGCGAGATTGCGGATCAGCTCGCGATCGGCCTGGCTCTGGTCGAGCAGGCGCTCCTCGCGCGCAATCCTGAGCTGCTGCTCGATGTGGCGGAATTCGAGAAGCAGCCCCTGCGACCCGTTAGCGGAACGCCCGTTTGCGGGAGCAGGGGCTGTGGCGCGCTTCCCGCAAACGGGTGGAGCCTGCGAGCCCGCAATGCGGCTCGACTCACCTTCCCCTTCAAGGGGAAGGCTGGGATGGGGATGGGGGTTTTTCGCCACTAACGAGTCCGCGCGCCCCTGCGACCCGTTAGCGGAACGCCCGACCCAGCCTTCGAGCTCGACCGGGGAAACAGTGCAGCTCAGGTGCAGCTTGCCGTGCCCCAATGCGCCGATCCGGAGATCGTGCTCGGTATAGCTGCAATGGTTGGAACGCGCATACTCGATTGCGGCGTCGAGCATGCCTTCCTCAAATATTTCGGTCACGGAGTGTCCCACGAAGCCCTTGCTGCTCAGCTCAAACAGATTTTCGGCGGCGGGGTTGGCGTAGCGCACGGTCAATTCCCGGTCAACCAATACGATTGCCGTAGCGAGAAGATCGAGTCCTGCCAAAGCTGCTACAGCCATCATCTAGAACGCAAACAAGGTTGATGCAGCAAAAACCGCGCCAGTGGAAAAACGTGCTGCAGACCTGGCCTTGGCGGCGCGCGGCCCGCGGTAATTGCAGGGTGGGGGCACTGGTCAGCGGACGTTCGAAAGCTCTTTCCTCAGGCTTTCGATATTGCTTTCGTGCAGCCGGACCTTGGCTTCATAGGGCCTGAGGCGTTCTTCGACGCGCGCGTAGTTCTTCTCATTGCCCAAGCGCAGGTCTTTCTGCTCAACAAGCTGTTTTTTCGCCAGTTCGAGTTGCTGCTGCTCCTGCGTCAGCTCCTGCTCCAGGATCCTGCGGCGGTCGGCGTCGCGTCGCCTCTGCGTGTCGCTGTTAACGCTCGGGAAGTTAGCGGGTTTTTGCTGCGCACGGGGCGCCGGGACGGTATTAATCGGCTCCAGATTCAATGCCTTACAGCCCTTGGTATCAGCTTTCACGTTGGTATAGCGCGTGTTGCCGTCCTGGTCGACGCACTTCCACATCTCGGCGTGGGCAACCTGCACCGCAAATACCAGCACCATCAGCAACAATATTCTCATCGCGATCCTCGGGGTAGGCCTCTATTGCAACGGACGGTATCGCCAGCAGTTGACAATGCAAAGCCTGATTGTTTGACTAAGTCTATGTCAGAAAAACAAAATTTACAATGCAGCCACGCCATCGGCAAGGCGCAAAATGAAACAGGGCGGGGATCGCCCGCCCTGTTTCGCAGCGTGTTGGTGACCGCTTACAAACTATAATACATGTCGAACTCGACAGGATGGGTGGTCATGCGGAAGCGGGTGATCTCCTCCATCTTGAGCGCCATGTAGGCGTCGATCATATCATCCGAGAACACGCCACCGCGCGTCAGGAACGCACGATCCTTATCGAGATGCTCAAGCGCCATGTCGAGCGACGAGCAGACGTGCTGGACTTTTCTTGCCTGCGCGGGCGGCAGGTCATACATGTTTTTGTCGATCGGATCGCCGGGATGGATTTTGTTCTGAACCCCATCCAGTCCCGCCATCAGCATCGCTGTGAAACCGAGATAAGGATTCATCGTCGGGTCCGGGAAGCGCACTTCCACCCGGCGCGCCTTGGGGTTGGTTACCAGCGGGATGCGGCAGGCGGCGGAGCGGTTGCGCGCAGAGTAGGCAAGATTGATCGGTGCCTCGAAGCCGGGGACGAGCCGCTTGTAGGAATTGGTGCCGGGATTGGTGATCGCGTTCAGCGCTTTGGCGTGCTTGATGATGCCGCCGATGTAGAACAGCGCGAATTCGGAAAGCCCCGAGTAACCATTGCCGGTGAACAGGTTCTGGCCGCCTTTCCAGACCGACTGGTGGACGTGCATGCCCGAGCCGTTGTCGCCGACGATCGGCTTCGGCATGAAAGTCGCGGTTTTACCGTACGAAGCGGCCGTCATCCAGATCGTGTACTTGAGGATCTGCATCCAGTCGGCGCGTTTGACAAGGCTGTTGAACTTCGTGCCGATCTCGTTTTGACCGGCCGCTGCGACTTCATGATGGTGAACCTCAACCTCGACGCCCTGTTGTTCGAGCGCGAGACAGATCGCGTTGCGGATGTCCTGCAGCGTATCCGCCGGCGGCACCGGGAAGTATCCGCCTTTCACCGGAGCGCGATGACCCATGTTGCCGCCTTCGAATTCCTCGCCGGAGGACCACGGCGCTTCTTCCGATTTGATCTTGACCGAGCAACCCGACATGTCGACGTTCCAGGTCACCGAATCGAAAATGAAGAATTCGGGCTCGGGACCGAAGTACGCGGTGTCACCAAGGCCGGTCGATTTGAGATAGGCTTCGGCGCGCCTCGCGATCGAACGCGGGTCCCGGTCGTAGCCCTTGCCATCCGAAGGCTCGACGACATCGCAAGTCAGATTGAGCACCGCTTCGTCGGTAAACGGATCCATGCGCGCCGAGTCCGGATCCGGCATCAGCAGCATGTCCGAGGTCTCGATGCTTTTCCACCCCGCAATCGACGAACCGTCGAAAAAATGTCCGTCAATGAATTTGGCATCGTCAAACGCCTTGACGGGAACCGACACGTGCTGCTCCTTGCCGCGCGTGTCCGTAAACCTGAAGTCGATGAACTTGACCTCGTTATCTTTGACCATCTTCATTACATCGGCTACCGCCATTGTTTTCTCCTAACTGAGCGTATTTATTGGAAACGGATGACTCCGGGACGCTGGATTCAGCACGAAATATGCCAATCCGGAACGCGGGAAAGGCATTGTGCCATAAGTCAATTCTGGCAAGTCGGGAAATGGATTCGCACTATTTTAGTGCAAATAAAAAATTTGCGCTCTATCCTGGTGCGCAATGGTTCAGTGCAGTGCTATAACGTGCTCGAGGGATTCGAAGGCGACCGCGATGCGAGCGGCCACCGCAACACCGTCGGTGGCTGGCGCGCTGCAGGGCTGCCGTGGGTGCAGAGCTGAGACGGTAAGCCGGTAAGCGGCAAGCGGTAAGCGGTAAGCGGTAAGCGGTAAGCGGCAAGCGGCAAGCGGTAAGCGGTAAGCGGTAAGCGGTAAGCGGTAAGCGGTAAGCGGTAAGCGGTAAGCGGTAGATTGGATGCAGTGTGCCGTTCGCGGTTCACTGCTCACCGCTCACCGCTCACTGTCAATTAGCTGACCAATTGACCCATCCGGTGTACGCGGTCGCGAGCACCACGATGCCGAACGCAATCCGGTACCACGCAAACAACGTGAAGTCATGGCTCGCGATGTAGCGCAGCAGCCAGCGCACGCACAGGAACGCGGAAACGAACGCCGCCACCGTTCCGACCGTGAAAACTCCGATGTCGCCGGCGTCGAACAGCGCGCGGTTCGTGTAGAAATCGTACGCGCCGGCCACGACCAGCGTCGGCACCGCGAGGAAGAACGAAAACTCGGTCGCGGCGCGCCGCGACAGCCCGAACAGCAGCCCGCCGATGATGGTGGCGCCCGAGCGTGAAGTTCCCGGGATCAGGGCGAACGCCTGCGCGCAGCCCACCTTGAGAGCATCCGTCCAGCGCATATCGTCCACCGACTGCACCGTGATCGTGTGCTCGCGCCGCTCCGCCCACAGGATGACGAGGCCGCCGACGATGAACGCGATCGCAACCGGTACCGGCTTGAACAATACCGCCTTGATGTAGTTGCCGAATGCGAGCCCCAAGACGGCGGCCGGCACGAACGCGATCACCAGATTCATGACGAACTGCTGTGCCTTGCGGTCGCGCGCGAGGCCCGCGACCACGCCGGCGAACTTCGCGCGATATTCCCAGACGATTGCCAGCATCGCGCCGGTCTGGATGACGATCTCGAACACCTTGCTCTTGTCGTCGTTGAAATCGAGCAGATTGCTGGCGAGGATCAGGTGGCCGGTGCTCGACACCGGCAGAAATTCGGTGAGCCCCTCGACCACGCCGAGTATCAGCGCCTTGAGCAGTAACGGTAAGTCCATCGCCCGCCATTGTAGCGGTTAAATCGCAGCCCACCGAATTAGAAGCTCAGGCTCAAGCCTTTGAATAGATCTGCGCGCCTTTTTTCACGAACTCTTCCGCTTTTTCTTCCATTCCCTTCGCCAGCGCGGCCTGTTCGTCGAGGCCCTGCTTCATCGCGTAGTCGCGCACGTCCTGCGTGATTTTCATCGAGCAGAAATGGGGCCCGCACATCGAGCAGAAGTGCGCGAGCTTGGCGCCTTCCTGCGGCAACGTCTCGTCGTGGAACTCGCGCGCCTTGTCGGGATCAAGTCCGAGGTTGAACTGGTCTTCCCAGCGGAACTCAAAGCGCGCCTTGGAAAGCGCGTTGTCGCGAATCTGCGCGCCGGGATGGCCCTTGGCGAGGTCGGCGGCATGCGCGGCGATCTTGTAGGCCATGATGCCGTCCTTGACGTCGTTCTTGTCCGGGAGCCCCAGGTGCTCCTTTGGCGTCACGTAGCACAGCATCGCTGTGCCGTACCAGCCGATCATCGCGGCGCCGATCGCGCTCGTGATGTGGTCGTAACCGGGCGCGACGTCGGTCGTGAGCGGTCCCAGCGTGTAGAACGGTGCTTCCTTGCAGTACTTGAGCTGCAAGTCCATGTTCTCCTTGATCAGCTGCATCGGCACGTGGCCCGGCCCTTCGATCATCACCTGTACATCATGCTTCCACGCGATATCGGTCAATTCGCCCAATGTTTTCAGTTCTGCGATCTGCGCCTCGTCGTTGGCGTCGTAGCCGGACCCTGGTCGCTGGCCGTCGCCGAGCTAGAACGCGACGTCGTATGCCTTCATGATCTCGCAGATATCCTCGAAATGCGTGTAGAGAAACGACTCCTGGTGATGCGCGAGACACCACTTCGCCATGATCGAGCCGCCGCGCGAGACAATCCCGGTCATGCGCTTCGCGGTCATCGGGATATAGGCAAGGCGCACGCCGGCGTGGATGGTGAAATAATCGACCCCCTGCTCGGCCTGCTCGATCAGCGTGTCGCGGAAAATCTCCCACGTCAGCTCCTCGGCCTTGCCGTCGACTTTCTCGAGCGCCTGGTAGATTGGCACCGTACCGATCGGCACCGGCGAATTGCGGATGATCCATTCGCGCGTCTCGTGAATGTGCTTGCCGGTCGACAAGTCCATCACCGTGTCGCCGCCCCAGCGAATCGCCCATGTCATTTTCTCGACTTCTTCCTGAATGCCCGAGGAGATGGCCGAGTTGCCGATGTTGGCGTTGATCTTGACCAGGAAATTGCGGCCTATGATCATCGGCTCGGTTTCCGGATGGTTGATGTTGGCGGGAATGATGGCGCGGCCGCGGGCGCCAAAGTCCCCCACCAAAAAACCCCG
>JACQOI010000184.1 GCA_016202615.1 Betaproteobacteria bacterium
CCAACGCGCCTCTCCCCGCAAGGGCCTTGAAGGGCAGGAGTTCCCGCTGCCCACAGCTTAAGTAAGTGCCATTCGGGTTGCCCGGGCTTTTTTGTTCGGCAAGCGCTGGTCAGTCGAGCGGCCTGATGTTCGTGGCCTGATCGCCTTTGGGGCCGGTCGTGACGTCGTAGGAAACCTTCTGGGTTTCCCGCAGACTCTTGAAGCCGCTGCCTTGAATCGCGGAGAAATGCGCGAAGAGATCCTTGCCGCCGTCATCGGGAGTGATGAAGCCGAAGCCTTTGGCGTCGTTGAACCATTTAACGGTACCGTTACTCATGTCTGTTACTTCCTGAAAAATTAAAGAAGGGCTTGCGCCCGGGTGCGAGAACTTCAAGAGGAAAAATTGTCGGCAAAGGGTTGCCGACCTACGTTCTCCCCTCTTCACCGGAGGAGGCTGTGCAACAGACGGGGTGTTACCCCCGTCCGCGGCTGCGGTCGCCGAAATCGCGCGACTGACGCCCGCCGTTCCCGCCGTACGACTTGCCGCCGCCCCAGCGTGTATTGCCGTTGTTGGAAGAACGCGGTTTGCCTTGCTCGCCGTAGCGCTTGCGCTCGCCGCCCGGCGCGCCGTGACGCGACTGCGGCTTCGGCTCCATCCCGGCCACGACGTGCCGGTCGATCTGCTGGCCGGTGTAACGCTCGATCTGCTTCAACTGGTGCGCCTCGTCCGGCGCCGCGAACGAAATCGCGATGCCCGACGCGCCCGCGCGGCCGGTGCGGCCGATGCGGTGCACGTAGTCTTCGGCCACCTTCGGCAGATCGTAGTTGATCACGTGCGTGATGCTCAGAACGTCGATGCCGCGCGCGGCGACATCGGTCGCGACCAGCACGCGCACATCACCGCTGCGCACCTTCGCGAGCGTGCGATTGCGTTGCGACTGATTCATGTTGCCGTGCAAAGCAGCGGCGGCGTGACCGTTGTCGCTGAGCTTTCCCGCAAGCCGGTCGGCGCCGCGTTTGGTCGCGGTGAACACGATCGCCTGATCGATCTCCACGTCGCGCAGCAAATGGTCGAGCAGGCGGTGCTTGTGGCTGCCGTCATCGACGTAGTGCAGGCGCTGCTCGATATTGTCGTGGTTCGCCTGGGTCGCCTCGACTTCGATCAGCTTCGGCTGCTTGAGCAGGCGTTTGGCGAGCGTCGCGATGCCGCCGTCGAGCGTTGCCGAGAACAGCATCGTCTGGCGTGCGGCGGGGGTCGCGCCGGCAATTCTTTCCACCGGCTTGATGAAGCCCATGTCGAGCATGCGGTCGGCCTCATCGAGCACCAGCAATTCGAGGCGCGAGAAATCAACCTTGCCCTGGTCGATGAAATCGATGAGCCGCCCGGGGGTCGCGACCAGAATGTCGAGCGGCGATTCGAGCAGCCTGCGCTGCTTCGGATATGGCATCCCGCCGAGCACCGTGCCGGTGCGCACACGCGGCATGAACTTACTGTACTTCTCGACCGCGGTGGTGACCTGTAGCGCGAGCTCGCGCGTCGGCGTCAGTACCAGCATGCGCGGGCCGCGGCCGGGTTTGGCGGAAGGTTGCGCCAGGCGCTGCAGCGCGGGCAGCACAAATACCGCCGTCTTGCCGGTGCCGGTCGGCGCCGAGACCATCAGATCGTGGCCGGCAATCGCTTCGGGTATCGCCCTCGCCTGCACCGGCGTCGGCTCGGTATAACCGGATGCGGTCAGCGCCTGCAGAATGGCGGGGTCCAGATTCAGAGATTCGAATGACATCAACAAAACTTTCTAAAAGGTGCAACAAAGCAAAACAAACGCGCAAGCAAACGCCGCCAGCGCACGGGTATCGTCGCTAACCGTGGCGGAAGCAGCTATTCGGAGAAGGAAGCTGAAAACGGAGGGGTCAGGGACAGATGCAACTCGAATTCATGCAACTTGAGTTGCTTCGAGGTGCGCGCACTATACAGGCAAAAAGGGGAAATAGCGAATTTATTTACCGGCGTACCGGAAAATGACTCGTCCGGGGGTCGGCCGACGCCAAGGCCCGCGCTCGTTTGGGGCACGGCTAATGACTCAGAGCGCATTTCGAAATAAGGCGATTCCCGGTCGCGATCGACACTCGGTTGTAGCGCAGGCGCCTCGCCTGCAGGTGGAACCGAGCAGACGGGTCATTCGCGCCGCCGTCATTTCGAAACGTGCTCCTGGGACACCTGGGCATCCCACCGACGGCGCGGTTCATCCCGCGCGCGGGGAACGCTTGCGTGAGCGTGCCGCGGAAAATTCACTAACCAACTCCAGCATGATCCCGCCGGCTAAGTTGGCTTCAATGAGGCCGAGGCACGCGTGCCTCGGAAAATAATTGTTTTCATACGGAACCCCCGGTAGGGATCCAATCCCACCGCCGACAGCGTGATCGTCCACTCGCGCGTCAGCATCGCGTATGCAAACGACAACAGCGCATTGACCGGATCCTTCGGCGGCCGGCGGTTGCGTCCCATGAAGTCGAAGCTCGTCGTCGGATCGGTATCGCTCTTGAGCAACGCGCTGAAATTCTGGAAATACCGGTTCGCCGCCGCGCCTTCCACGCCCAGCAGCACCTCTATCGACACCGCCTTGGTCGCGTGCGCCGCGTCTTCCCTTAGCGCGATCAGCAATTCAGGCGGCGCCTGCCCACCGGCGGGTGCCACGTCCGCCTCGCCGGCATCATCCACCGTGTCCGCTCCCTCGAATTCGGACTTGCCGCGCCAGTTCCGGCGCAGCAGCGTGCGGCAATTGGCGATCTTCGCGGCGACCCAGCCTCGCGCCAATTGCAGACATCGTTTCGGATCGAAGCTCGCTTGGTGTTGAAACGTCCGCGTCTCGACGTTGTGGTGGCCGGTACCGATTGTGTGCCCGACAAACCACCCGCCGTAGGTGTGCCAGCTCACCGAGATGTTGCGCCGGAAGCACTCGCGCAACGCAGGGGCACTCAGCATGGTGCTGCCCTCACCCTCGACCAGATCGAGCTTGGCCGTGATGCCGAGCCGCATCGAGCTCAGCGCGACCGAGCGCGCATGGATTTTTTCCGCTTCGTCGGGCTGCTCCGGAAGATTACCGCTTTTCTTATCGACGCGCTTGTGCTTGATCGCGCCATCGACAGCATCGGCACTGTGCGCGAACTCGCCTTGCACCCATTCGAGATAGGCGAGGCGCGGACAGTAGACGTACTCGTTCACCATGCGCACCGGAATCAGGGGCGCTTCCGGGGCGAGCTCGGGGAAGGTCAGCGGAAGTTCACGCTGCTCGGGCATGGGGCCTCCTCCAGATCTTGCATTTTGAGCGATACCTGTTCAAAATGCAATGATCATGGCCACCCAGATCGATCGCGCGGCCCTTGCCGCGCGTGTACGCGCCGCGCTGCGGGCTAACCCCGTCGTCGCGCTGCTCGGGCCACGCCAGTGCGGTAAGACAACGCTCGCGCACGCTATCGCGGGCGGCTCGGAGGCCGAATACTTCGACCTCGAAGACCCCGCCGGCGCCGCGCGGCTCGCGCAACCGATGACGGCACTCGCGCCGCTGCGCGGATTGGTCGTCATCGACGAAGTCCAGCGGCAGCCGGAGGTCTTCCCCGTTTTGCGGGTGCTCGCGGACCGCCC